>CAIWVW010000021.1 GCA_903916255.1 uncultured Bacteroidota bacterium
ATGAACTTTACAAACTTTATAAACTAATAGCATGAAATCAGCGTTAAGTGTCAAGCATCTGGTAGGAATTAAAGACTTAACGCTTAGCGATATTGAACTTATTTTCGCTACCGCCGACAACTTCAAATCTGTTATTAACCGACCTATTAAAAAGGTGCCATCGCTGCGCGATGTAACCATAGCCAACATATTTTTCGAAAACTCTACCCGCACCCGCATTTCCTTCGAGCTGGCTGAACGCCGCCTCTCGGCCGATGTGCTGAACTTTTCCGCTTCGGCATCGTCGGTAAAAAAGGGCGAAACGCTTATAGATACGGTGAAGAACATCCTCGCCATGAAAGTGGATATGGTGGTGATGCGCCACTCCAGCGCCGGAGCCTGCAAATTCCTTGCCGATAACATTGATGCGGTAGTGGTAAACGCCGGTGACGGTACCCATGAACATCCTACGCAAGCTCTGCTCGATGCCTTCTCCATCCGTGAAAACTTAGGGAATGTGAAAGGTAAAAAGGTGGCAATAGTGGGAGATATTATGCATTCAAGAGTAGCGCTATCGAATATACTTTGTCTGCAAAAATTAGGTGCCGAAGTGATGGTGAGCGGCCCGCCGACATTGATACCAAAGTATATTTCGGCCCTCGGTGTAAAAGTGGAATACGACCTTATGAAAGCCCTTCAATGGTGCGATGTGGCAAATATGCTGCGCATACAGTTGGAGAGGCAGGATATAAAATACTTTCCCTCTACCCGGGAATACTCGATGCAATACGGCTTAAACAAGCAACGCCTCGACTCGCTGAAAAAGAAAATCCTTATTATGCACCCGGGCCCTATCAACCGCGGAGTGGAAATAACCAGCGATGTAGCCGACTCCGACCAATCTATCATCCTCGACCAGGTGGAAAATGGGGTTGCAATAAGGATGGCAGTGCTTTATCTGCTGGCTGCTAAGACGCAGGAGTAATTACTTATAAATCTTACCTGATATAGTATATGATTGGGTTTCCGTTCCCTTTTCTAACAAAATATTTATTTCTGTTTCTCTGTCAGAAATGGATTGATATTTATCTACTCTCAAGGATTGAAATCCAATTTTTCTGATAAGAAAATTGAAAACACCATATCCGGATTCAAATTCCCAATTTCCAAGAGAGTCAGTATGTATGGCCGTATCCATTTTTGATTTTTGATCAAATACAGAAATTTCAACGCTATCTAATGCGACAGTGTCCTTTCCATTAAAATAGCGAACTTTACCATAAAGATAAGCACCAGATTCACCATTCCCAACGAATTTGACGTATAAAACTTTACTTTTTTTGCTATTATCTGGTTTGTTTGCAACGATAAAAATAAATAGGGAGGTAATTGATAATATAGAAAGAATTCTTTGCATTCTATGCATTAAGTACATTTGAATAATCAGGCTCATCATCGCTATATGCTTTAGCAAGACCAGATGCACTCAAACTAGTTAAATCCTGTTTTTCCAAGTTTAATGAGTCTTTTGTATCTCCCTTTTTTTGGGAAACAAAAGAGTAAATTTCTTGCAAGGTACTATTGTCGTTAATAGTATTAATAATCCTTAATAGGTTGGACTTTAATTCGGCTGTACTCATGTTTCAACTGGTTTCTTAGCACAAATTTAATCATTTTTCCTATTATCCTCAACTTATAACCCATAACTCATAATTCATAACTATATTTGTACCTCAAATTTTAAGCGTAATGTTCGATAGTCTGTCAGAAAAGTTAGAAAGAGCATTTAAGATGCTCAAGGGTCAGGGAAAGATTACCGAAATCAACGTATCGGAAACCCTGAAAGAAATACGCCGCGCCTTAATTGATGCGGACGTTAACTATAAAATTGCCAAGGAATTTACCGAAAGGGTAAAGGAAAAAGCGTTAGGCAGAAGTGTCCTAACGGCTGTTTCTCCGGGCCAGTTAATGGTAAAGATTTGCCACGAGGAACTTGCCGACCTTATGGGTAACCAGGAAAGCACCGTTTCGCTAACCGCTAATCCAACTATTATATTGATGTCAGGATTGCAGGGTTCGGGCAAAACGACATTCTCCGCTAAACTTGCCAATTATTTTAAAAATAAGAAAGGTAAAAAACCATTGCTTGTTGCATGTGACGTTTACCGCCCTGCGGCTATTCAGCAGTTGAAAACCTTGGGTGGACAGTTGGATGTTGAAGTATATTCTGATGAGAACGAAAAGAATCCCGTAAAGATTGCGCAGGCTGCCATTAAGCAAGCACGTTTGAATGATAACACTGTTGTAATTATCGATACAGCAGGCCGCTTGGCTGTTGACGAGCAGATGATGAATGAAATCGCCGAACTGAAAAAGGTGATCAATCCGCAGGAAATACTTTTTGTAGTGGATAGCATGACTGGTCAGGATGCCGTGAATACTGCTAAAGCATTTAATGATAGATTAGACTTCAACGGAGTTATACTTACCAAATTAGATGGTGATACCCGTGGTGGTGCGGCTTTGTCTATTAAATCGGTTGTAAATAAACCCATTAAGTTTGTTGGTACAGGCGAAAAGCCCGATGCAATGGATGTATTCTATCCGGCACGTATGGCGGACAGGATTCTTGGCATGGGTGATATCGTTTCTTTTGTTGAGAAGGCGCAGGAGCAGTTTGATGTGGAAGAAGCCAAAAAACTGCAGAAGAAAATCGCCAAAAACCAATTTGATTTTAACGATTTCCTTGCACAGTTACAACAGATAAAAAAGATGGGCGGAGTGAAAGATATAGCCTCTATGCTTCCGGGAATGGGTAATTCGATTAAGGAAGGAGATATTGATGAGAAATCATTCAAGCAAACTGAAGCTATCATACAATCTATGACTCCCGAGGAACGCGCAAAGCCTGAAACTATTAACGGCAGCCGCAGAAAGAGGCTGGCATCCGGTAGTGGAACAAACATTCAAGATGTGAATAGACTGATTAAGCAGTTTGAGGATATGCAGAAGATGATGAAGATGTTCAGCAATAAATCGGCCATGGCCGGGCTAATGCAGCGGATGGGAAAAATGCCCTATGGCAGATAAAACAGGATTTAAGAATAATGAATATCGAATGTAGAATATCGAAGTGAAAGGCAGATGGATGAAAAAATGAATAAATATGACCTTGAAGAACGATTAATAAGTTTTGCTGTTTTAATAGTTGAAATTGTTGGTGAGATGCCGGATTCAAGAGTTTCAAATCATTTAGCGGGACAACTATTACGTTCAGGAACTTCACCTGCATTAAATTATGGCGAAGCACAAGCAAGTGAGTCAAGGAAAGACTTTATTCATAAAATGAAAATAGCCCTTAAAGAATTAAGAGAAACAAACGTGTGTTTGAAAATTATATATCGCACAAAGAACTATAAGTCCAAAGGAAAAATAGAATCTGCTTTAGCTGAAACCAATGAATTACTTTCAATCTTTGTTAAAAGCGTTAAAACTGCATTGAAAAACATAGTTAAAGAATCATCAAATTAATTTTAAATGCCATCTGTTATTGGCTGTTCACTTCTTAAATCGATATTCATTATTCAATATTCTTAAATCACAGTATGATTTTACTTGACGGCAAAAAAATATCGGAGCAACTTTTAGAGGAGATTAAAGTTGATGTAGAAAAACTGAAATCGGAAGGTAAAAAGGTGCCCCATCTTGCCGTTATTTTAGTCGGTAATGACCCTGCCAGTGAGACATACGTGGGTAGTAAAGTAAAAACCTGCGAAAGGGTTGGATTCAAATCTACACTTATTCGATTTCCTTCTACAATTGAAGAATCAGAGTTGTTGAAAAGAATAGAGGAATTAAATAACGACCCTGATTTGGATGGATTTATTGTGCAATCTCCATTACCAAAACATATTTCTGACGATAAAGTAATCAATGCTATTTCACCTGCAAAAGATGTTGATGGATTCCATCCCGAAAATCTGGGAAGGGTAGCACTCAATATGCCAGCATTTCTTCCTGCAACTCCATTTGGAGTTATAACATTGCTCGACAGATACAACATTCCTACTCTCGGAAAACATTGTGTGGTAGTAGGCAGAAGTCACATCGTCGGGTTGCCTGTGAGCCTTTTAATGGTTCGTAATTCCAAACCGGGAAATTGTACCGTTACTATTTGCCATAGTAAAACAGTTGAATTAAAAAGTTTTACTCTGCAAGCAGATATATTAATTGTAGCTACAGGACAAACCGAAAGTGTTACGGCCGATATGGTAAAAGAAGGAGCCGTAGTGGTTGATGTGGGTATCTCCCGTGTGCCGGATGCGACCAAGAAAAGCGGCTTCCGCCTTGCAGGAGATGTGAAGTTTGATGAAGTAGCACCAAAATGCAGTTACATTACTCCAGTGCCCGGTGGAGTTGGGCCGATGACAATCGCTTCGCTGCTTAAGAATACGTTGGAAGGCGTTAAGCGTAGGTTTGGGGCAGGAAGTGGTAAGTGAAAAATTACTTTTTCTTCTTTTTCCGTTTCAATTCATAATTATAGATGGCATGCCCCATATCAGTCATGAAGGGTAACCCTATTGAATCATATTGGTAATCGTCGGTATTGAGAACATCTTTTTCATTCACGTAAATCAAAATGGATAGGAAAAACTCCACACCGGTTTTTGAATCTTTTATATAAGAACAGTCTGCTAAAAAACCATATGCCCTGCCTACAATATTATAGGAACGGATACTCGTATCCTGAATGTTTCCGGCAGTTCCGAAGTAAATATATTTCTTATAATTATCGGGATACTCTTTAACGTTGTATGTTGGATGAGCGCTTTCCCGCGGCAGCATACCCATATATTTTTTCAGGAAAGAATAATCATCCTCTGTTAAATTAAAACGCTTGATGGACTTTACAGCATGCGGATAAATCAGGGAAAGCAAAATTGAATTTTCATCTTCAAATGAAATATAATTATTTCGCCTGAAATCTTTTGGTGGTAATTGTTTGTTTCCATCCATATAGGCTTTTCCAATAATGGTATGCGTTGCGCGATTTTTTATGCTGCCGGAATTATAGGCAGGAGGCTGCGTGTATATGTTTTTTGAAGTATTATCAAGGAAGGTAAATCCGTTTGTATAACGGTTATTTGTGCTGTCACATGCACCATTCAAGCGTTGGTTGATAGTGGTATTTACATACCCCATTTCATGCAATCGCTTATTTATATAGGCCGAGGAAAGGAATTCATATATCCTTGAATATGCATTGTTGTCGCTTACAAGCAACATTCGCTTTATATACTGAGCAATGCTCGGATACCCTGAAACGGAAGTTGTGTCATAATTTTCTTTGGTTTCACAGGCGTGAGAACTATCTATACGCAGCCGCGCATTTTTTGAAAGATTATCTATTTTAAGGTTATTTACTTTTTCCAGTGCCAGCGCTGCAAGAGGTAATTTCACAAGGCTTGCAGGGTAATAGTATCTTTTAGTCGGGGGCTCGAGCGCATACCTCTGTAATGTTACATGCTTATTTTTATCGCGGTGGACCTGCGTGTAAATTACCTGCAAATGATATTTCTCGGGCTGCGCGAAAACCTCATGATATTTGGAGTACAGGGAATCTTTGTGAATAATATTTGCAAGTAAATTCTGAGCCGAAGATGAAAAGTGTATACAAGCAAGCAAAACGAATAGTATCCACTTTGCCTTCATTTTAACTAGCTCCTGAGTTGAGCTTTAATCAGGTTCTGTTTGTTGGAACCCCAGTGATAGCCTAATGAAAATGGAAGCTTTTTGGGCTTGCGTAAAATGGTATCCTTGTATGCATCCAGCAGGTCGGTTTGGAATACACCGGAAAAATCACTAACGGGGTTTACATACACACCATAAAGCGAAACGTACCATTTATCGCCGGGAAAATATTTGTACGGAATGCCTGTATCATCTTCCAATATGGTTTTGCTTTTGGATAGGATAAGGTCCCTGAACTGGGAAAAGAATCCATAGTGAAGCAGGTAAGATGCCGATTTAAGATAGGTGATACAGGGTTTCATTTTGGTGAACATGGTTTTTAATGCATTATTTTTTGTATATGCTCCATCCGACAAATCACATTTCATGTAACTCACCATCTGTATGGAATTATTCTTGCTGTTTTTGAAATAAACTTTTACAAGGTCATTATGGTGCGTGCCTAAACTGTCTTTAGGAAGTTCTGTTTCTGTGCCATCATCATTCAGGTGAAAATATTTGAGATTGATAATTTCATGCCCGGTTCTTACCAGGAAAACGCAGATAAGCGGAAGTGTGCCATTTACATTACTCGCGTTCAGCTCGGTTGACATTTTGTGTGTAATGAAGTAGCTGCGTTTAAAAATATCTGCCAGTGAAGAATAAACCGCATTCAGGTAATTTTCGGTTGTCTTTAAATTCATGTTATTCAAATCAGGCAAGGCTCCGTTGATTTCGAGGGCATACAGGCGGTAGTTTTTTGCATCCGGGAAAAAATAGTTGGCGTGCAAAATATCGGGGCCACTGAGCGGATAAAAAATATCGAGTTTGCTTTTACGTTCGGTTGCTAATTCAGTATTTCCCCATTCCGTCATAGGTTCCAGCCGGGTTGTCGCAATCTGGTTCCAGGAATAATCGAAGTTGCGGTGAAACTTTGACCATACCGAATCATTCTCCAGTTTGGCATAAGGGCTTCCGGGCCAAGCCTTCATGCCGGCAATGTAGCGGGCTATGTCATTGTATTTCCGGTTGAATGTAATTTTGCCGAAATCCTCGTCTTGCCATGCTTTTATAGTGTCGGCAGAAGCTTTTACAAGGGCTGTGTCTTTCGGAGGGGGCGCAGTTGCAACTGTATCTCCGGCCGGTTTATTAACACAGGAATCGAATGCGAAAGGTAAAAAAAATATAAGCGAAAAGAAACTAATTATTTTCAGGGACGATTGATTTTTCATGAATGGAAGTTGCCGGTTTTTTAATGAAATATACTGCGCTGCCCGCAAGAATAGTGCCTAATCCGAGCAGCGATTCCTTAGGATGTTCTTTCATGGTGAAAAACAACATCCACGCGCTTAATGCAAGAAATACAATGGGTGTTACGGGATAGCCGAAAGTTTTATAGCCATCTGTTTTCCCTTTCATCCGGGCCCGGAGAATAAATAATCCCAGAACGGTAAAGAAGGTTGATAGACTTAGCGTAAACCCAATATACAATAATACTTTCCCGAAGGATGCAGTTAGAATTAATAAAAGTGAAATGAATCCCTGTATAATTTTTGCAACGTAAGGAACTCCATGTTTATTGGTAATAGATAGGAATGAAAGTTGGGGAAGGTCTTCACCCATAACCTGGGCTACCCTTGGCCCTGCCAGTACAAAAGAACTGATGGATGCTATAAGCAGGAGGGCAATCATCATGCCCATCATATTGCCGATTTTTAAGCCGAAAATATGTACGGCAGAAATCAACCCTACTTCCACCTGACCCTGCATTTCCTTTGCGGGTGCGGAATAAAGAAAAATATAATTCAGCAAAATATATAATACCATTACGATAACTGTTCCGTAAAATAAAGCTTTGGGTACATTTTTACGGGGATTTTCAATATCGCTTGCCATATAGGTAGCGGTGTTCCAGCCGGAATAGGCGTATGAAACATAGATAAGCGATACGGCAAATGATGATGAAAAAATGGAGTGCCAGCCTTCATTAAGCGCTGTACTTTGCTGTGGCAGCAGGGAGAAGGTTTGAGGCGTTTCTAAAATGAAACCGGCAACAATGAAAAACAATATGAGCACAATTTCGAGCATGGTAAATATATTTTGAAAGCGTGCACTCTGGCGGAGATTGAAGGAATGTATAAACGTAACAATAACGATTACTGCCGCTCCAAGTATTACCGGGTTGGTAGATGGGAAAACCTTGTTAACATAGGTCCCGAGGGCCATAGCTGCCAATGCAGTAGGTGCTGCAAAAGCCACTGTGGATGAAACCCAGCCCGATAAAAAGCCTGCAAACGGGTGAAATATTTCTGACAGGTAATGGTATTCTCCGCCTGAACGGGGCATGGCAGAAGCCAGTTCTCCATAGCAGAGCGCCCCGCATAAAGCAATAACACCGCCTACCAGCCATAGCATTAGTATTCCGAAGCCGCTATGCACGCCCATTAACTGGAACCCCAAACTGGTAAATACGCCAGTACCTATCATACTGGCAATTACAATCAGGGTGGCAGTAAAAACTTTCATTTTCCTGTGCGGCATAAAATCGTATTAAAAATAATTTACAAGTATAGTCGTTTAACGAGTGGCTATTTTCTGTGTTTTGGGCAAGTAATTCACAGACATATTAACCAAAATGCGATTTTGGTTAATATGGAATCGAATTCCATAAGTTCCTCATAATATTAATAAAATCAACCGTTACAAGGTGTTAATCATCATCTTTTTCACCTGATTTTGTAGGCAGCACAAATCCACAGTGCCTTGGAGCCGGCATTTGCACCGACCCTTTTATGGCTTTCCAAAGTACTTCATTGAATGCTTCTTCGGGAATGCCATCTGCTTTTCGGAAATTGAATTTATTCGATTTTCTCATCAACTCATTGTAGGCCGTATTTTTTGCATTTATATCAATATTGGAATTTCTTGCCACATAAGGCAATGTATTGTATGTATTCATAAAACTTTGCCACATCGGTGTTGCAGCGGCATCATATTGGCTCATAGGTTGCAGGCCAAGTATTAGTTCAATCGTATGCAGCATAGAGGAAGTAGAATACATGGTGTGGTCAGTGTAATGCCTTTTCACAAACGGGCCCGCTACAAGGGCAATGCTGCGATGGGCATCCACATGGTCGGCTCCGTTTTGCGCGTCATCTTCGGTTACAAAAACCACACATTCTTTCCAAATGGGGCTCTGCGATAAATGTTCCATAAACCTGCCAAGCGCTAAATCATTATCTGCAACCAATGCGTATGGGGTGTAAGCGCCCTTTGCAAGGCCGCTGGTGTGGTCGTTTGGCAGGTAAACAATATTTAAACTTGGTACCGAATTCGCGGCTAATAATGAATCGAAATCTTTTTCCCAAACTTTTTCCCGGTCCACATCATGGTAAGATAAGTTCCAGCCGGTGTAGGCGCTACAGGTATGGCTTGCCAAATCTTTCAGCGTAATTTTTCCATCATCATCATCCCGGAATTCTCCATAATTGCGATAGCTCACATTATTTTTTTTGCAATCGTCCCAAATAAAACCCGCTTTTGGCAATGCTATTTTCCGGTTGCCACTGTAGTCGTAGGTTCCACCTCGGCCGCCATAACTGGTGGGCCATGTTTTTTCAACGTAGTCATTTGCGTATGCAGCCATGCTCCAGTTGTGGCCATCGGCGCTTACCTCCGCATCTACATAAAAATTATCGAGCAATACAAATTCATTGGCAATAGCATGTTCATTCGGAGTGATTTTTTCAGGAAACAAACATAAAGAGGTATCTCCGTTTCCATTGGGCATATCGCCTAAAACCTGGTCGTACGTGCGGTTTTCCTTTAAAACATAAAATACATACTTAATGGGCAGCGAAGAACTAAAAGATAGGAGCGAAGAGTCGTTTTTCCTGCCTTTGTATGGTGTGTTATGATATACTGCCTTTGAGTAATCCGCCAATGTTTTTGCATCCGGTTCCGGAATTATGCTCATAGTTCCGGTAAATAAACCCCCTATGTATTGCACCTTGTGTGGTTTGTTTTGGTCACCCTGTTTGTAATTGGTTTGCTGCTTTGGTTTCAGTGGATTCGGCCCCAAGGGATTTGCCATGGATGAAAACCCTTTGCCATTGCTAACCCATATTTTATGGTTAACCACACGAACGCATGTGGGGTACCAGCCGGTTGGAATGAAACCTTTGGAAAAACTATGCCCCGGTTTACTTATATCAAAAACGGCGAGGCAGTTATTATCTGCATTGGCAATATAAAGTGTTTTATCATCTGCGCTAAGCGCAACGCTATTGGTGGTGCTGCCCTCTAAAGAGTTTGGGTAAATTGCTGCATCTAATGTTTCCAAAACCCTATTATCGGCTGTTAAAATAACTGAAACGCTGTTATCATTAGCATTGGATACAAACAAATATTTTCCGCTATGGCTAAAAACTAAATCATTCGGATTACTGCCAACATGAATAGATGAAAGTATAGTGTCTTTGCGCGTACCATAAATCAATACATTTTCGTCGCCCCAAATACTGATGTACAAATTATTATTGGCCGGAGAAAGGGAACAGGTATATGCTTCGCCGGGCAGTTTCACTTGTTTTATAGTTTTCTTTTTCTCTAAATTTATAATATAAAGAGAATTATTTTCTTTGGTAACCACATATAATTTTTTGTGGGCATCATCTATGCACAAACCGGTTGGACTAATCTTCTCGGGCCATGGTTTGCCTAATACGATGCTATCGGAAAGCACAAGTTTGCCATTGGTATGTGAATAGCAAAGAACCTGATTTTTGTTTCCTGCCGAAGCATAAAGCGTTTTATCGTCTTTGCTGAAGCAAAGTCCGAGCCATCCTACAGCTATTTTTATACTGTCAGTTCTTTTCTCTGTTCGTGTATCTATTACCATTATGGATTGGTCGCTTTGTCCGTTATTGGTTACCGCAACATAATTTCCGTCATTGCTTAGGGCTATATTTAACGGTAAATCGCCCAACGGCAATTTATCGCCTGCGGGGGTGAGGCTCCAACCGTTTGGGAGTAAAATTCTTGTTGCTTCCAATTCTTTTAAAGATTGGGCCTTTATTCCGGATGAAAGGAATAAGATTATGCCAAAATAGAGTAGTTTTTTCACGGAAATGTAGTCTAATGGTAGTAGAGCAAATATCGGACAAAAAGCCGAAAATATACGTGAGGTTGGGTTATGAATATGTTAAAACGATACACATATCAGCCGTAATAGTGACAAAAATTACATTTCAAAACATCTGAAAATTAGATGCTTAATGTAAACCAGGGCAAATATGCCGCATTTTTACCCCATTTGGCAGGAAAACCGTTTGGTACACTTTTTGAGTATATAATTAATGAATAAAGTAAGTAGGCTGATTAAAGCAAAATAAATTATGGAGCGTCTTCACACTAAAAACAAGGGAATGGTAGCAATAGGAGTCTCACAACCACGGAAGGTTGATATTATACAGACCGTACAGGATTATGGTAACCGTCTTTTTTCGTTCATCCGAAACAGGGTGAAAAGCGATGAAGATGCCCAGGATATTTTGCAGGATGTATGGTTCAGATTAAGCAATGTAAACGAAGCGGAACCGATTGAACAGGTTGGCTCCTGGTTATTTACCGTTGCACGTAACAGAATAACCGATATGTATCGCAAACAAAAACCTGCATCGCTGGATGATTTTGTTTACGAAGACGAAGACGGTGAAATCAATTATAAGGACATACTTCTTTCCGATTTTAAAAGCCCCGAAGATGAAGAATTGAAAAAACTATTTTGGGCCGAGTTTGCAAAAGCGCTGGATGAATTGCCAATCGAACAAAAAGATGCATTTATTCAGAATGAAATGGAAGATAAAACGTTTCGTGAAATGGCTGAAAAGAGCGGCGAAAGCATAAAGACATTGATATCGCGCAAGCGTTATGCCGTGCTGCATTTACGTAAGAAACTGGATTCCCTGTATACAGAATTAATAACACGTTAACTATAAAAGTCATGAACGAAGAAAAAGAAACAATGAACGATAAATACTGTGGACGCAGAAGCCGTAAATGGTGGATATTAATACCGCTGTTTGTAATTGCCGGAGTATTCATATTTGGTGCATTGGTAATGTATTTATGGAATGCTGTGATGCCATCGGTATTTCATTTGGGAACAATAACATATTGCCAAGCTATTCTATTATTTATTCTATCCAAGATTTTGTTTGGAGGATTTAAAGGGCGCGGCGGACGTGGTTGCGGATGCGGAAGAGGCGGACGTTTTGGCCGTGGCCGCGAATGGAAAGAAAAATGGATGAGCATGAGCGAAGAAGAACGCGCCAAGTTTAAAGAAGAATGGAAAAACAGATGCTGCTAAACTAAACCAACCTGATACAATAAAAAAGGGAAAGTCTTAATTGGCTTTCCCTTTTTTGTTGGGTATTCGGTAATATAAATACCTTATTTTTGAAAAGCGAAATCAAATTTAAGTAGTATGAATAAATATTTATTTGCAATAATTTTACTATTTACTGTCCTTGGTAGCTGCAACACCCCAAGCACTCCAAACATTACTATGGATGAAAATAAATTTTGGAGATTGATTGACATGTCAAGAAATCAATCGGAAAATAAATATGAGGTTCAATGTGAAAAATTGGAGCTTCTATTAGAATCTGAAAAACCGGATGATATAGTAAAATTTGATAGCCTATTTAAGACTCTGCAAGATAGAGCATACACATGGGAGCTATGGGCTGCGGCATATATTATAAATGGAGGTTGTGCTGATGATTGTTTTACTGATTTCAGAAGTTGGCTAATTGGACAAGGACAAAAAGTATACAAGGATGCTATCAATAATCCTGACACATTAACTCAAATAAACATTGAGCCTGATAATTGGGAAGGTTTACAGTATTGCGCTTTGAAAGCATATCAGCACAATTTCCATAAGAAAATGCCCATAATAAAAATTGATACATTAATAGATGAACCCGCAGGAAAAAAATGGGAAGATGACGAAGAATCCTTAAAAAGGCTACTTCCTAAACTATATGCCAAATGGGGGGAACAAAAAGAATAACTTATCAACTGTCATTGGGCTTTCCTTATTAAGCAATAATTTATTTCAATCCGTATTTCTGCATATACTCATGGTAAAGTGCAGTCTGCACGCTTGTGAGTTGAATTTTCTTTCCCTTTATAAATGCCAGGCTTATGATGTTGGTCCGCATATCCAATGCATCTCCGTCCGATACAAAAAGCGTTGCGTCTTTACCTACTTCAATAGAACCAAGGGAATTATTAATTCCTAAAATTTTAGCTGTGTTGGAAGTAATTGCATCCAACCCTTGTTCAGGTGTTAATCCGAAAGTAATTGCAGTTCCGGCCATAAATGGCAGATTGCGCGAGGCATTTTCTTCCTGGTCTCCATCGTTTTCAAGGCAGAAAAGTATGCCCGCGTTTTGCAGGATAGCCGGAGTTTTGTAGGGCTGGTCAATATCATCATCGGTCATAGCGGGCTGGCTGTGCACGCGGGTAAGAATAACGGGGATGTTATTTTGTTTTAAAAAGTCGGTCACCATCCATGAATCAAGGCCGCCGACCAATACAATTTTCGGAATGGAGAAGTTCTTTGCAAACGTAACGGATGCCAATATTTCTTTCGCAAAACTGGCATATATATATAATGGCTTGCTGCCATCAAATACACCTTTCATAGCTTCAAACTTCACATTGGTTTCAGCATGGGTTTTCTGTTTAGCGTATGCCTGTGCATCGGAAAAGAATTTTTGAAGAAGCTGAATTTGCTTGTCATAGTTTTTATTCGGGGCAAATCCTCCAATCTGGTCAGGATTTAATTGAACCCGGGAATAAAGAACAGGCCAATTCATGTGTACGCCGTCATCAGCTTTGTAGCAGGCATCTTCCCAATTCCAGCCATCCAAGCTCATAATGGAAGATGTGCCTGAAATAAGCCCCCCTTGCGGGGCAATTTGTGCTGTAAGAATACCGTTAATTCTTACCACCGGAGTAATTTTAGAGTCCGTATTATAAGTAGTCAATGTACGGAGTTCGGGATTTAAAGCGCCTATGTCTGCAACATCCGTAGTGGCGCGCACGGCACCCGATTCAACTAATCCCAACGAACAATCAGGGTCAATAAATCCTGGGTAAATTTGCTTGCCAGTGCAATCAATTACAGTGTCATACTCTTTGCTTGAATAGATTTTTTTATGTTCCGATTTCTCCGTTTTTGTCAAACCAGAGTTTGTCGTTGAAACCTGGGTAGTCTGTGAATTTGAATACGTTGTCGTTAATGAAGTGTGTGATGTGTCTTGATCAGATACCAAAATTATTTTACCATCTCTTATTCCAATCTCGCCATTTTCAATTACCTTGCCTGTGGCTGTATGAACCGTTCCTCCATAAAGTAATATACTTTTCTTTTTAGGCGAGGCCGGAATAGGCTGCTGGGCAATTGCCGCAAGTGTGGCGAGTATTGAAGTGGCTATTATTAAATGCTTTTTCATATTATATAAAATTACAAAATATTATTTTTTTACTTGTTTGGCTTTCGGCTTCACTTCGGAAACTAATTGATTAATGATACTCGCCTTTACGGATGCAATGTCGGTTCGCATGGCGGCATCATTTTGAATATCGTAAAGGCAAACACCATCGACAAATGTTTTTTCAGCTTTGGAATAAACAGAAAGCGGATTGCCCGACCATAGCACTACATCGGCATCTTTACCAACCTTTATACTTCCAGTGTGTTCATCTAAATGCAATAATTTTGCAGGATTGATGGTTACCATGCGCCAGCATTGCTGTTCGCCTAATCCTCCATATTTAACCGACTTTGCGGCTTCCTGATTTAACCTCCGTTGCATTTCATCATCATCGGAATTAATGGCGGTAACAATTCCCATTTTGGTGCAGATGGTTGCATTGTAAGGAATGGCTTCCATTACTTCCATTTTATAAGCCCACCAGTCCGAGAAGCAGGATACGCCTATATTCCGAGCCGCAATTTTATCGGCTACTTTATAGGCTTCCAGCCCGTGGGTGAACGTATTGAAATGAAAATGGAATGAATCGGCAACATGCATCAGCATATTTATTTCCGATTGAACGTAAGAGTGACAAGTGATAAATCTTTTTCCATCCAATATTTGCGCCAGTGTCTCCAGTTGCAAATCCCTGCGCGGTGCATCAGGCGAGTCTTTTGACTTGGCAAGTTTTGCATACGCATTCCAGGTGGCTTCATATTCTTTCGCTCGGGTAAATTCATCGTAATAAAATTGTTCAACGCCCATGCGGGTTTGCGGGTAACGCACCGTAAACACATCGCCCCAATTGGCTTGTTTTACATTTTCGCCTAAGGCGAATTTTATAAACGGAACTGCATATTGAATTTTTAATTGCTCCGGTGTCATTCCCCAGCGCAATTTGATAATGCCGCTTTGCCCGCCAATTGGGTTCGCCGAGCCATGCAATACCTGGCAAGCCACCACGCCGCCTGCAAGGCTCCGATAAATACAAATATCTTCGGAGTTAAGTGCGTCACCAATACGTACTTCGGCGCTACAGGCTTCAGCACCTTCGTTTACACCGTCGGTAACGGCTATGTGCGAGTGTTCGTCGATAATTCCGGCTGTAAGATATTTCCCTGTGCCGTCTATAACAGTCGCATCTTTTGCCACCGAAAGATTTTTACCTACGGCAGATATAACTCCATCTTTCAAATAGACATCAGTATTTAATAGGACACTGTCTTTTTCACCGGTCCAAACAGTAGCATTGCGAATCACTACTTCTTTGGATGCCTTTTGAATCGAATCTAATTCACTTTTTGTCCGGCCATAAGCAGAGAAAGGATAACGAACTTCATTCAGAGAAGGAATATGCAAGGGCGTTTCAGGTGTGGTGTCGGTATATGCGGTTGTGAGATTTGCTTTCCATTGTATTTGTTTTAACCCGTTGGTGCCTGTACCATTTATTGTTTTGTTATCCGCCGAAATCAACCCATTTAACCGGATAGGGTGGAGGGTATCGCCAAATGGGCGGAACGAAATTGTAAGCATTGGATTTGCAAGGTGAAAAAATCCGGGGATGTTATGTTTCTTATCGTCTACAACGGTTGCTGTTTGCGTATTTACATCACCGCCAATAAGTAAGGTGTAGGCTATATTATCCACCGTAAGTGCATAAGTTCCCCGCATATCGCTGTTGGTTGTATCGTTCACCTGGTAGGGGCAACCTTTAATCCAGTTGGAATAAATGCAAGTGCCTTGCTTAAAAATATCTCCGGAGGTAATAATAAAGTCGGCCAGCATCCCTTTTTTCAGCGAGCCTATTTCACCCTGCATTCCCATCATAGCGGCGGGATTGTATGTCAACGCTTTTAATGCGCCTGAAGTGGAAAGTCCATATTTTACAGCTTTTCTAAGATTAGCTAAAAATGCGGATTTGTCTTTTAACCCATCCGCTGTAAGGGCAAAATTAACACCTGCTTTTTCAAGTGCGCCGGGATTCAGCGGAGCCAGTTCCCAATTCAGCAAGGAAGATAAATCGACCATGCCTGCATCGTAAGGGTCCTGCACATCGGGCTTATCGGGGAAGTTGAGCGGAATAATAAAATCGCGGCCTGTGTTTTTGATTTCATCCAGTAACTGGTACTCATCGCCGCCGCCTTTAATAATATATTTTACTTTAAACTCACGGGCAATTTTATCGGCGCGCAAGGCAGATAATTTATCGTTCACAATAAATAATTGCGGCAGGCTTTGCAATTGGTTAAATGCCTCAAGGGATAAGTTAACCTCCGTTTTATGTTTTGCATTTTTATACCATTCAGCATCCAAATAAGTTTGCCTTATCAATCCGATGGAGCCCATCAACGAACTTGGGTAATCTTGCGTAGATATGCCCTTGCTGAATGAATAGCCTGCTGCCGCTTTTCCTGCCAAAATAGCTTCATTATCTACCGTGTCGGCAAAGGTTACCAAAGTATATGCACCCTGAACAATACCATCGTGCTGTGAAGAAAGGGCAGCGCCAAAACCAATTGCTCTGTAAGAGGGTGCATCAGCCGGGCTGCAATGGAAAAGCTGTTCGGCATCTGTCTGCGATTTTACTGCCTGGTTCCATCCGAAAGCGCCTGCTGTGGCGGATTTCATTTGTGGCGCACCGGTTCTTGGCTGCGGCTTTAAAGGTTGCATTCCATACGAACTGAAGAGGTCGATAAACGAAGGATAAATAGTTTTTCCATGGCAATCATATATCACGGCATCGCTTGGTATGGCTACGCCAACTCCTATATCAATTACCTGTCCGTCTTTAACCAATAGGGTAGCATTGGTTAAAGCGGTGTTATAATCTTCAAAAATATTGGCGTGCGTAAATGCATAACAACTATGCCTTATATCATGCGTGCCATTTACCGGCAAGGTTTGCTGTGCCTCACATATGGTTAAGAGCGAAGAACTGAACGTTAAGAGCGAAAGGATTTTTTTCATAAATAGATAGGCTTTACTGCTGCAAAGTAACTAAGGTTCGGGAAATATTCAAATCAAATCTTATTTTGAAATTGAGAAAAAGAAAACCTATTCTTTTTCTCTTGTAAATCAGTATATTTTGAAAAGGTGACCCATGTCAATAGGAAATGTGGAGTATTATCATATTATTGTACTTAAATCTGTTATTATTGTAGAATGATTCTATACTTAAAATTATTAATTAACCCCCTGTATTATGATTTTATCGAAATCCTGCCAGTATGGTGTTCGCGCCTTGCTGTACATCGGAATGAAGACCGAGAAAAGCGGAAAGACTGAACTGAACGAAATAGCTGAAGACTTAAATATTCCTAAGCCATATCTTGCAAAAATTATGCAGCAGCTTGTAAAACGCGGGTTGGCAAGGTCAACTAAAGGCCCTAATGGCGGATTTTATATGACTCCCAAAGAAAAATCGAAAACCCTCCTTAACGTAATCGAAGCGGTGGATGGGCTGGAATATTTTGCAAGTTGCGGATTAGGTATGGAATACTGCGACTCAAAGAAGCCGTGTCCTTTACATGGTGAAATGACCAAGATAAGGGAAAATATCATGAAGACCTTTGGTAAATATTCTATCGAGAAAATTGGCGTTAAAGTAAAAAAAGGCGAATTCTCGATTACCCGCAATTAGTTTGTATTAGGGCTTATTGCAAGCTATAGACATATACTTTGTTATCTGCCCCGGTAACAAGGTATAGCGAACCATCGTTTTTCATATCTGCTATGCTGAAGCTGCCTGAACCATATATAGGGAAGCCGGGACATAGGGTTCCTGAGTTGTTCCATAAATAAATCCGGTTGTTTTTTTGGTCAACTGCACCGATGCGCAGGGTGCGGTCGGGGTAAACAAAAAGTGACAAGTTGTTTTCCAACTCATCTTTCGCGCTGATGTGGAACTGTTCCGTTTTGTCTTTATTATAGGCCCATAAGTCTGTACCGCTAAGAAAAATCATTTCCTGTTTGCCGCTGCTGTCCACCGGGCCGGGGACAAAATCAGGGCTTGTATAACTGCCTTTTAAATATTGAACAGTGGAGAGTTCGCCGCTCATGTTTAGCTTAAATACTGTCCCTGTAGAATCTGCCGCCATAATATAGGTATCGGATAATGTTTTGCCCTCTTGCTTATAGAAATTACGGATATGAGGAGGCATACGGTTATCAAGGTTTAGCTTTTCATTTCCTTTTCGGTCGAGCACATATACTTTTCCGCCGTCGTCGATAAAGACGATATAATCTTTACCATCCATTTGCAAATAATGCGCCGCGCATTTTACGGGATACTTTGTTTCCGGCATGGCCCAGCCCTCTACCGGTTTTCCGTTGATGTCATATTCATGAATTTTGGAATCATCGCCGGGCAGCAGCAGGCGATAGTTACGGTTATTGTCATAGTCGAACACATTTATCGGGCCCGTAGCTGAATACTTTAATTTTACCGGGTATCCGTCAAATTCATTTCCTTTTCTGTCAAGCAAAACAATGTTCTCAGCAGTATTAAAAAGGTATTGGATTTTATTATTCTTCAAGGCATCTACCTGGTAAACGGGGCTCATAATATCTCCCTCTATTTGTTTTTTCCATTCGGTATGTCCGTTATTGCTTATCAGGTAAACCGTTTCATTCTTGTCTTCCACCAGCACATATTGCCCATGTGTAATGTGTTCCGTAACCCAGCATGGGGGAGTTTGCAAAGGGGTATCGAGCGCCACCTGCCATAAAGGAACAATCTCTTTACGGAACATCGGGTTCCTTTTCAAATACAGGTTAGTATAAAACATTCCCTGAAGGTAACTGAACTGGAGGGAAGCCGCATGAAATTTGCTGAATACATTTATATGTTTTTTCATATCTGCGGTCAGCGATTTATCCAAATAATTGGAATATACCAGCGGAGATAATGCCATATTATTGTACACATATATCCCCGATTCGCTTTCCACATGCTGCTTTACATAGTCTTTGTAGTAATTATCCTTATCCAGCGTATTGCTTCCTTCATATCCATAAATAAGCGTTTTCAAGGCATTCATGCTGTTAGCGAAAACAATATAATTTCCAACAGATGTAAACCATGACTTGGTAACCCCATCGAATGCGCTGCCTAAAATATATCCGGTAACATTATCTAAATTCAAGGTATGAATTTCGTGGTGCATATAGGTAGAGTCGGCTGTTTTCAACTTTTTCCGGGCAGAAAGCGTATCGGCCAGCGTGGTAAGTTTAGTCATAGCCTCTTTTATATCGTTTGCTTCTATCAATACGTATGTATCATTCTGCAAACTGCTGTCCGATGGTTCTGTGATTATTTCCGCCACTTCTGTATTAATCCATGGATAAAAATATTTTTCAATGTTCAGATTATAGTTTTGTAATAACCTGTTCAGCCATTCCGTGCGGTTGCGGCTTCGGTTATGCCTGCCAAGATATTGCATGTAGTCTTTATGAAAGGTCGAATAGTCGCTGAATTCCTGGCACACCATATATGAGGTGTTGGCAGGCGCTATGCTTGCCGCTTTAATTTCGCGGGATGATTGTTTTTGAAAGAGGTTTAAAAACTGGTTTCCCGTGCTGTCGCAATCGGTGAAGCCGGTCATAATAAGTTCATCGGGATTAACCGTAATATCCAATTCCATCCATTGCCCGAAATCCTGAACAGATGATAATATGGGTAGAAAGTTCCTGTTGGCAAGATGGGAAGCTACATTGGTAAAGGTTTGGAAATTTATAAAAAGATTGGCTACCGGTTGCCCGCCCGAAGAGTTGAGGACTTTGGTAAAGTATGCATTATCTAAAAGAGATATGCCC
This sequence comes from uncultured Bacteroidota bacterium, assembly GCA_903916255.1. Taxonomy (GTDB): domain Bacteria; phylum Bacteroidota; class Bacteroidia; order JABEUT01; family JABEUT01; genus JABEUT01. The sequence continues at coordinate 20,076 of CAIWVW010000021.1, forward strand.
GATTCAAGCTGCCTTAATGATTCTTTTATAAGCGCCGAAGCGTAAGAAGCAATGAAAATACCATTGCTGTTGGTGTAGTACAACGAATTGGTTTCATCTATTTTCACGCAGTGGATAGTGGTTTCTTCGTAATGCAAATCACCGGCGGGACTGTTGCCCTTCAAAGAATCTAAATAACTGTTAAGGGTGGTTTGGGTTGCACCCGCAGGCAGGGCGCAAACGAATAAGTAATTAAAACGGTTCATTCCATTTATATGGGCGGATATATATAACGATTCGCTTTCAAGGACAGTCCCGATTTCCGGGTTCTCTCTTACAATGGAATCGAGCGATTTTAACTGTCCGTTCAGTTCCGAGAAATAAGGTATTTCCATCAGGTCACTCCATATATTGCTTGTACCCGAAATATTTTTCCAGAGGGGCAACGTTTTCCGGCTTTCGAAAATAAAAGAGGCATCTATAGGGATTGCCTTAATGGCACTGTTCACCGGGGCCTCACTTTTTTTAAGGTGAAAGTAAAAATAGGTGCCGCCGCCCAGCACGAAAATCGATATTATTATGGCTATTATCCGTTTTAACATTGGCTTATTGCTGATGAAATAAATCCCATTCCACTAATTTGAAACTGCGGCGATGATAAATCGAAATTCCATGTTTCCCGATAGCTGCGCGGTGCGATGGTGTTCCATAACCTTTGTTTTGGTTCCAGCCATAGTAGGGGTAATCTATATGCAGTTTGTTCATATAATCGTCGCGATAGGTTTTGGCAAGCACCGAAGCTGCCGCTATGGATGCAAATTTAGCATCTCCTTTTATAATGCATTTATGAGGTATGTCATGGTAGGATGTAAACCTGTTTCCATCGATAAGTAAAAATTCCGGTTTTATTTTTAAACTCTTGATTGCTTTATGCATAGCCAGAAACGAAGCTTTCAGGATATTAATTTCATCTATTTCTTCATTGCTTACATCAGCCACTGCCCAGGCAATGGCTTCTTTTTCAATTACCGTTCTTAATTGATAACGCACGTTTTCTGAAATCTGTTTGGAATCATTCAGCAACGGATGGTGAAAATCTTTCGGAAGTATTACTGCTGCCGCAAACACAGGGCCGGAAAGGCATCCTCGGCCGGCTTCATCACAACCGGCTTCTATATACGTACTATTCAAAAAGGATTTCAGTGACATCAGCGTGCAGCTTTTTCTAACGATTTCCATGTTAACTCAGCCGTATTGTTCCATGAAAAGGCTTTGCAGCGTTCCCTTCCTTTTCCGATAAGTTCCGTTCGCAAGGCTTCATTTTTTAAAAGCTCCAGCATGCCTTCAGCAATAGAATCGACCGAAAAAGGGTCTACCATGCGGGCTGCATCTCTCGTAACTTCAGGTATGGAAGTTACATCGGAAGCTACGATTGGCACATCACATTGCATGGCTTCTACCAATGGTATTCCAAAGCCTTCGAAATATGAAACATACACCAGTGCAAATGCTGCACCCATTACTTTGCTTAACTCCTCTACGTTCAATCTTCCGGTAAAAACCACATCATCTTTAAATTGCATTTTCTGGTAGGTTTTTTCCATCTCGCTGTTTTTAAAATAGTGCGGGCCTACCAGTACTAATTTTATAGGCGAACCGGAACTTGCTTTCACCTTGTCGAATGCTTCCAGCAGACGTTTTACGTTTTTCCGCGGATGTAATGCGCTTACATATAAAAAGTATTCGGCTCCGTGGGAATATTTATTCAGCATTTCTTTTTTTTCGGGCGCCTCCATTACCTTGTAGTTCCGGTGGGCTGCATTATACACCACATCTATTTTGTCGGCATGTATGTGGTAGTTCTGCACAATATCCTGTTTCGAAAATTCCGATACGGTTATTATCCTTCTTGCTTTTGCGGCAAACTTAGGGAAGAAATGCCTGTAGTGCCAGCTGGCCCATTGGGGTAAATCTTTCGGGTAATGTTCGTAATTCAAATCGTGAATTACGGGAACGGAGCGAACTTCAGTATTTAAACTCAGGAAGCCGTCAGGGGAATAAAAAATATCGGGCCTCACTTGGTTTAGCGCGCGCGCAACCGAATACTCAAACCACCAATAATACAACAACGGGTGCCTGGCCTGCGGGTAAAGAACCACTGGGGTTACATTCGATGAAAAAATAAATTTCTCATCATATTTGCGGTCAAATAAAAACAGGAACTGGTGTTCGGGATGATTGATGGTAACGCGTTTTAGCACATTATACGCATGAACGCCAATACCCTCCATTTTGTTTTTGAGCAACAACCGTGTATTTACAGCTATCTTCATTTTGCAAGGCAGGGTTGAATGGCTTCCACCAACGATGTGTTCGATTCTATCAAAATTCCTTTTACGCCCATTTTTTCTCCGGCTATCGTGTCGCGCTCTTTATCTCCAATGAAAAATGATTTTTTCGGGTCGATATTAAAACGCGCCAGCGCTTTTTCCACATTCAGCGAATCAGGCTTGCGGCAAAGGCAACTGCCTGTTTCGGGATGATGAACACAATAGTATATTTCCTCTATATGAATATGATGCTTCTTTAATTCGTCCAGCAAATAGCCGTGCATTTTTTCAGTATCTTCTATCTTAAACAGGCCCCTTCCTATGCCGCTCTGGTTGGAAATTATGACTAAAAGGTATCCTGCCTTTTGCAGCATTTGCAAGGCTTCAAACACATCCGGAAGGATTTCGAAATCCTCGATACGGAATGTGTAATCGCCTCTTTCGCGGTTTATAACTCCATCACGGTCCAGTAAAACGGCTTTATTCATGACTTAAATAATGCTACAATTTGATAATAAAAATTAGGTGCAAACTGATAGTGAAGTATGATGGTAAACACAATTCCAAAAATACCACCCCACAGATGCGCATCATGCCCAATATTGGTTCTGCCTCTCTTTGACATGTACCATTCATAAATCAAATAGAGGATTCCCAATACAAAAGCGGGAATAGGAACGGGTATAAACATAAGTTGAAGCATGGCTGTCGGGTTAATAAGTATATATGAAAATAATACCGCATACACAGCCCCCGAAGCTCCTATAGCATTATAACCCGGATTATGCTTGTGTTTTTCGTAGGCCGGAACGGATGAAACTACAATACCGCCAAAATAAAGAAGTAAATAAAAATAGCGGGCATGTTCGGGGAAAAAGAAAGGGAAAATATCCTGTTCCAGCGAAAGGCCAAATGCGTATAGCGTGAACATATTAAAGAAGAGATGCGCAAAATCTAAATGAAGGAAAGCGTGCGTGAAAACGGTGTACCACTCTTTCTTATTAGTGTAAATCCTGTTCGGGTTGAACATGTATTTCGCGAAGAATGCCCTGTCCCGGAATCCAATCAGGGAGAAAATTACTGTGAACCCGATGATATAATAGGTTATCATTTTACAGGTGGTTGTGTTTTCTTAAATGCTACTCCAAAATTACTTTTTTTAGGCTTATGTCGCCGTATTCATTTATACTATTAATTTTGAGTTGCTTAGTTTTCATGTATGAAAGAAGAAAAGAAAAAAGAAGTTATAGGTCGTACCGTATTGGTTGACCTTCCCCGCTTGGGTTTTGCAGGCATTCCCGCAAAGACTGATACCGGCGCCTATTACTGTTCGCTGCATTGCCATTTTATAAATGTGAAAGTGGAGGACGGCAAGAAAATACTTTGTTTTAACCTGCTCGACCCATCGCATCCCGAATATCAGGAACGAACCATATCCTATAAAAGGAAATTCATTGAAAAGCAAATTAAAAACTCTTTTGGCGATAGCGAAATGCGCTATTTAATACGTACAAGCGTGCGCATACATAGCCGCCGGATACGGGCATGGATAAGCCTCACCGACCGAGGTAATATGAAATATCCTATGCTGCTCGGCAGCCGTTTGCTGCGAAATAAATTTGTGGTGGACGTTTCGCTGAAAGAGGAAAAACCTACATAACCGGTTTGTTTTCCTTTTTACCGTAGTTCACGGAATGCGATAGTTTTCCGTCCACATTATAAAAGTTCCAAACACCGTTTGGTTTTCCTTTTACATAATTGCCTTCATATCTTTTTTGACCGTTTTCGTAATACGATACAGTAGGCCCATCAAGTACGCCTGCCGTAAAATAATCATCGCTCCATAGTTTGCCCGTTTCGTAAAAACTCTGGCATTCGCCTTGTCTTCTCCCGGCTAAATAATTGCTTTTCTCTTTCATAACGCCGCTGGCGTAACGCTTAATCAGTTGTCCGTCTTTCACCGCAGTGTCGGGCGCTTGCTGAGGGGCCGCATGTATTTTAGCAGTATCTACTGTTACGGGCGGAGTATTTGCAGAATCTGTTTTTGGAGCGGGATGGCAAGCGCTTAGAATGACGGTTGCGGCAAAAAGTATATAAGCAGTTTTTTTCATAGGAATATTTTACCTGCACAAATTTATAAGAAAATCTGTTACCCACCTACTTATCTCGTTCAGTTACAAACTCAATAAGCTGCTCGAAGGCTTTTTTATAGGGAGAAGCGGGTAATTCGTTCAGCATCGCTTTCGATTTTTCCCGGTATTCATACATTTTACTTTTAGCATACTCAAGTCCTTTCTTTTCCTTTACAAATGCCAGCATTTTCTGAACGGTTTCCTTTTCACTGCTCTTGTTTTTCACACTGCTCAAAATGCTTTTCCGTTCCGCGTAAGATGATTGTTCCAATGCATAAATAAGCGGAAGGCTTAGTTTCTTTTCTTTAATATCTATGCCTGTTGGTTTTCCAATGTCGAGGTCAGTTTCAAAATCAAGGAGGTCGTCTTTAATCTGGAAAGCAATACCAAGCATTTCGCCCATTTTCAGCGTATGCTGAATGGACTCCTCGCTAGCGCCTGCGGAGGCTGCACCGGCAGCACAACAGGCAGCAACAAGCGATGCCGTTTTATTAGATATAATTTCAAAATATTCCGGCTCGGTGATATTGAGTTTGCGGGTTTTTTCAATTTGCAGCAATTCGCCTTCGCTCATCTTTTGCACGGCCGTAGAAACCAGTTCCAGCAAACGGAATTCCTTATCGTGAACAGCAATCAGCAGGCCGCGCGACAGCATAAAATCACCTACCAAAACAGCCACTTTGTTTTTCCAAAGGGCATTGATAGTAAATGCGCCACGTCGGCGGTAGGAATCATCTACCACATCATCATGCACTAAAGTTGCGTTATGCAGCAACTCGATTAATGCAGCGGCACGGTAAGTAGAATCATTTATTTTTCCATAGGTGCCTGCCGAGAAAAACACCAGCATGGGGCGCAATTGCTTGCCACGTCTTTTAATAAGGTAATAGGTAATCTTGTCAAGCAAAGGGACCGTGCTTTTCATAGACTCCTTAAACCGGACTTCAAACTCATCCAGCTCTTTGCCTATTACAGGACGTATAGTATCAAGGCTCTTTATTGGCATAATGCGGGGACAAAAGTAAACTATAAACTTAAAATAGAGGGAAGGTATTATAAATTCAACTTGTTTAACATTACTTCAATAGAAAGAGCTTTATATTCAGCGTCTCTTGAAATTAAAATAGAAGTATTGAAATATGCAGTAACTATTATGTCAATTATTTCATTTGCAAACCCAATAAGCTCCTCATATATAGACCATGTAAAATCAGTGTTGCCATCAAACATATCATTATGAGCAATAATTTTATCTCTAAATTTTTTTAAGCTTTGGTTCTTACTATCAAGAGATTTCTCGGTATAGAGAGTTTTATAATAATAAGCTATTTCTTTAGGAAACTTTGATGCATCAGGGTCCTTTACCGATAAATAATATTGTTCCGGCACATTATAGTTTTTCAATAAATTAATTGTCATGTTTTGTGCCTCAATACTAGGAAGCATGCTAGATAAATCATCGAGTCTTTTTAGTAAATATGGAATACATCTTGTCTTAGTGTTTTTGGATGTATCGTACATCCTGGCAATAGAAAGAATAGCTGCATCTTGTGCCAATTTATAGTAAATTGAAAAGAAATCAATAATATTTTTATTCTGAGTTTTGTTTATATTTTCAGAATGGCCTCCTATAATCTTGTATATTGTATAATAGCATTCGGCATTATAAAAATCATAAGTAAGTCCATTAAGTAATATGCCTCTTAATTCCTCTAGGCTTGCATTTTCATGGATATCTCCTATTGACATCTTTTAATTGATTATTCCTTACTCATGTATATACACCCTCTTCACCCGTCCCGAAAGGCTTGTAAGGGTTTCGTAGGGTATGGTGTTCATGTCTTTGGCAACCTGTTGGAGAGAGGCTGCATCATCGAAAATCAATACTTCATCGCCTTCTTTGGCGGCAATGCCTGTAATGTCGAGCATGCACATATCCATACAAACATCGCCAACTATCGGTGCGAGTTTGCCATGCACTTTCATTTTTCCTTTTCCGTTGCCAAACTCCCGGCTGATGCCGTCGGCGTAACCTATTGCAACCGTTGCAATGGTGCTGTCCTTTTCCAAAACGCCACGTTGGTTATAACCTACGGTCTCCCCTTTTTTCAAATGCATAACTTGAGATATCACGCTTTTTAAGATTCCTGCATTTTCCAGTTTGCGTTGTTCGGCGGCATCATTACCCACGCCATAGAGGCCGATTCCCAGCCTCACCATGTCAAACTGCGCTTGCGGGTAACGCGCTATTCCGGCGGAGTTTAATATGTGCCGCATAACGGGGTAAGGAAGCGCAGCCATTATTTTATCGCTCCACTTTGTAAACTTTTCTATTTGCTGAAGTGTGAAATCTTTATGCTTATCAGAGCCGCTGGCAGCCAAATGCGAGAAGATGGACTTTACCGTCAATTGCGGTGTTTGCGCAAGCAGTGCAATTAACTCCTCCAGATTCTCTTCTGCAAAACCAAGGCGGTGCATACCTGTATCTAGCTTAATATGTATGGGCAAGGGCACAAAATTTTGTGCCCCTACAGTGTGCTTAACCGCTTCAGTAGCCATTTTCAGTGTCCGGAAACTGTAGACTTCCGGCTCCATGCGGTATTTCAGGAAGAGGTCATAGCTGCCCGGTTCGGGATTCATCACCATAATGGGCAAAGAAATACCTGCATTGCGCAACTCCACACCTTCATCGGGATAGGCCACAGCCAAATAATCTGCATGATGGAACTGCAGCATATTGGCAATTTCAAAACTCCCGCTGCCGTAAGAAAAGGCTTTTACCATCGCCATTATTTTAGTGGATGGCTTTATTAAAGAGCGGTAATAAGCCAGGTTATGCGCAATAGCCGCAAGGTTTATCAGCATCACGGTCTCGTGGGCTTTTTCCTGCAACACATGGCTTATTTTTTCAAACTCGAAACTACGCGCGCCTTTCAATAAAATAGCTTCATCTTTGAAATTAAATTCATGGATATGCTTTAGAAAATCGGCAGTGCTTGCAAAAAAATGCTTTTCCAAGTCAAACAATCCCGCATTACGTGATATAGCTTCCCCAATGCCAATAAGCCTTGTCGGAGGCTTAGCTTTTAATGTTGCGGCAATTCTACCATATAATTCAATTTCGTCATTTCCGCTTTGGGTAATATCGGAAAGTATAATGGTCTTGTGTGAATGCTGTTCCTGCCGATGCAAAAAATTAAGCGCGACGGAAAGAGAATTTATATCAGAATTGTATGAATCATTAATGATTGTGCAGTTGTTCATTCCCTTTAGCATCTCCATGCGCATAGCCACGGGCTGCAATCCGTTCATTCGCTCGGCAATCACAGTATTTTCATAGCCTGAAAAAAGCATATAGGCCCAGCAATGCATGGCGTTTTCTATGGAAGCATCATCGGTAAAAGGAATGGTAATGCTTATTTTGTTTCCGTTGAATTGCGCATCAATAGTAGTGTTTCCAACACCTTGGGCAATATTTGTAACACGCAAATCAGCATCCATTTTGGCCGACCAGGTGAAAAACCGCAACCCCGCATACGCGGAATTATATTTCATGGCATGGTCAATATTTCTATAATCACGGCAGTAAATAAGCGTATCAACATGGCGGAAGAGTTCCATCTTTTCTTCTACTTTTTCCTGTGTATTTTCAAAATTAGCGCCGTGTGCTTCGCCAATATTGGTGAAGATTCCGATGGTTGGGGATATTATTTTTTCCAACTTTTCCATTTCGCCCGGCTGTGAAATACCTGCTTCAAAAATCCCCAACTCGTGTGTCCTATCCATTTGCCAAACGGAGAGCGGCACACCCACTTGGGAATTATAACTCAAGGGGCTTTTTACCACATTTTTATCAGGAGACAATAATTGGTGCAACCATTCCTTTACAATTGTTTTTCCATTGCTTCCCGTTATGGCAATTACAGGAATATCAAATTGCTCCCTGTGAAAAGTTGTTAATTGTTGCAACGCTGAAAGGGTATCCTTTACTTTTATAAAAGAGGCATCTTTAAAATCATTCGCCTTGGCATAATCTGCATTCACCAAAAATATCCGTACCCCTTTTCCGTAAAGTTCTTTTATAAAACGGTGGCCGTCATTATTAGGGGTTTTTAATGCAACGAACATCACCCCTTCCGGTTCGGCGAGGGTGCGGCTGTCAATTAATAACTGTTTAACAAGCGAATCCTTCGCCGAAAGATTACCAGTTAATTCAGCGTTTAAAATAATTGCTATTTGTGAAACGGGATATGCCATACAAAGTTCAAAGTTACATATTAGTCGTAAGTCATAAGTCGTTAGCTGTAAGTTAATACGAATAAGCAACAGTTCATCGTTCATAGTTCATCGTTCCTTTGCCTATCTTTGCCTTAATTTACCCCGCTTTGTCAGGAAAACTTACAGATAGTTTAAATATGGCCTCCAAACTCACCCCATATAAAATATGGAACGGCTGGAAGGTGCTGTACAGTTACCAGTTATCGCGGCTGACGGGTAAGCCTGCGCACATGGGGCTGCCAATAAGTATTTCGTTTGAACCCACTACTTCCTGCAATTTACGTTGCCCCCAATGCCCAAGCGGGTTGCGGGAATTCACCCGTAATACGGGTATGCTGAAAGACGATTTTTTCAAAGAAGTGATTGATGAATTTGCACCGCATTTGGCCTACCTTACATTTTACTTTCAGGGAGAACCGTATCTGAACCCGAAGTTTTTAGAAATGGTGAAGTATGCTTCATCCAAACGGATTTATACTGCAACCTCCACCAATGCGCATTACCTTACACCGGAAGTCGCTAAAAGAACGGTAGAATCAGGCTTAGACAGATTGATTATTTCTATAGACGGAACCACGCAGGAAACATATTCTTCTTATAGAATTGGAGGCAAACTCGATAAGGTTTTAGAAGGTGCAAAAAATGTGGCGGAAGCAAAACAGAAACTGAAATCGCAAACACCGCATTTGATATTCCAGTTTTTGGTGGTAAAAGCGAATGAACACCAGATTCCGGAAATAAAAAAACTTGCGAAAGAAATAGGTATTGATGAAGTCCGCCTGAAAACAGTGCAGATTTATGATTATGAAAATGGCAATGAATTAATACCGGAACAGCAGGAGTATTCCCGTTATAAGAAAGGCGCTGATGGTAAATATGCAATAAAAAATAAACTGCTAAACCATTGCTGGCGCATGTGGAACTCCTGCGTAATTACATGGGATGGAAACGTGGTGCCATGCTGTTTCGATAAGGATGCATCGCATCCAATGGGGTCTTTAAAAGAGCATTCTTTTAAAGAACTTTGGAACAATGAAAAGTACCGTAGTTTCCGCCACTCCTTATTACAATCGCGCAAGGAAATAGATATTTGCAAAAACTGTACAGAAGGCACCAAGGTGTGGGGCTAGATGAAGTGAAAAGTAAAGAACAGATAGTGAAGAGTTAAAACTAAAAACCCTGTTTAGAATATTCTATACAGGGTTTTTAAGTTTACTTATATTCTATTATCTAATTAATTGTACAAAGCCTTCTTTTTTGTAGGTGACACTTTGGCAAGTACCTGTTACTATATAATAGTATACCCCGTCCGCAGCATTTGCTCCGCCTTTGGTTGTACCATCCCAAAATTCATTTGGATTAGTGGAGTTGTACATTTCCTTACCCCAACGGTCGAAAATAACAAGCGACCATCCGGTAATGTTTTCTGTTTTAATGTAGAAGACATTATCCAGGCCTAAAGAGCCCTTATTGTCCGGAGTAAACACATTCGGAATATTCAGGCTGAAACAAGGTATTTCAATTGTAATGGTTACCAATCTTTCCACCTGGCAGCCTAAACTGTCGGTTCCTGTTACGGTATAGGTTGTAGTAACAGTAGGTGTTACCTGAACGGTGTCGCAACTTGGAGTTAAACAAATCAAACCGGTATCAGGAGCCCAGGAGTAGCTTCGCATTTTTGGTCCGCCGGCAACAATAGTTGTATCTTCTCCAATCAGAATGGTCTTATTACAGCAGGCGCTTAATGCTGGATTATCCGGTGTAACAACAGTTGTTTTGGTAGAATTACAGCCGTTGCTTACAGTAACAGTATAGGTGGTTTTGGTAGACGGGTTAACTGTTATAGTATCGGTAGTAGCACCTCCGGGTTCCCATGTATATGTAAATGGGCCTTGTCCGGAACCTGTTGCTGTAAGCACCACATCATTCCCGGCGCAAGCCAGAGCAGGCGGGGTAATGTCGATACCCGGCGCAGTTCTTAAATCTACCGTATAGGTTGAACTGTCTTTACAACCAAGCGTGTTTGTGGCATATACGGTATAAGTAGTATTTGCAGTAATACCGGTTGTAGTAATAGTTGTCTTGGTGCTGCCATTGCTCCATAAGTAAGTAGTTGGGTTGCTGGAACTGCTGACAGTTAAAGTTGCAGGTTCACCTTTACATTCCCATTGAGGTCCGGTAATAACTGGTGCGGGTAATGGGTCTATTTTAACTGTTATCAATTGTTTAACGCTATCGCATTTACCGTAAACTGTTGCGGTATAGGTAGTGTTTGCAGTAGGGTTAACTGTAATAGTGGATGTAGTGGCTCCTGTACTCCATTTGTAGCCGGTTACAACACCTCCTGCTCCCGTTACGGTTAGAACATCATTATCTCCGGGGCAAATAGAATCAAATTGCTGGTTATAGGTAGCAGTAACTGCTTTTATCAGTTTAATAGTTACACTGACAGAGTCCTTGCAGGTTCCACCATGTTCATATAATTTAAACGTTGTATCGCTCACAATTGTAATATTATGCACCGTAGAGTCCGTCGAAATTACTGACGTGGTAGAACCTTTGGTCCATAAATAATTGGTGCCGCCATGTCCAAACAGTGTTATTGTATCGCCTTTACAAACACTGTCTTTTGATGCTAATGCTGTTGCATTTGGTGCAGGAACTACAACAATAGTAAAAGTAGTATCCTTAAAACATGTACCATTATATGCTGCCAGTGTATAGGTTTTGGTTACTGTAGGTGCTGCCGGCAGGGAAGAAGTTGTATATGTATTATTCCATATATAAGTAGTTCCTCCGGATGCAAATAAAGTATCAGGCGTACCGGGGCATATAGTATCCTTACCTCTTATTACAGGTGTTGGTACGGCATATATTGTGATTACCTGCGAGGCAACAGCACCACAACCACCTCTGTTGTTTGCTGTTAAGGTAACTGTATAATTTCCGGGAGCCGTAAATACGTGTCCGGGGGCAATTAGTTTAGAACTGTCTTTTGTTCCCGAGGCGGGGTCGCCAAAGTTCCAGTCATACGTGGTTGCTCCGGCTGCACTGGGTGTGAAAAAAGTAGTATCACCAAAGCAAGTAGGGCTGGCAGTGAATGAAGGGTTGGTTACGTTTGTATCTACTATTATGGTATCATATACCGATGCGCCACAGCCATTCTTTAATATTTCATTTAACTTGGTTACATATATACCGGGATTTAAAAAAGTCCAGTAGACGGTGTCCTTGTTTGTATCGGATATATTATAGTTTCCTATATTATAAAAATCCCAGGAGAACCCATAGGCTGAATCAGAGGTGTTTACAAACATGGTACGCTGGCCGGCACAAACAGTATCAGCTTTGAATTTCGGATGCGGAGGGGGACCCGGAATTTTACCCACATGAATTGAAATGGTATCTGCACAGGTAGCTCCGGTAACAGGAGTTGTAATAACGGTATACGTACCTGAATCTTTCACCCAAACAGTTTGCTGGTTTGTATCTGACAATATTGTATCGCCAACACCATGTATCCAGGCATAATAGGTAGCTCCCGGGGGAGCTGTAAGTGAAACGGAATCTTGTCCGCAAAAATTAGGGGAAGAAGTAATAAGCTGCAGAGGGGAGCAGGAGGCTGTTACATAGGCATATCCAAAGTGGCCGCCCAATGAACAATCTTGCACCTGAAAAAGAATAGTAATACACTGACCTACATAAGCTTTAAGAGGTACGTTTACAATAGTCCATGGTTTCCAATATACTGAATCGCTTTCTACAGGATACCATATACCTTTAAAGTGGAACTTTTCTCCGCTATCTGCACTTACAGCATACTGGCCGCAAATTGGAATTGTATCGCCGTTTTGGTCAAGAACCACAACGCTGAAGAATGGCTGCGCATAATAGGCATGGCCTGATGGGTTTTCTAAAAATACGGAATACTGGTAGGTTAAACTGGATGTGGTAGGGGTAACATAAAAAGATTGGCTCAAGATAGCTGTTCCTTGCCCATTGCGGTTACTGTCACCCATCATAACTGAATAGGGAGCTGTAGCCCATGGAGAAACCTGCGACATGGAATAAGTGGAATAATTGCTCAGGAACCAATCGGTAGCGGAACCGGCGGTAATGCGAAGCTGATAGTCATTGCCGGTATTAGGGTCGGGGCCGGCTGCTTTAACCTGCGGGCCTATGTATCCGCCCGTAACACCGGTAATGTTAAATGGTCCAATGTTATTATCCGGTGAACTGTTAACGCCATAATAACCATACCATCCATCAAAAGTACCATCGCCAAAGTTTGTATTATAGCAAGAGGAGAAACAACTGTCTGTTGTGGGCCTAAGCTTGGGCTCCACCTTATATTCCGATACTGAACTGGGGTATTCTTGTTCTATCTGCCTGAAATTATTGAAAAGTTGCGTTAAATAAGGCTTCTTGCTTTGCATGAATGCTTTCACATTATCAACTCCAATAGTGTTGGCATCGATTCTATTCAGGAAATCGATATGAATAGAATCAATAGTGTGTTTGCAAAATCTGGTAAACACACCATATTCTTGTTTGGTGGCTCCAACATCCACCCGAACCTGTTCCATGGTGGATGACCAGAAGGATAATATTTTCTCCAGTTGCTCCCCGGGGCCTGATTGGCCGGCAGGCCTAATGATTTGGGCCTGACCGGTACTACAAAATAAGGTGCTTGATGCCAGAATAAAACTTGTGCAAACAGAGAGGATAGTTCTTTTCATTTTTTTGAAATTGAGGTTACAAATGTATTCTTTTGAGGTTATCCTAATATAAATAAAGGGCGTTTTTTTTAAATTAATTAAAAAAATACGGCTTTGTATATGCTAAAAGTCAGTTTTCTGCCTTTAATACTAATACGGAAGGTTTTCGCTACAGGTTGGGTAGCATGTAAAATAAATGCATAATTAACCAACAAATTACAGTAACTTACTGTAATTCATTTGCTTATTGTAAATACCCGCTTGACCCTTATTTGGATTTAGCTGCAAAATAGTGGTGGAACAAGGCAATGGTCTCGATGCCTTTCAGGTAATTGAATATTCCGTAATGTTCGTTCGGTGAATGGATATTATCGGAATTCAGACCAAACCCAAGTAAAACGGAATCATTACCCAGTTCTTTTTTGAACAGGGCCACAATTGGGATACTGCCTCCGCTTCGGGTAGGAATCGGTTTTTTACCGAATGATTCCTGCATGGCTTTGCTCGCTGCCTGATATCCGGCGGATGAAGTTTCAAGTAATACAGGGTCGCCGCCATGGCCAAGGGTAACCTTTACGCTTACCGATTTAGGCGCTATTTTTTCAAAATGTTTTTTGAACAGTTCCAGTATTTTATCGGGGCTTTGGTTAGGAACCAATCGCATGGTGATTTTTGCAAATGCTTTGGATGCAATAACCGTTTTGGAGCCTTCTCCCTGATAGCCGCCCCAAATTCCGTTCAGCTCTACTGTAGGGCGTATGGAGGTACGCTCCAGTGTGGTATATCCTTTTTCGCCGGTCACATCTTTAATGCCTAAATCTTTTTTATAGTTATTCAGGTTGAAGGGTGCGCTGTTTAAATCCTTCCTGTCTTTAGCTGAAAGCACTTTAACATCTTTATAAAATCCGGGAATAGTAATGTGCCCGTCTTTATCTTTCAGTGAAGCAATCATTTCGCATAAAACGGTAATAGGGTTTGCTACTGCTCCGCCATATACGCCCGAATGCAAATCGCGGTTAGGGCCTGTAACTTCAATTTCCACTCCTGCAATTCCACGCAAGCCCACATTGATAGATGGAACTTTATTATCTATAATATCTGTATCGGA
>CAIWVW010000022.1 GCA_903916255.1 uncultured Bacteroidota bacterium
CTTGGCTTCGCCCGCCCCCCATCCTCCCCTTATAATAGCCAAACCCTGTCATGCCGAACTTGTTTCGGCATCTGTATAAAATAGAATGTAGATAGAAACTTGATATTATTAACTCAGCATATAAATATCACGTTTTTTACTATTTTTGAATTAATTATCAATTCAGAACTTCAGAATGCATGAAGAAATTGTTGCCTGGTATTTTATTAATTGTTTTTGGCTTTTCATTCTGCAATGGGCAGGTTTTTGATACACTTGTCTTTAAGGCAGGAACAAAATTGGCTGTGAAAATTTTCTATATTGATAAACAAAGAATTTATTTTACTGCCCCTCCAGGCAGAGAGAAAGAATCTGTAACTAAAGACCAACTTGATACGGTAATATATGCAAAGGGATTCACTGACCCGATTTTACCGGATTATGATAGCACTATTAACCAAAGACAAAAAGGTAATCTGATAATAAATTTCGGCATTGGCTACAGCCCGGAATTTGATGGAGATGTAGGTTTTGGTGGGCTTTTCTTTCCTATTCAAAGAAATTCTGAATATTTCAGTTGTTACTCCATAACTCCAAATGTTGGTATAACCGCAGACTACGGATTAAATCGTAAATGGAGTTTTGGTTTAGCTGCCAGCTACCAAAGCGAGATTGTTAGAGACAATGACTACAGCTTATTAAATCCAAATAAGTTAACAAGAACAAATTGGGCCCTTAGGTTATTAAAACACCTGAGCAAAAGGAATCCAAATATTGATGATTACATAGGATTGCGGGTAGGCTATTCTTATTGGATTGATAAACCTATATTAACGGGAGAAAATCAATACAGTTCAGGTGTTGTTCCTCCATTTTATTTTATAGATAAACCCAATGCTTTTGTACCTAGTTTTCAGGTACTGTATGGCTTAAGGGGTTACATTTCAAGTTCTATGGGTATCCATTTCGAAATTGGTATCGGGTCTCCTTATTTAGCCGAAGGAGGCCTATCTTTCCGTTTTAAAACCAGAAAAGGGAAATGAAAAAAAGCCTCCTCTGTTTTTCGCTTTTCATTTTTGGCTTTTCATTCTGCAAGGCGCAGGATACGTTAGTATTTGAAAGTTGTAAAAATCCGGCAAAAAAATTCTTTTTCTCATTAAATTATGGATGGAGTATACCAGTGGGAGACTTTTTTGCCAATGAAATGCCTTCGATTTATACTTCAGGTATAGATGGGAATGCAAACATAGGCCCGCATGGAGATATAAATTGCGGATATAATTTTATAGGACCATTAAGCGCAATGCTTGAATTTGGGCAGGACAATAATTATGAAAATTACCATATTCGACAATATCTTGCCGGATTGTCCATTGGCACTAACGAAGTAAAACACGATGTATCTATTCATCTTAGCTGGCTGGTAGGACTGGAAACGGCTAACTACCCCTACAATACTTCATATACTGGAAATAGCACAACAACAACAATTTCGCTTAATAACGGGAAAGGTTTTGAAAACTATCTAAGCATTAAACTGGAATTGAATCCTATTCGGGTTTTAGGTGTCTGTTTGAATGCAGGGTATATGATTACAACAATTAAATATTCAAATTCCTCAAGCTATACCGAAGCATACTCTAACTCAATTACCACAACTCAAACATTTTCTTCTCCAGTTACAATGACATTATCTGCATTTGAAATAAACTTTGGCTTAAGCTATCATTTTCTGTAGGAATAACCTTTCGTTTTAAAACCCGAACAGTAAAAAGCTAACCAAATTTTATATGAATGCCGGGCATTTGCCACACATTTACTAGGCAACTTATTCGCAACAGTAGTTTGAAAAATTTTGCAATAGTATAACCTATTGATTATATGAAATTAACAGTCAAATAAACTATTTTAGAAACTGTGTAAAAGTGCTGCGAATAAATTTTATGCAGCTGATTTTTTTGCAATAAAAAAGGAGGCATTCGCCTCCCACTTTATACTTTGCACTTTATACTTTCTACTCCGCTAAAAGGATAACCTTGTTATTGCTAACCTCTACAATCCCGCCCTTAATATCAAACAGGTGTTCTTTCTTTTCAGCGTCACGAACCTTCACTTGTCCGGCTTTCAGGGCAGCAATCATAGGAGCATGCTTACTCAAAATGCCTGTGCGGCCAGCTTGTCCGGGTACATTAACATACTCAGCTTCTCCGCTGAATAGTTTTTTGTCGGGTGTTAATATTTCTACATTCATAGTAGTCAGTTATCAGTAGTCAGTGGTCAGTCGCTTATATCTTATCTCTTATAACTTATCTCTCTTTACTTCGCTTCAGCGAGCAGTTTCTTGCCTTTTTCTATTGCTTCTTCAATATTACCTACCAGGTTGAAAGCTGCTTCAGGATACTCGTCTACAGCGCCATCCATAATCATATTGAATCCTTTAATGGTATCTTCAATACTTACAAATGCACCTTTCAAACCGGTGAACTGTTCAGCCACGTGGAACGGTTGCGATAAGAAACGTTGAACACGACGCGCGCGCGATACAACCAGCTTATCATCTTCCGAAAGTTCATCCATACCCAAAATGGCAATAATGTCCTGCAATTCTTTATAGCGTTGCAATATCGATTTTACTCTTTGTGCGGTGTTATAGTGAGCATCGCCCAATACTGCAGCCGAAAGAATACGGGAGGTAGAATCCAATGGGTCAACCGCAGGGTAAATACCCAACTCGGCAATCTTACGGTTCAATACTGTGGTGGCATCCAAGTGGGCAAATGTGGTTGCAGGGGCAGGGTCAGTCAAGTCATCCGCAGGCACATATACCGCTTGTACAGATGTAATAGAACCACGTTTGGTAGAGGTAATACGCTCTTGCATCAATCCCATTTCAGTAGCAAGGGTAGGTTGGTAACCCACGGCTGATGGCATACGGCCCAGTAGCGCTGATACCTCGGAACCTGCTTGTGTAAAACGGAAAATATTGTCAATAAAGAAAAGGATATCCTTTCCGCCAGACTGTTCATCGCCATCGCGGAAGTATTCCGCTACAGTCAAGCCTGAAAGGGCAACACGGGCACGGGCTCCGGGAGGTTCGTTCATCTGTCCGAATACCAGGGTAGCCTGAGATTTTTCCAATTCTTTTTTATCTACTTTGGAAAGGTCCCATCCGCCTTTTTCCATGGAGTGTTTAAACTCATCTCCATAACGGATAACACCCGATTCAATCATTTCTCGGAGAAGGTCATTCCCTTCACGGGTACGCTCTCCAACACCGGCAAATACGGAAAGGCCGGCATAGCTTTTTGCAATATTATTAATCAGCTCCATGATAAGAACTGTTTTTCCTACACCTGCACCGCCAAACAGACCAATTTTACCGCCCTTGGCATAAGGCTCAAGCAGGTCGATAACTTTAATACCGGTAAATAATACTTCCGTGGAGGTGGATAGGTCTTTAAACTTAGGTGGTTCACGGTGAATAGAATAACCGCCTTCATTGCTTACAGCACCGATACCATCAATAGCATCGCCTACTACGTTAAACAGCCTTCCTTTAATTTTTTCGCCTGTAGGCATCTTGATAGGAGAGCCCAAAGCGGTAACTTCCACACCTCTGCGCAAGCCATCGGTAGAATCCATGGCTATTGTGCGCACTGTATCTTGCCCCGTGTGCTGTTCGCATTCTAAAATTACCTTTTGTCCATCGGGACGGGTAACTTCCAACGCATCAAGAATATTAGGAAGGGCGGTACCTTCAAATCTTACGTCGATTACAGGGCCGATAATCTGAACGATTTTGCCCTTATTTCCTATTGTTGACATGAATATTTTTTTAAAAAGTGCTGCGAAGATATAGCTTTTTGAATTACGAATATCGAACATTAAATAAGGAATGCTTAGGTAAATGTTAAAGTGTTGATAGTTAAGTCAAAAAATCATTATTACCAGTTTAATATTCGATATTATTTAGCTTTGCGGAATGAACGTATTTCATTCGATAGATGAGTTTGCCGCCTCCCTGTCTGCCGACAAGGCAGGCGGTAAAAAGGGCAATGTGGTTACCACCGGCACCTTTGACGGCGTTCATTTAGGGCACATCAGTATATTAGACAGGGTTTCTGCTATCGCGAAAGCTAAAAATAGGGAGAGTGTGCTACTTACCTTCCAGCCCCACCCGAGGCAGGTATTGTTTCCTGATACCCAGAAAATGTTTTTCCTGACTACCCTATCGGAACGGGAAGAGTTGTTGGAAAAAGCGGGTATTCAAAATCTTATAATACATCCGTTTACAAAGGAATTATCGCAAGTATCAGCATTTGATTATGTGAAAGATATATTGGTGGGCAAGCTGAAAACCGAAACATTGGTGATTGGCCACGACCACCGTTTTGGGAAGGACCGCAAAGGCTCTATCAAAGAATTGGAAGAATGGGGGCCTCAATTAGGCTTTCATGTGGAAGAAATGGCGCCGGTTAGTAGTCAGTGGTCAGTGGTCAGTCCTGTCCCGACAGAATCGTCGGGAGGTCAGTCAAAACTATCCACTAACCATTATCCACTAACCACTGTAATCAGTTCCTCTAAAATACGTAAAGCCTTGCAGGGTGATGATTTGCAGACTGCCAATAAATATTTGGGCTATCATTTCTTTATACATGCCAAAGTGGTTCATGGCATGAAACTTGGAAGCACCAAACTGGGCTACCCTACCGCCAACCTTGAAATTGATTTCGCAGATAAAATTGTCCCTGCCGATGGAATTTATGCGGTGTACGTTTATGTTAGTAGTCAGTCATCAGTGGTCAGTGGTCAGTCACTACCGACAACTGACCACCGACCACTGACCACTGGGATATATAAAGGCATGATGAGCATTGGCACAAACCCGACTATTGAAAATAAAGGAAGAAGCATGGAAGTCCATATTTTCCATTTTCATAAGGACATTTATGGTGAAACCATAAAGGTGGCTTTCGTAAAGAAAATAAGGAATGAGGAAAAGTTTAATAACCTGGAGGAACTAAAAGCAAAGTTGGACGAGGATAGGGAGGTTTGTTTGGGGATATTGTGAAAGAATTTAAGTCTATATATATAATTAAATAGGTAATTTTGTTACGCTGTGCAAAAACTTCATTGTGGAAAAGCTAATTGATAAAATATTAAATGAAATTGAGGAATGTATTCTCACAAATCAATATAGGCGTATTGAAAGTGAGAATATTGAATTAAAAGATTTCAGTTTTGAAGGTAAAGTTAAATGGGATAGTGTTATGCAAACTGTTTGTGCTTTTCTTAACACTGACAACGGAATAATTATTATGGGCATTTATGAAGATGTGAAAGATAAAAAATATGAGTTACGAGGATTTAACTTTGATCATGAAGGCTCCTTAAAAGAAGCCTTAAAAAGATTTACGGATGAATTAAATCATCCTAAAGAGATAATGAACCATATTCATCTGGAACAGAAAGATTTTATGGGTAAAAAGCTGATGGTAATGTACGTAGATTCTTTGCCAGCAGATGAAAAATTTGTATTTTATAAGAAAGATGCGTACGAAAGAATAATGAGTGCGGATGAATTAATTTCACCAATTAATCTTGAAAAACAACTTGAATATAAAGAGGAAGTAAGGAATGCTAAAGAATTACAACCTGTGGTAAATGCTAAACTAACCGACTTAGATAAGGATAAACTTAACGAATACATAAAGCAATCTAATAGTGAATTTAAAACACAAAATCTTCTCACTTCCATTGAAGATGCAAAGCAATTTCTAACATTTAATGGAATGTATAGAAATAATCGTCCGACTATTTTAGGAATGTTAGTTTGTGGAAATAATCTTTCCTATTATTTGAATTTCAGATGTCAGGTAGATGCTTATGTTGAGATGCCGGTGGATTTGCCAGTAAATAAAAAAGTTATTACTAATAATGTAATTCCACTTTTAGTAGAAAGCTACAATTTTGTGCTTAGGAATATTCAGACAGGTATATCTGTTGAAAAGGGAGGAACAAGGACCTTTGAATATCCTCTGGAGCTGATTCGTGAGTGTATAAATAATTCTCTGGCTCATCGTGATTATACTATTGATCAGTTTGTTAATGTCAATATTCTTCCATCAAAGCATATTCAAATAAAAAACCCCGGTAGGTTTAAAAAACAACTATTACTTGTCGACATAACCCATGAAATTCCTGTTCGGAGGATAGTAACAAATAATGCAAAACCAAATAATCCTAAGTTGACGAAAGTATTAAATGTTTTTGATAAATATGAAGGGAAAGGGTGGGGAATGAAGCGCTTGGTCAACTCTTGTCTCGATGGTGAGATTGATTTACCCTATTATATATTCCACTCCCGGGACGATTTATCTTTATTTATCCCCAAAGGTAAATTAGTTGATGAAAACGTGCAAGTTGTGTTAGATTCATTCTCAAAATATATTGCATTAAAATTGAAAGGGTTGGAAATTACCGATGAACAAAAAAGAATATTTGCTTACTTCTATAAATCAGAAATTGCCAATAAAAATGAAAAATGGACATTGTTGCTTACAAAAAATAATAATCATCTAAATGCCATTAGTTCATTGGAAGAATCGGGATTAATACAAAAACATCCAATTAGTGATGAAATCTATTCAGTTTATGTCGTAGATAGAATTTTCTTTCAAAAGAATTATTATCATGAATTGGAGAAAATATTTGGAAGTAAATTCAAGGAAATTAAGCAGGAAGAGAAAGATGTACTTAATGCTATTTACTTGCATAAAAATTATTCTTTAAAAGACAAGATCAGCGCCAATCTTATAGGAAATTTTCTGTTTTATAAGATGTTTGACAGTAATTTTGATTTGAAGCAGTATGATGCTTTCAAAAGAAAAATTCGGCGATTATTCAATATGCTTGAAATTACTGGCTTTCTCAAACCCATTAAAATTAAAACCGAAAATGGGAAAGAAAGAACTACGAATTACGAATTCAATTATGCCCTCAAAAATACTTGGACGTTACAATTCCCTTCTTGACGTTTTTGAATTACTCTTCAATCCCCTCCCCATTAACCGTCCCCAATACCTCCTCCTGCGACCTCACAAGCAGCCCACTCATAAACTCATAAAACAAATCAGGTTCACCGCCATAGTCGGCAACATCGCTTAAATACTGATAATATTGTATCTTCTCTTCCAACTTGACTATTACAGGCGGATAGCCGAAAGCAATTATTATTAAATTCATAAATATTCGGGCCGTTCTGCCATTTCCGTCATAAAATGGATGTATACGTATATATTTTAAATGAAATTCAAAAGCCAAAATTACCGGATGAAGCGCATTTTTATCTTTCCTTTTTATTTTTTCATTTTCCGTATTGAGCCAATTAACAAGTTCATGCATCTTATCCGGCACCTCTGAATAAGGAGTGAAATCAATGCGCTCTTTCTTATAATTATAGAGGTAATTGTTATATGGCTTCCATATTCCGATAGCTTGTTTTTTTTCAGGGTCATCCTCATACATAATACTTTTATGTATTTGCTTAATTCTTGCCTCGGAAAGATTCAGCTCTCCTTTCCCTATCTTTAAAATGTTGACGATAACCTCATCATGGCCGCGCATTTCAATAATATCCTTTAACGGTTTACCTTCAACGGTAATATTATTAATCATCACCGTCCGGGTCTCCATCCTGGTAAGGGAGTTGCCCTCCATTACATTGGAGTTATAGTTCCAATCAAGCCTGAACTTATAATTAATACGCTTCAAAACTTCATTATCCAACTTCCCATGGGCTTGGATTTGAGCTTGCAACTCGTCAATATGTTTTAGTACTTCATTAAGGGACATAAGACAAAAGTAAGCAAATTAGGTTTCTACTTTTTCTTTTTCGGGCTTGCCTTTGCTCTCGAATTAAAGTCGAGCGCCAACCCAATCCAATAGTCAAAATCTTTTCTAGACTTTATGCCTTCTTCAGTAACATTAATATATCCTTTGTATTCTCTACCCTTCATTTTCATAGTAGTTGCACCATATCGTTCTACTGCTGCCTCATGTAAAGCAGGGTCTATGCGGCACATCACATTATCCTTGCCAACACTAATGCACATTTTCCCATCCACCATAAAAGTAACGCCCCGAAACATTTTCTTTTCTTCCACTTTCGGAATATCTATAAGAGCTTCCCTGATTCTATCAGCTATTTTCTCATTGTGGGCCATAATCTTCATTTTGCCGGTTGCACAAAATTATACTATTATTCCTACCTTTGTTCCTAAACCCACCCCACCATGCTAAAGCTCATCTCAACATATTTCATAGCCCTGATAACTTTCTTCGCCATTGATATGATTTGGCTCGGAGTAATCTCTAAAAACTATTACAAACAAAAACTTGGTTTCATCCTTTCCCCGGACCCGAATTGGGCGGCAGCTATCGTTTTCTACCTGATATATATAGGAGGCATTTTATTCTTTGCCATCAATCCGGGATTAAAGGAAATGAGCTGGCAAACTGCTTTACTGAACGGCGCCGTTTTAGGCGCTATGTGTTATGCTACGTATGACCTTACCAATATGGCTACCGTTGCCAAATGGCCCATTGAAATAGTAATTATTGATATTATTTGGGGAATGGTATTAACCGGTGCGGTATCGGTTATAACCTATTTTGCAGTGAGTAAACTATTCTAAACATTCCAAAAACACAGTACTTAATACCCTATACTATTTTATAAAGAAAAACTGCTGTGGTGCGGCGCTTTTTTCAACCGGAAAGAAAAGGTAGTTCCAACTCCTTCAGTACTTAGTACTTCTATTTGCTCGTGATGCGATTCCAGAATATGCTTTACAATAGATAAGCCCAAACCAGTTCCACCCTGTTCCCGGGAACGGCCTTTATCTACCCGGTAAAAACGTTCGAATAAGCGCGATAGATGTTCTTTGGCTATGCCTATGCCATTATCTGATACTTGTATATAAACATAATCGGTGCTGTTTTTAAGACGGATAGTCGTTTTTCCATCCTTTTTTCCATATTTAATGGAGTTTACAACCAAGTTTACAAATACCTGCCTTATGCGGAAACGGTCGCCAATAACGCCAGCCTTTTCCATATCATTTTCTAATATCAACGATATATTTTTTTGTTCCGCATCAATAGCCTCCGATTCTATGACCTCATAACATAATTCTACAATATCGAAAGGTTCAATGTCGGCACTTACCTGTTTCGATTCTAATTGCGAAATAGTATCTAAATCTTCCAAAATATGAATAAGCCGGTCTGCACTTTTCTCCGCTCTTTCCAGGTAGCGTTTCCGCATTTCCGGGTCATCGATATGGTTCTCGACCAAGGTTGAAACATAACCCTGTATATGAAACAAGGGTGTTTTCATTTCATGTGATACATTATCCAAAAATTCCCGGCGGTGACGTTCAAGTTTATCTATTTTCTCCAACTCTTCCTTTCGTTCGCGTAATAAAGTCTGTATTCTTGTTTCAATAATATCAAGTGAAGTATCACCTAATTTTCGGGGGCTTTTAGCAATCAGGCCATGAATAGCTTTTAGCCTGCGCCCGACTACAACATAATAAACAAGGTAAACCGCAACGGAACAAATTATGAAGTTGCTTAAAGTGACTGTTATTGAAATGGGTGAATTAAAAACAAGTATGCTAAGGACATAAATAATGCCTGAAATAAGCAGCGAACTGCCCAATGCAATTATTAGTGATTCCTTTTTCAAGTTATAAAATGAAACTTTGGCAGATTGTAAAGATAAAAGTTATAAAGCTGAGAAACATAATGGCTTTATAAACTTTATGAACTTACTACTTTAGAAACTTAATGCGGGCTAAAATTCAAACTTATAGCCAATTCCTTTCAGGGTTTTAATCACTTCATCGCCTAATTTCTGGCGCAGTTTTCGAATGTGCACATCAATAGTGCGGTCTCCAACCACCACATCCTCACCCCAAATTTTGTGCAATATATCTTCACGGGTAAATACTTTGCCGGGCTTGGAAGCCAACAAATACAAAAGTTCGAATTCTTTTTTAGGCAATGAAATCTCCTTATTATCCACTTTAACGGAATAGTTCTCTTTATTAATCTTAATTCCCCCACCCACATCGAAAATGGAAGTATCCGTTTCCGATTGAAACCGCCTTCTTAACAGCGCCTTAATGCGGCTCACCAATACTCTTGGCTTAATGGGTTTTGAAATATAATCATCAGCTCCCGCATCTAACCCCGCTATTTGCGAATAATCTTCTGTCCGGGCGGTTAAAAACACAATTAATGTATCCTTACATTCCGGCAATGTTCGTATTTCCTTGCACGCTTCAATGCCATCCATTTCAGGCATCATTACATCCAGTAAAATTAAATTTGGAGATACTTTTTTTGCCATTTGAACAGCTTCCCGGCCTTCAGAAGCCGTATAAACTTCATACCCTTCCTTCTGAAGGTTGAAAGATAAGAAGTCAAGCACATCCGGCTCATCATCAACTAAAAGTATTCTTAAATTATTCATTTATTTGTTTGAAAAATAAGGTTGTATGAACTGAATCCGGCGCAAAATTATGTTTAATATACATACATATCTTTGACTTAACAATTAATTAACAACTTAACATTTGGTTAACTTTGTGGTCGGTTTCTATTAACACGTTCCTTTAATCTGTATTTTTGACCGGTATATAAATAACCCAGAGACCAAACACGATAAGATGGCTAATATTTTTAAGTTTTTAATGCCTACGGAAAAGAAATTTTTCCCGCTATTTGAGAAAGCTTCCAGCAATTTGCTGGAAACGGCTGTTTTACTAACCAAAATGGTAAATACCGCCGACGCTGTTACGAGGCGTGAACTGTTAAGGGAAATTGAAAGGCTGGAACATGTGGGCGATAGCGTGACCCATGAAATTTTTACCGAATTAGGAACCACATTCATTACTCCCTTTGACAGGGAAGATATACACGCCCTAACTTCTGTTTTAGATGATGTGGTGGATTTTATTTATGGCTCTGCCAAACGCATAGAACTATATAAAATACAGGTTCCTGAAAGTAATATTTGCAAACTGGCCGAACTGATTGAAAAAAGCGGGGAAGAGCTTCATAAAGCTGTTTTGGGGCTGCGCGACTTAAAAAATGTAGAATCTATAAGGGAAGCATGCATCCGAATAAACAGCATAGAAAACCATGCAGATGACATTTTTGAAAATGCCGTTGCCCGGCTTTTTGAAAATGAAAAGGATGCCATTGAAATTATCAAGATAAAGGAAGTGCTTTCAGTGCTTGAAACCGCAACTGACAAGTGCGAGGATGCTGCGAATGTGCTTGAGACAATTATTGTAAAAAACGTTTAACAGTATCCACTAATGACTTTGTTGGTAGTAATAGTTTTATTGGCCTTAATGTTTGATTTTCTGAATGGCTTTCATGATGCGGCCAATTCAATTGCAACAGTTGTTTCCACTAAGGTTTTAACTCCCGGAGTTGCAGTGGCATGGGCTGCTTTATTCAATTTTATATCGTTTCTTATTTTCGGGCCAAAAGTTGCGGCTATGGTTGGTAAAGGAATAGTCGACCAACATGTAATGACATTGAATGCCGTTGCATGTGCGCTTATTGGGGCCATTATTGTAGATATTATTACCTGGCTCTGGGCTTTGCCAACAAGTTCATCTCATGCTTTGGTAGGTGGATTACTCGGCGTGGCTCTGGTAAAAGCAGGGCCTTCCGCTATTATTGCTTCCGGGTTTTACAAGGTTTTAATTTTTATTGTGGTTTCTCCTTTACTTGGGATGTTACTGGCTTTTCTTATTTCATCTTTTGTAGAAGCCCTTGCAAGTCGAAGCAATCCATATAAAATGGATAAGGTATTCCGAAGGCTGCAATTTTTTTCTTCCGCAGCTTTTAGTATAGGCCATGGTGGAAGTGATGCCCAAAAAACAATGGGTATAATATGGATGGCCTTATTGGTGAGTAACACCCTTCCGGCTAATGGCGCACTGCCTTACTGGGTTGTTCTGGCTTGCCAGGCTGCTATGGGGTTTGGCACCTTGTTTGGGGGCTGGCGGATTGTAAAAACAATGGGCCAACGAATTACTAAATTAAGGCCTTTTGAAGGATTTTGCGCTGAAGTATCGGGAGCTATTACCCTATATGCAACTATTTTATTCGGAATTCCGGTAAGCACTACACATACTATTACCGGAGCCGTTATAGGTGTTGGGGCAAGAAAAAGATTCTCAGCTGTTCGTTGGGGGGTTACCCTTAATATTGTTTGGGCGTGGCTCTTAACAATTCCGATTTCAGCGGCTATTTCAGCTGTTTGTTTTGAAATAAGCAAGCTGTTCTAATATTATCAGAATATTAATTGAAGTGTTATTATTGAATGAGACTAATTGTCCCATTTATGGGTAACCTTCTAATAACGAAGCTCATTCTTTAAGTCAGGAATAAATTCACATGCTTTTTTATGTTAACAATCAATTAACAAGTTAACAATTTGTTAACATTGAGGTTACTTGGACTTAATGATTACTTATGAGTTTTGCAGCGTCAAAACACAGAACGATACCAAAACTAAAAACCACAAAAAATGAAAACAAAAAGATCTACAAAACTTATGTTTGCCTTAGCGGGTTCATTGTTAGCTATAGGAAGCATACAAGCCCAAAACAGGGATTCATTGCAAAACTTAAACAAAAATGCAATCCAGCAAATTTGCCCTGGTCAAGGCCACGCTGCTGGCGACCGCGGTTTTTGGGGTTATGCTTTCGGAGACTATGCTTATATGGGACATGGTGACTCAGCAGGAAGAGGCACTAAACAACAATACAAAGGATTAGGAGCCTATGGACAAACACAAAATCAAAATGCTTTCGAAATCCGCCGTGCTTATTTAGGATATGACTATAAAATTAACAGCAAATTCTCAGCTTATGCTTTAATGGCATATGAAGGAGACCAGGATGTGAGCGACAACAGAACCGTTTATTTAAAATATATGTATTTCAAATGGAAAAACATATTTAAAGGTTCAAATTTAAAAATTGGTCAACAAGCTACTAACTCATTCGCATCTGATTACAACACTGAACCACTTTTAGGGTATCGCTCGGTTGAAAAAACTATTATGGATATGCACGGTGTAGACGGTTCTTCCGATATGGGATTAACATTAGAAGGAAGAATTTATACATTCAAAGCAAAAGACACTAACAAGGTGCCTGCTTTTATTGGTTATAGTGCTATGGTTGGCGATAACAGCGGTAATAACCCAGTTGCCGGATTTACAGGAGCTTCAACCAGTTTAAGCGGTTCAAGTATTGCAACTACAACTACAGCAACACTCACAACTACTTCCACTACTTCTCCCGGTTCTATTACATACATTTCTCCAGCTACAGGTAAGGACACCACTATTACCATTAAGACTACCTCTACAACTGCAGCATCTAAAATCACTTCGACCTCTACACAATCCCTGAATGCCTTCAATAGCACAACAGATAAGGCTAAGAAGTTCAGGCTTAATGTGTATGGCAACCTGCTTAACTCAGCATTAACAATTGGAGCATATATGGATTACATTAACTATGGCAATTATTATTATGGAACAGCTAAAGGGTATCAGCATTCTGTAATGACAGAAAAAGCATATATAGCTTATAATTCCAAATGGTTTGGTATTGGAGGCGAATGGTTCATGCAAACCTACAAAAACGGTGAGGTTGAATCCTTTGCTACCATTACAACAGGTAAGACTGTAGTAGCTGGTGCTGCAAATGATACTACCGATGCAGTTCAAACAGGATTATCTGTTTTTGCACATGGTACCATATTGCAAAACTGCCTGAACATTTTTGCACGCTATGACATGTATACTCCTGATAACAAGTACAGCTATTCAGCAGTTGCTTC
This sequence comes from uncultured Bacteroidota bacterium, assembly GCA_903916255.1. GTDB lineage: Bacteria > Bacteroidota > Bacteroidia > JABEUT01 > JABEUT01 > JABEUT01. The sequence continues at coordinate 13,921 of CAIWVW010000022.1, forward strand.
AGGAAGCACCAGTAGCTTATCCAATGGTGCAACCGAAGGATTTGCAAGTGCATTTTCAAATGTTGCCAGCAGTTCTGTAAATGGTAACTACTGGAAAGAATCATTTATGAATGTTGGATTGGATTGGACTCCTACGAAAGACAAGAAAATACACCTGATGCCTAACTTATGGTATTATAACATCAAGGCTCCTTATGGTTCAGGTGACCTAGCAAGTTCCAATTATGTGCTTTACCGTGTAACTTTCCTTTTTGCTTTCAACTAAGAGAAATAAATAACTATGAAGGGGTTAAGAGCAAATTGTTCTTAACCCTTTTATGGCTTAAAAATGAAAACTAACCCAACCTCAAAAAAACTTAAAATGAAAACTTCAATCTTTAAAACTTTAGCTTTTGCCGGAACAGCTTTAGTTATTGGATTATCTTCCTGTGGCAACGGAGGAGATAAAACAACCGATGCAAACGCAGCTAATGATGCCGATAAACAAATATTAGGTGCAGGTGCTACATTCCCATACCCGCTTTATTCTAAAATGTTCAGCGAATATGGTAAAACCAGCGGTATACAAACCAACTACCAATCGATTGGCTCTGGCGGCGGTGTAAAACAAATTATGAATAAGACGGTTGACTTCGGCGCTTCCGATGCTTTTCTAAGCGATGCTGATATTGCAGCCATGCCTGCACCTGTGGTTGAATTTCCAACCTGCCTTGGGGCCGATGTTATCTCTTATAATCTTCCCGGAAATCCTGAATTAAAATTGACACCTGAAATTATTGCAGGCATCTTTTTAAGAAATATTACCAAATGGAATGATAAGAAAATTGCAGCAGAAAACCCCGGTGTAAGCCTTCCTGATATGGATATTTCAGTAGCTCACCGTACAGACGGCAGTGGCACTACCTTTATCTTTACTGATTATCTTTCCAAAATCAGCGATGATTGGAAAACAAAAATCGGAGCAGGCAAATCTGTTAACTGGCCTGAAGGTGAGTTAGGCGGAAAAGGAAACGAAGGCGTTGCAGGAATGATTAAGCAAACCCCGGGAACTATTGGTTATATAGAGTTAGCTTATGCCATTCAAAATAACATGAGTTATGCTCAAGTTAAAAATGCTGCCGGAAACTATATTAAGCCCACCATTCAAAGTACCAGCCTTTGTGCAAATGGAGATATTCCTGCCGATACACGCATAAGCATTACCAATTCAAATGTTGACCAGGCTTATCCTATAAGCAGTTTTACATGGATAATTCTTTACAAAGAACAGAATTATAATAACAGAAGCAAAGACAAAGCAACCAACCTTGTTAAGGAATTATGGTGGATGATTCACGAAGGCCAGGCACAAACTGCCCCATTGAATTACGCACCGCTTCCTCCAAAGGCTGTAACCGCCGCTGAAGCCGTTTTAAAGTCCATTACTTTTGGCGGACAACCGATACTACAGTAGAAAGTTTATAAAGTTCATAAAGTAAAAAGTGAAGACTTTATAAACTTTACACTGTATGAACTTTAAAACTGAAAGAAATAATCTCACGATGGCCCGCTAAATTGTTCTTATTAATGTGAGGTTGTGTTTTGGTTAAAGGGGAGATTCCGGCGGGCACTCCCTTTTTTAAGTTTTGAATTTTATAATGAATACAGGATATCAACCTGTAAAGAATAATGAAGAATCGCTGGAGGGTATTAGAAAATAAGATTTTTGTAAGATGGCTCAGCATTGTGTCTATAATCACAATGATTTTGCTTTTGGTTTTCTTTTTAACCCTGCTTATCTCTTCTTGGCCCGCTATTAAAGCAAATGGATTTGGCTTTTTGTGGGGTAAAACCTGGGACCCTGTTGCCAATCATTTTGGCATGTTGCCATTTTTAGTCGGCACTCTTATAACCTCTTTTTTATCACTCCTTATTTCAGCGCCCTTTTCAATAGCTGCTGCATTGTTTTTGGGTGAATACTATCCCAAAGGACTTGTTCCGAATATATTCCGGAACGTTATAGAATTATTGGCAGCAATTCCGTCTGTTGTATATGGCTTTTGGGGCTTATATACTGTAGCTCCCCTTGTAAGTAAAATAGAAATGAAACTACACATGCCGGCCCCGGGAGTAGGCATATTCACAGCTTCTATCGTTTTATCCATAATGCTTATTCCTTATTCCGTTTCACTTATAAGGCAGGTAATAAGTATGACACCAACCAGCCTTAAAGAAGCAGCTTATGCATTGGGAAGCACCCGTGCAGAAGTTATTACAAAAGTTATTATCCCAACCAATATATCAGGAATTTCTGCGGGTTTTCTGCTTTCGCTTGGAAGGGCCTTAGGCGAAACAATGGCAGTAACCATATTAATAGGTAATTCGCCTGAAATACCGCACAACATCTTCAGCCCCTCTTATACTATGGCAAGCGTAATTGCCAATGAATTTACAGAGGCCGTGGGCAATATTTATTTAAGCACCCTTATAGAAGTGGGCCTATTGCTGTTTGTGGTAACCACCATTATAAATATTATAGGCAGAATGATTATTAAAAAAGTAAGTTATTAATTATGACACCTTACGACATACAAGGCCTTCAGGGAAGACGGGTAAAGGACAGGATATTTACATCGCTGGTTTGGGGGCTTACCTTCAGTTGCCTTGCTGTAGTTTTCATCATACTTTTTTATATTTTCGAAAAAGGAATCGGAAGCCTTAACTGGGCCATTTTCTCGCAAAATCCAAAACCTGTTGGGGAGAATGGCGGAGGAATGCTTAATGCTATAGTTGGTAGTTTAATGGTTGTTAGCATTGCTGCCATTCTTGCTATTCCTGTGGGAGTTTCTGTAGGTATATACCTGGCCGAAAACAGGGGCAGAAAACTTTCGGACCGCATAGCATTGGCAGTGGATGTATTGCAAGGAATACCTTCCATTGTTATTGGTATTGTAATTTATGTTTGGATTGTAAAACCTACCGGCAAGTTCTCCTCTTATTCCGGAAGTATTGCGCTCGCAATTATGATGCTGCCTCCCATTATAAAGAATACGGAAGAAACGCTAATTCTCATTCCTACCACATTAAAAGAAGCTTCACTTGCCCTTGGCGCTTCATATTTTAGAACTACTATGAAGGTAATGTTACCGGCCGGTATTGGCGGTATTTTCAGCGGATGCATCATTGGTATTGCCAGAATTGCCGGAGAAGTAGCCCCTTTATTATTTACAGCTTTCGGAAATCCGGCATTAAACTTTAACATACTGAAACCTGTTGATACCATACCGAAAGTTATCTTTACATACGCTTCAAGCCCCTACGATGATTGGCATCGTATAGCATGGGGAGGTTCGGTTATATTGGTTTCATTTATTATTTTGCTAAATACTATAATTAAAATATTCGAAAGCAGATGGAAGGTACAATTTTAAGAACTGAAAATCTTCGTGTTTCTTTTGGCGATAATTTAGTTGTCAAAGGAATTAATATGGAGATTGGCGAAAAGAAAGTAACTGCTTTCATGGGCCCTTCAGGATGTGGTAAAACCACCATTCTGCGTGCTATTAACCGTCTGCATGAATTAACTCCTGAAGCAAAAGTAGAAGGAAAAATATTCCTGCATTCGGAAAATATTAATGAAATGGAAGCTATGACTGTAAGACGCCGCGTAGGCATGGTGTTTCAACGTCCCAATCCATTTCCTACCATGAGTATTTATGAGAATGTTATTTCAGGTTTTACACTGAACGGCATTAAATTAAAAACTGACGAAAAAAACCACATAGTAGAAGATGCTTTGAAGAAAGTGGCACTTTGGGATGAAGTGAAAGACCATTTGAAAAAAAGAGCTACTTCACTTTCGGGTGGGCAACAACAACGTTTATGCCTGGCAAGAGCCGTTGCCATGAAACCGGAAGTTATTCTGCTGGATGAACCGACTTCAGCACTGGACCCTCTTTCGACAGCTAAAATTGAAGATTTGCTTTATGAGCTGAAAGGAAATTATACACTTATTATTGTAACCCATAATATGCAGCAAGCAGCACGTATAAGTGATATGACTGCATTTTTTTATTTGGGCGAGCTGCTGGAGTACGACGATACAAAAAAAGTATTTACCAATCCGAAAAATGAGAAGACACAGAACTATATTACCGGGCGCTTCGGATAATCAGTCAATGGCTGTAGAATTCATATTATGGTAACATGTATTTTACAAACTTTATTAACTTTACGAACTTTATAAACTAACGACCTAAAATGGAACACCTTCAAGCAGAAATGGACGCTCTCCGCAACGAGATGCTCGAAATGTATAAACTTGTACTATCGCAGGTGGAACGGGCTCAAACTGCACTTATTGATAATAATCTTTCAGTAGTTAAGGAAATTGCATCAAACGAAAAACTCGTAAATGCAAAAGAATTGCAAATAGACAGCCGTTGCGAAACCATACTTGCCTTATTTACCCCGGTGGCAGTTGATTTAAGGTTTGTACTTTCTGCATTAAAAATTAACATAAATCTGGAACGTATTGGTGACATTGCCGATAATATAGCCCGCATGGTATCACATACCAAACCCGGATTTGACAGGCAATTTCTTGAAAAAGTAAATGCCAAAGAAGCATTTGCTGTTTCACTAGACATGTATAAAAACCTATTGCAGGCATTTGAAAAGGAAGACACCCTTTTGGCTCGCGATATCCTGATTAAGGATGAAGCCATTGATAATATAACAGACGAATCTGTAGTTATTGCCGAAGAATATACTAAAGGAAACCCTGAAAGCATTACTCAGGCTATACCGGTTATCAGCATTATGAAAATGGTGGAAAGAATTGGCGACCACCTGAAAAACATAGCAGAAGAAATTATTTTCTATGCTGAAGCAAGGGTTTTAAAGCACTCTTCCCCAAAATAAACCTCCTTTAAATAGGGTAAATGGAACAATAATGGGCTAAAATGCCTATTGTCAAAAACATTTTTTTACTTTTGCAGCCCCAAAACAGTAAAAAGTAAAAAAGTAAAAAGAAAGATTCCTTTATACTTTCCACTTTATACTTTATAACTTAACAGGAGAGGTGCCTGAGTGGCCGAAAGGAGCAGTTTGCTAAACTGTCGTACGCCCAAAAGTGTACCGGGGGTTCGAATCCCCCCCTCTCCGCGAGACTATGCGAGATATAAGTCCTGTTAATCTTCACTTTAATTGTCAGGAATATATTCGATGGATTTCTCCATAAAAGATGCCAATGCATCTTAACATTGCATACCTTTACATTTCCAAAAGGAATCCCTTTGGGAGTAACATTCTCATTATGAAAACAACTAATAATACCATCTTGATTACCGGGGGCACTTCCGGCATTGGATTGGCTTTTGCCGAGGAGTTTCTGAAACTGGGAAATAAGGTAATCATCTGCGGGCGCAGAGTTGAAAGATTAAATGTTTTGAAAATAAAACATCCGGATTTAATTACCATCACTTGCGATATTGCGGATGCCAACCAGCGGGAAGATTTATGCAACACAGTATTGAAAGATTATCCGGACACCAATATTGTAATGAATAATGCGGGGATACAATTAGCCACCGACCTTACGCAGCCCATAAACCTGGGCCCTATTAGGGAAGAAATAGAAATAAACCTGATTGCGCCCATTCATCTGGGTTCACTTTTTGCAAAGCATTTAACAACTAAAAACAACTCAGCATTAATTAATATTTCATCGGGGCTGGCATTTGCGCCTATTTCTTTTATGCCTGTGTATTGCGCTACCAAAGCGGCGCTCCACTCGCTTACCTTATCGTTGCGGCACCAGTTGAAAAATACGCCGGTAAAAGTTTTTGAAATTATCCCGCCCTCAACCGATACGGAACTTGGCCATCAGCGCAGGGCAGATAAAACCCAATCTCATGGGGGAATACCACTACATGAATTTTTGGCAGAAGCCATGGAAGCTATTAAGAATGATGTTTTGGAAGCACCCATTGGCCAATCGAAAGGGTTACGCGCAAAAAGAGAAGAAATGTTTCACATAATGAACCCTTAATGCACACCATAAAAAATACTATTGTAGAATTTGAAAGAATTCTGGATGAATCTCCAAAAAAACTTCTAAAATATTCAGAAGACGAAGCAAGTAAAAAGCCTGCACCCGATAAATGGAGCAAGAAAGAAATAGTAGGACATCTCATTGATTCCGCTGCCAACAACCACCAGCGCTTTGTTAGGATGCAGATGGAAAATATCCTGAAACTTCCCGGTTATGAACAGGAGCAATGGGTTTCCATTCAGCATTATAATACCGTTTCATGGAATGAACTGATAAGGCTTTGGGAAGCCTATAATCTGCATTTGTTACATATCCTGTGGAACATTAAGCCCGCCAAATTGCCGAACACTGCCACTATTGGCAATCACAATGAAATGACACTGGAGTTTATTATTGAAGACTATGTGGGGCATTTGAAACATCATCTCAATCAAATAATTGTGAATGAATAAAAACCCTCACTTTTATACCATTGAGATTTATCTATATTTGCGACCAGAAAAATAAAACTAAGCCATGAATTTCCAACTGACTGAAGAGCACTTAATGATACAAAAAGCGGCACGCGATTTTGCCAATGATGTGCTGAAACCCGGTGTAATAGAACGCGATGAACTTCAAAAGTTCCCGAAAGAAGAAATAAAACAGTTGGGGGAATTAGGTTTCCTCGGGATGATGGTAAATCCTAAATACGGCGGTGGTGGAATGGATGCCATTTCATACGTTTTGGCTATGGAAGAAATCTCTAAAATAGATGCTTCCGTTTCGGTGGCTATGTCGGTAAATAATTCGCTTGTTTGCTGGGGTTTAGAGGAATTTGGAACCGAAGAACAAAAACAAAAATATTTAGTGCCGCTTGCCAAAGGTGAAATTATCGGAGCATTCTGTCTATCTGAACCGGAAGCCGGGTCAGATGCTACATCACAACATACAACAGCTATTCCCAAAGGTGATAAATATATTTTAAACGGCACCAAAAACTGGATTACCAACGGCAACAGTGCATCGGTATATCTTGTAATTGCCCAAAGCTATCCTGAAAAGAAACATAAAGGCATCAATGCTTTTATTGTTGAAAAGGGAATGAAAGGTTTCCAGATTGGAAAAAAGGAAAACAAGCTCGGCATTCGTGGTTCCGATACACATTCGCTCATGTTCCAGGATGTGGAAGTTCCGGCAGCCAACCGCATTGGCGAAGATGGATTCGGATTCAAATTTGCCATGAAAACATTAAGCGGAGGCCGCATTGGGATTGCTTCGCAAGCTTTGGGAATTGCATCCGGTGCATACGAATTGGCTTTAGCATATTCCAAAGAAAGAAAAGCGTTTGGCAAGCCCATTTGCGAGCACCAGGCTATTCAATTTAAGTTAGCTGATATGGCAACCCAGATTGATGCAGCCCGTTTGCTTTGCCTTAAAGCGGCATGGCTCAAGGACCACCATTTAGATTATACACAAGCCGGAGCCATGGCAAAAGTATTTGCTTCAAAAGTGGCTATGGACACTACCGTTGAAGCGGTTCAAATACATGGCGGCTATGGGTATGTGAAAGAATACCATGTTGAGCGTTTGATGCGCGATGCCAAGATTACCCAAATTTACGAAGGAACAACCGAGGTCCAGAAGATTGTAATTTCGAGAGGGATTTTGGCGTAAATGCCCTTTAAATTGCCTTTGCAATAGTACAAAATGCTGTTCTCAAAGTTGCCACGACCTTCAGGTCGTGGATGGCTATATCACAATGCCTTGGCTTTAGCCTAACAAAAGACCACTCGACTTAATAAATTCATCGTACTCTTCGGTGAATGTTTTCTTCTTATAATGCTCTTCTTGTCTCCCGATATAACTTCTTACTTTTTCTACCATCGATACACTTACAGACAGAGCGATATATTCATCCTGCCACTCAAATTTAGAGGAACTAAAATTCTGTTTATTAACCCAATTAGATGATTCTCCTTTTATCAAACCAATAGTCTTAGCTATCGTTTGGTCTGCGCCAAGAGATATTAGCAAATGAATATGGTCTGCAACACAATTAAGAACGTCTATATGAATGTTCTTCTTAAAACTGTTTTCTTTAATATATTGTAATAGCATTGGCTTTAGTTCTTTTCCAATTAAATGGGTGCGATTTTTGGTTGACCAAATTGCATGAATCATTATTTTGCAGTATGGCATATCATAAAGTATTTAGACTAAAGTCAAAGGTAAAAATATATTATTTAAGTTCGGCTAAAGCCTAATTTATTTGGCGATATAATCCACGACCTAAAGGTCGTATTGCCTTTTTCCAATAGGCAAACTTCTTAAGACTTTTGATGCTAATAACAATCAAAAGAACGGAACAGATGCCGAAACAAGTTCGGCATGACAGAATCAGCTATTGA
>CAIWVW010000023.1 GCA_903916255.1 uncultured Bacteroidota bacterium
AAGAACAGGCTCATCAGCGAAAAAACCACGAGCAACTACCAGCAAGATTTCCGCAATATAAGTATGTCACTTTCTGATAACCTGAGCATTAAGGAATGGGAAGACGTATATAAAAAGCTGGTCTTCTGGGAACTGGAACTGGAGAAATCGGGCGACCCCGGCATGAAGGAAATCCTGTCTATGCAGAAGTCGGAGGCCAATACCCTGTTCAGTAAGTTTATTGAAAAGAACTATACCAATTGGTTTAGGCAAGGCGCCAAAGATGTTCCAATAATGTCGCACACGTTGCTCAAATCCAAAGTGCTAAATAATCTTGACAAAGAAGGTAAACCCGTTTTTGTGGTGGTGATTGATAACCTGCGCTACGACCAATGGAAGCTGCTGCAGCCCGTTATTGAAGAAGACTTTAAGGTGGATAAGGAAGAAATGTATTTCGCCATTCTGCCTACCTGCACCCAATATGCGCGTAATGCCCTCTTTGCCGGACTGATGCCATCGGAAATCGAGAAAATGTATCCGGGAAAATGGCAGAACGATGAGGATGAAGGCGGAAAGAACCTGCACGAAGCGGAGTTTTTAGAGGGGCTACTTCGCCGCTCCGGAAAGGACGTTAAGTTCTCCTATAATAAGATTACCAATTTTGAAGCAGGCAAACGCCTCGCCGATAACATCCATAGTTTGGCAGCCAACAATAAGCTGAATGCCATTGTATATAACTTTGTAGACACCCTTTCGCACGCCCGCACTGAAATGGAGGTTATCCGCGAATTAGCCAGCGATGATGCAGCTTACCGTTCACTCACTCTGTCGTGGTTCCAACACTCTCCGCTGCGCGATATTATTAAGAACATCCGGGCAGTGGGCGCTAAAATGTACATCACCACCGACCATGGTACTATTAAAGTAGGTGAGCCGTCAAAAGTAATCGGCGATAAAAACACCACCACTAACCTTCGGTACAAACAAGGCAAAAGCCTTACTTACCAAGGCAAGGATGTGTTTATGCTAAAAAATCCTGCCGATGCGTTCCTGCCACGCACGCACGTAAGCAGCATATTCCTCTTTATCAAGGAGAATAAGTTTTTTGCCTATCCCAATAACTTCAACCACTATGTAAGTTATTACCGGAATACTTTCCAGCATGGTGGAATTTCCCTCGAGGAAATGATAATACCTTTTGTAGCTTTGTCGCCTAAATAGTCGGAGCCCGACCGGCAATTATTTAGAGGTTAGGGCAAAGGTTTAACATTTCTAAATAATAGGTAATGAGGTTATTTTGTACTGTCCATAAGGAAGAAGAACTGGAAAGGGCAGCACAGGTTCTATTAGCTGATTTTAAGAACAGTAAGGTGTTCATATTTTCGGGTGAGATGGGCGTTGGTAAAACCACCTTTATTAAGTATATTTGTAAAGCATTAGGGGTAACGGCCGGAATCAGCAGTCCCACCTTTTCATTGGTGAACGAATATGCGTGCGCCAATGGCTCTGTGGCTTACCATTTCGACTTTTACCGGATAAAGGATATACAAGAAGCATACGACATTGGTTACGAAGAGTATTTTTATTCAGGCAATTATTGCTTTATAGAGTGGCCCGAAAAAATAGAGGGATTAGTACCTGCTAATGTAGTAGAAATAAAAATTGAAATACTGAATAACGGAGACAGGGAATTATGGGTAAAGTAGGTAATACATCTATACCTCTCGTCATTGCGAGGTACGAAGCAATCTCTGTCATCATAGACATGAAACAATCTCATTGCGACAGAGATTGCTTCGCCGAGCCTCGCAATGATGAACATAGCACTGCTAAAAGCAATACCCAATCCTAACCGTCTATATAAACCCCAAACACGCATGAAGCAATGAGTTACAAAGATGTTATGAGAACCTTAACCAAGGGAGCCTTGGCTACTCAAGAAGAAATGCTGGAAGTGGGGCACAAAAAAGGAAGCCTTACCATTGGTATCCCCAAGGAAATATCCTATCAGGAAAACCGTATTGCCCTTGTGCCGGATGATGCAGCTTTATTAGTAAATCATGGGCATAAGGTATTAGTGGAAACCAACGCAGGCAAAAATGCCCATTTTGAAGATACCGACTTCAGCGAAGCCGGATGCCAGATTGCTTATGGTGCGGGCGAAGTGTATAAAGCAGATGTAATTTTAAAAGTTACCCCTCCGCTTATAAACGAAATTGAAATGATGCATCCGGGTCAAACCCTGATTTCCGCCTTACAGCTTTCTGTTCAACCCAAAGACTTCCTTCGTTATTTAATGGAGAAAAAAATTAACGCCATCGCATTCGATTCGCTGCGCGATGAAGCCGGAATATTCCCTGTAATCCGCTCTATGAGCGAAATTGTGGGTGGCACCTCTATCTCTATTGCGGAAGAATATTTGAGCAATGTGCATAACGGCCCCGGTTTAATAATGGGAGGTGTTTCAGGCATTGCACCTACCGAAGTGGTTATTCTTGGTGCCGGAACGGTTGGTGAATTTGCAGCCCGTGCAGCCATCGGGCGTGGAGCCATCGTAAAGGTTTTTGATAATTCCATATCCCGCCTGCGTCGATTACAAATTATGCTTGGTGCACGAATTTTTACATCAACTATCCGTCCCCGTGTGCTTGCCCGCCACTTAAAAACGGCAGATGTGGCTATCGGGGCCATTCGAGCGGAAGCAGGAATAACACCAATGGTTGTGACCGAACAAATGGTTAGCGATATGAAAGTAGGCTCGGTAATTGTAGATGTAAGCATTGACCAGGGCGGATGTTTTGAAACTTCGCATGTAACGAACCATGGCGAGCCTGTTTTCAGGAAACATGGCGTTACTCACTATTGCGTTCCGAATATTGCATCACGCGTTTCCCGGACAGCCTCGATTGCCTTCAGTAATATTTTTACCCCCATCCTGCAAAAAGCCGGAGATGTTGGCGGGTTCGAAAGTTTAATAAAAAAGGATATGTACCTGCGAAACGGCGTCTACATATACAAAGGCGTATTAACAAGTAAATATTTGGGCGAAACTTATAATATTCCTTATAATGATATAGAGTTATTAATTATGAACAATCAGTAATGTTGAAAAATCTTGATAACTCTTAAAATCCTTTATTGACATGGGTTTTCAGAGGGATGTTAATAAAGGTGTTAAAAACTATAAAACATATACCCGTCGTCAAAAAAGGTGAGAACATAGATTTGCAGTTACGTTCCAAAAAACAACACACGACGACAAAAAACATTTTTCGATATGGCACAAAATACTCTAAAGACAAAAACAATGCTTGATGCAGATGAAATAAAAAAAGCATCGACCCAATATTTCGGCGGGGACGAATTAGCTGCAACCACCTGGGTGAACAAATACGCATTGCGTGACAAGAATGGAAACATCCTTGAAAAAACCCCGGATGATATGCACAAGCGCATGGCGCATGAATTTGCCCGCAAGGAAAAAGAATATGCTGAAATATCAGCCATGAATGGTGCATTTGCACATTTGTCCGATTACGGACAAAAAAGGGAATTCCTTTCCGAAGAAAAAATATTTGACCTGTTCAAAGACTTTAAATATGTAATCCCCCAAGGCAGTGTAATGTTCGGACTTGGCAACAAGCATGTGATTGCTTCTTTATCCAATTGCGTTGTATTACCAGAGATATACGATTCTTACGGAGGCGTGATGTACACCGACCAACAGTTAACCCAACTCTTTAAGAGGCGTTGCGGTGTAGGTATTGATATTTCAACCCTCCGACCAGCCGGGTGCATTGTAAATAATGCAGCAGGGACAACCACCGGAGCCGTTTCCTTTATGGAGCGTTTCTCCAACACCACCCGCGAGGTTGCCCAAAACGGCCGCCGTGGCGCTTTGATGATTACCATTGATATTGCACACCCTGACGTAGAGAATTTTGTAACCATTAAGCAAGACCTTAGTAAAATTACAGGAGCCAATATTTCTGTTCGCTTGTCAGATGAGTTTATGGAAGCTGTGGTAAATGATAAAGAATATACCCACCGTTTCCCAATCGAATCATCGAAACCGGAAATTACCAAGACTGTAAAGGCTCGCGATTTGTGGAACACCATTATTAAATGTGCACACCAAAGTGCCGAACCGGGATTGATTTTCTGGGACAGGCAACATAAGTATTCCACCTCATCGGTATATCCCGGCTTCAAAAACGTGTCTACCAACCCTTGCTCGGAAATTGCCATGCAAGGCGGCGACAGCTGCAGGCTCATCGCTATGAACCTTTACAACTTTGTGGACAAGCCATTTACAAAGGATGCTTCATTCAACTATGAAAAGTTTTATGAAGTAACCTACGAATCACAACGCCTGATGGACGATTTAGTTGATTTGGAATTGGAATCTATCGAGAAGATTTTGGCGAAAGTAAACAGTGACAAAGAACCTTATGACATCAAGCAAATTGAAATAAATACGTGGAAACTCCTTTACGAAGCGGGAAAGAAAGGCCGCAGGACCGGACTTGGCTTCACCGCATTGGGTGATGCAATGGCTGCGCTCAATATGCAATTTGATTCCCCGGAAGCGATGAAGGAAGTGGATAAAATAATGAAGACCAAATGCGATGCCGAGTTCACCAGTTCCATTGATATGGCTATTGAACGCGGCAGCTTTGAAGACTTCGATGAAAAGATTGAAAACACATCCGAGTTTGTACAAATGCTGGAAAAGGAACTTCCTGAAGTTTACAAACGCATGATGAAATTCGGCAGAAGGAACATCTCCATCAGCACGGTTGCCCCGACAGGCAGTTTGAGTATACTGGCGCAAACCTCATCGGGATTAGAACCTGTATACTTACTATCTTATAAGAGAAGAAGGAAAATCAATCCGAACGATAAAGATGCTACCGTTGATTTCACCGATAAAATGGGCGACAAATGGCAGGAGTTTGTAGTATACCACCCAAAGGTAAAAACATGGATGGACATTACCGGAAAAACAGATATTACCGAATGCCCTTATTATGGCTCCACCGCTCCTGAAATTGACTGGATTAAACGCGTAGAATTGCAATCACTCGTTCAGAAATATACCACCCACTCCATCAGTTCCACTATCAATCTTCCGAATGATGTGCCAATTGAAAAGGTGGGCGAAATTTATGTGGAAGCATGGAAACATGGATTGAAAGGCATCACCGTATACCGTGATGGTTCACGCAGCGGAGTATTGGTTTCGAATGATGAGAAACCAAAGGCTGCAACAGCAACCACTCAAATTTTAGAAACACACGCACCCAAACGCCCTACCGAACTGAAAGCAGATGTTATCCGCTTTATGAACGGAACGGAAAAATGGCTGGCTGTGGTTGGTATCCTGAATGACAAACCTTATGAAATCTTTACAGGTAAGGCAGAAGACGTATTCAACTTGCCAAACTGGGTTCAAACAGGGATGGTAATAAAGAGCAAATCGGTGGACGGAAAAAAACGCTATGATTTTAAATTCACCGATAAGGATGGCTATAGTGTAACTATTGAAGGCTTATCACGCCTGTTCGATAAGGAATACTGGAACTATGCCAAATTGATTTCCGGTGTATTGCGCCATGGTATGCCAATACCACAAGTGGTAGATTTGATTGGAAACCTTAGCCTTTACGATGAATCTATTAATACCTGGAAAACCGGTGTGGAAAGGGCTTTGAAGAAATATATACCGAACGGCACCAAAGGCAAAGACCGGACTTGCAGCAACTGCGGCGACGAAGGAGGGCTTATTTATGAAGAAGGCTGCCTGAAATGCACCAGCTGCGGATACACAAAGTGCGGCTAATATTTTATAAATGATTTGTTGATTAATGAAAACCCTGACAGAAATGTTGGGGTTTTTTGTTTAAATAAAAGCGCTACATTTGTTTTGGCTATAGTATAAATTTCATACACGCACTCGATGAGAAAACTACTCGCGCTAATTGTTATCCTATTAAAAATACTTCCGGTAACCTCACAGATAACTTTTCAAAAGGCCTATGGTGACTTAGGCTCAGAAGGTCAAACTTGCTACACTGTTGGGGTCGAATCATTAAAACAAACACCTGAGGGAGGTTATCTGATAGTTGGTTCAGGTCAGTATCCAATATCAGGTGGCCCAAAATGGATGTATGTGATAAAAACAGACGCCTATGGTGATACGATATGGGCAAGCAGAATTGGAGAAAACAACTCAACTGCTTTAATGGGAACATCTGTTATTATAGATAACCAGGGAAATTATGTTACTATTGGATGGGATGAAGCTCAAATGATTATGATGAAACTAAACCCTAATGGTAGTATCCTTTGGTCAAAAGCCTTTGCAAGCAGTACAACAGGATGCGAATTAAAACAAACCAGCGATGGAGGATATATGGCGCTTGGCAGTTCTCTTTACGATTATGGTTCAATTGAAGGAATAAATTTACTTAAAACCGATATTAATGGCAATTTGTTATGGATGAAAGGGTTGATTCCCTATACTGATATTGGGCCTTATGACCTAATTCAGACCAGGGATAAAGGATATGTTATTACAGGCGGGTCAGGTCTTATCCGGCCAGGGTATGCAGTAAAAACTGATTCGCTTGGTAATGTGCAGTGGGCTAAATGCTATGGGCAGGATTCCATTTCAACAGGGGAATTAATTTCTGTAATTGAATTATCCGACGGAGACCTGGTTTTTACCGGAGATATGTCTTCCAAAAAAGGTGTTTCCCCTTATTGGCAGTGGCTTTTAAAAACAGATAAGTCAGGAAATCCAATCTGGTGCAGGAAATATGCGGATACCTCCCAGGTTTATAACCACGGTATTACTATTGTTCAAACACCCGATAAGGGATTCGCAATATCCGGAAATGGATCATATGGATCGCTATTAAAAACGGATTCAATGGGAAAAATAACATGGATAAAATATTTTTACAAAGAAAATTTTGATGCAATCGTATGTACAAATGATAATGGCTATGCCCTATCTGGCTTTAGCACTTATGGTATTGGAGCCTGCAACATTTGCCTTGTAAAAACAGATTCCAATGGTAATAGCGGATGTAATACGTATTTATTTCCTACCATAATTGATACAGTGAAAATTTTGACAGCATCATTACATCTTTCGGACACCAGTGTCAATTACCCGGCGAATTGTTCCGCATTTATTCAAAAGGGATTACGTGTAACAACTATATGCAGCAATGCAGAAGAAGGCATAAAGGAAGTGAAAGAACAGAGTTTTATTTCTGTGTTTCCTAATCCTTCCAGTGGTGAATTTACCTTTAATTTAAATAATATAACCCCTGCTAACCGGGAATTGGATATTTACAATATGCTGGGAGAAAAAATTTATTCTTCAAAACTAAATAGTGCCTCAACCCTTGTCAATTTGAGCAGCCAACCTTCCGGTGTTTATTTATATAGGGTGGTTTGTGAAAATGTGAAGGATATTTATTCAGGCAAACTGATTATTCAGTAATTAGATTTTTCGACTTTTAGGGTTAGTCCCTACCCCATTGTTTATAAATAACCTACCCTTCAAATCCTCGCATTATTTAAGATAGTAAATTTGTGTAATCCCCTCAACAAAGATAACCGCTTGTGGCAAATGACCCTTATGTTTCTTTAAAGAATCCTGAATTCAGGCTGTTTGCAATGGCACGGCTGCTGTTTACCATTGCCACGCAAATGCAGGGCGTAATTGTAGGCTGGCAAATATTGGAATATACCAAGGACCCTTTCTGGTTTGGTATGATTGGGCTTACCGAAGCCATACCTTTCATTTCAACTGCCCTTTTTGCGGGCCATGTGGCCGATATCATCCCAAGAAAAAGAATCATAGTTATTTCTACATCCATAATGAGTGTCTCCACTTTTATATTGTTTCTTTTCACTTTCAACAATGGCGCAGTTCTTCTTCAATATGGAATTTGGCCGATTTATGCCGTTATCTTTTTCACCGGTATAGCAAGGGCTTTTATTGCGCCTTCGTTGTTTGCATTTCTTTCTCAAATCGTTCCCCGTGAGACCTATCCTAACGCCACTACCTGGAACAGTACCGCATGGCAAGTAGGCGCCATCAGTGGCCCGGCATTGGGCGGTGTGCTCTTTGGCTTGATTGGCGTTGGCAAAAGCTATTTAACAGATTTCATCCTGATATTAATTTCATTGGTTCTATTTGCGTTTATTAAGTCGCGCCCAATCCCGGAAAGAACCAAAAAAGAACCGCTGTTTCAAAGCCTTTCCACAGGTATAAAATTTGTCTTCAGCGACCAGGCCATATTGGGTGCGCTGTCGCTTGATTTATTTGCCGTTTTGTTTGGCGGAGCCGTGGCTTTATTACCACTATTCTCCAAACTTATTTTACATGCCGGTCCTATGGGATTGGGTATGCTGCGGGCAGCTCCATCCATTGGTGCGGTTATTATGGGAACAATCATGGTTTACCGTCCGCCTATGCGCAATGCAGGCAGAAATATGCTGCTTGCCGTGGTTGGCTTTGGTATTTGCATGATTTTATTTGCCCTCTCTACTAATCTTGCTTTATCTGTATTTATTTTAGCACTTAGCGGCGCATTCGACAGTGTGAGTGTAATTATCCGTGCTACCATTTTACAATTAAGAACACCTGACGAGATGCGGGGAAGGGTTTCTTCCGTCAATAATATATTCATTGGCTCATCTAATGAAATAGGAGAATTTGAGTCGGGAGCGGTCGCCAAATTAATGGGTCTGATACCTTCCGTTATCTTTGGCGGCTCCATGACTATTTTGGTGGTAGGGTTTACTTCTCTTAAAGCTAAAACACTTCGTACATTACACTTGGATACCAAGAAACCCTAAGTATCCTGTAAAAGAAAACACCTGCAAAGTATTATCTGTGCAGGTGTTTTATATTTTTCATGCCTCTATCAATATGCGCCCGGTGGCGGAGGTGGTGGCGGTGGCGGATATGCCTGCTGGAACCTTTCCCTGCGTGGCATTCGATTATGATTTGCATTGCCGAATTTATACCCCAGTGTAAAAATCACATTGGTAATATTGTTTTTCAAGGTACTTGTTTCAGCCCCTTGATAAAAAGCATATTGTTCGCTGTATTGCATTAATGTATATGCAAAATCAAAATAAACATTATTAACCTTCAGCCCGATACCGGCTGAATAGGTAGTACGCGGAGAAGAATAACCTACAGTAGCAGTATTGTATGGGTTTCCATAAATGGCATATCCTGCGCGGAAACTAACAGGGTAAAGCACCCACTCGAATCCGAAACGAAGGTTATTTGCCTGAATGAATTGCTGTCCAATGGCATTATTTACGGCAGTTCCATAGCCTTGCGCCAAATTGGGGTCAGAAGAATTAAAACTAATGTTGGAATAATTAACGTATTCATAATCGGCACTGAGAATACCCTGCTTGTTAATTACAATAGCTGCTCCGCCAATAGCTTTTAAAGGAGTGGTAATGTTATAATTATATGCAGTTTGGTCGCCGAAAGTTTGTGTAGGGCCCGGGTAGAAATAAGGATTAGTAATTGAATTGTAATCGGCCTGCCATGAAGTTGAGTAGTTATCTGTTAAACTTAGGAATGTTGGCGAATGAATGGCTCCGCCAATTCTTAACCAGTCCATAATACGATAAATGAAACCAAGTTTAAAGTTAATACCTTCGCCGGATGTGTTTAAATTTTGGGTAAACGAATAATTATTTAATCCGAACAACTGGTCATCATACTCCGCAGTTTCGGTATATACATCGGTTAGATTATAATTTACATCTACAATACCGACAGTGGCTCCAATAAAGAGTTTGTCGTTATAGTTTCCTCCAAAGGAAATATCGGTTTCGCCCATAGAGCCTGTGGTAGTAATATTCTCTGTTTGCAACAGGTAATCTCCATTTTTATTAAGGTTCTGGTCGATGATGTTGAAATAGTTGGAGTAATTGCTTCCGGGTATTGTATCAATTATCCCTATCTGAAACGCGGGGTTCAGATAAAAGCCATCCAGATTATTATAATACGTTCCCTGTGCCTGCTGAGTTAAACCATCTGCAAAAGAATTGGTGTGGCTTACAGTTGTTATAGATACATTATCATTAAAGTTATTCATCCGGTTATAGGCAATACCAAAATTGTAGCTTTTCCAGCCGCCCACGTCATCCTTATCTTTGCTTCTTACTTTCTTTGTTAAAACCAATCCAAAACTTTGCAAATTAATACTGCTTGCCTGGTTAGTAACAGAGTTGCTGCTATTGCTGGCATTGGTACTTTGCAGGGTAAGCCCCGGCGAAATTTCCAATTCATTTTTAGTAAAAACAGCAATACCGGCAGGGTTATACGCAAGCGTGCTAACATCTCCACCTACAGCGGCAAAAGCACCACCCATAGCAGCAAAACGTGCCGTACCGCCCAATATGTCCTGTGAATACCTTAGGGCATCCGACTGGCTTACTTGAGCATCTGATTGCAGCGGTATTATTGCCCCAATTAGGCATACCGAATATAAGAACCTTCTCATTTTAACAGGTTTAATTAGTTAGAATTACGATAAAAAAATAGGTTATCTGTGTCCGCCACTGGAATGTCCGCCGCCACCGCCGCTTGAGTGTCCGCCACCGCCGCCAAACCCACCACCACTGGAACGGCCTCCGCCAAATCCTGCGCTGGAACGTCCGGCACCGCTATATCCGCCACCACGGTTGGCACCACCGCCAAAACTGCGTTGGCCTCCTCCGGCATTGCCTCCATTGTGTGAATATACCCGTTGCGAATTGTTATAGCCTCCACCTTGCCTGCCGCTATATGAACGGTTGGCACCGCTATTGCTGCGGCCATAATTATTTCCGTTATTACGGGCATAGTTATTGGCATTGCTTCTGTAATTATTGCCGGAATTAGTCGGCTGGCGCTGATAATTATTGGCGTTGCTTCTCGAATTGCCATAGTTTGAACTTGCTCTGGCATTGGAATTATTTGTATTGGTATATGCCCTGGCATTATTATTTGCAGCCGGAGCAGCAGTTGCAGGACGTGCAAAATTATTTCCGGCAGACTTAGCAACCGATGGAGAAGTATTATTTGCAGCTGCGCTATGTGATAAAGCTGCATTCGGGGCCACATGCAAAGGGCCGCTGTAATTAGCCATGCTTCCACTCTTCAATGAAGCAGTAGATGCAGTAAAATTCCGTGAATTGGTTGCAGCTTCATTATGAATGGAAGCCTGATACATGGAACCAAACGTACCGGATGCTCTGCTTGGAGCAATAGCGCTGCGGTTTGCAGAAGCAACACCGGAAGCTAAAGGAGATGTCCTTCCAAAACTCGTTTCACCTTTAAGGTTTCTAGGCTCGGTTAAAGCACTGCCGCCTTCGTAGCTGTTATAATAGTAGTTACTGTAGCCGCAGCCTCCATATGCCCAGCCATAGCCGCCATATCCCCAGCCACCATAACCACCCCAGCCATATCCCCAGCCGAAGCCTCCCCAGCCCCAACCGTATCCCCAGCCAAGGCCCCAGTAAATACCGGGATTGTAAGCATAGCAATAATAAGGATAGCCCCACCATGGAGAACCCATATAAATACTCATGCCATATTGGTAAGGGTCATAACTATAATAATAGGAATTAGTATATACATCATCATAATAGCCATTATAGCCCCAATCCTGATCATATCTTTTAATGCGTGATGAATAATCATAATCAGAATAGTCATCTGAATACTGGTTATTACTTGGAGGTGGGTTTTGAACGGCATTTGGATCATTTGCCATAGTTCCATTTTGATTCTGGTTATTAGCCGAACCGTTTGTATTTGCCGATGCTGTTTCCGTATTAGCAGTACTTGAAGAATAAACCCCGTCATCGTTGTCCTTTGCCATTTTTGACTGGGAACTGCAAGATGCAAGGCCAAATACTATAAGGGAAATCCCTGATATTTTAAGCAAGCTTTTCATAGGTGTTCTTACTTGGTTTGAAGGTTAGACTTTCTGTTTATACAAAGGTTTATTGTGTACTTTTGCCCGGTCTGAAATATTTTTCAACCACCCTATTTAAACAGACCCAAAGATACGCAATTTAAAATGAATTTAAGGTGAAGAATACAGGAGGCAATTTGATTTTAACATTTTCTAATCATTATGAGCAAAGCAATAGTATCAAAAGAGCAGGATTATTCCCAATGGTATAACGACATCGTCATTAAGGCCGGACTGGCCGATTACTCTGCAGTGAAGGGCTGCATGGTAATCAAACCCTATGGTTATGCCATTTGGGAGCGCATGCAAAGAGCATTAGAC
>CAIWVW010000024.1 GCA_903916255.1 uncultured Bacteroidota bacterium
AATATAAAATTAGACGATCCAAAGAATATTGCTTACCATGATATTTTGAATAAGGAGCGTTGGGGTGGTGGTTCATACATTATTCAAAGGATAGTTGATGATAATGACCTTGAGTATATCATGAGCCTTATAAAACAAGTCATACCAAAATAACCCCATGTCCCCGAAAAAAGAATGGTATAGAAATTGGTTCGACTCTCCCTATTATGACCTCCTTTATAAAGAAAGGGACCAGGAAGAGGCGGATATGTTTATAGATAATTTGCTGAAGCATTTATCGCCACCTGCTCACGCTATCATGCTCGATTTGGCTTGTGGCAAAGGAAGATACTCCATTGCCCTTAATCGAATGGGCTTTACTGTAACCGGCATCGACCTTTCGCAACGTAAAATTACTGTTGCTAAGCAATATGAAAACGCTACGCTAAAATTTGTAGAGCAGGATATGCGCCTGCCGCTTGAAGCCAATAAATACGACTATGTATTTAACCTGTTCACCAGTTTTGGTTATTTCGATACCGATGATGAAAATAAAGCGGTATTGGCGAATGTTTACAATTCTTTAAAAAGGGGAGGAACATTTGTATTGGATTACATGAACGGCGAAAAGACTGCCCAAAACCTGCTTGGTTATGAAGAATTTTCGGTGGATGATATTCACTTTACTATTGAAAGGTACGTGGAGAATAATTTAATCATAAAGGAAATCAAAATAAGGGATGGAGGATTTGAATATAATTTCGCGGAAAAAATACGAGTCTTTTCTGAAACTAAATTGGCTGACTTTATTACTCAATGCGGGTTTGAGATACTACAAACTTTAGGTGATTACCAACTTAATAAATTTGATTCTATAAACTCCGACCGCCTGATAATTATTTGCCGGAAACCCTAATAATTATTTTTTCTAACTTTATGAACTTTTAACTAAAAGTGCATGACGGAAGAATTCTTACAATATATTTGGAAGCACGCTCTGTTCAACCGTTCGGCATTAAAAACAACCAACGGAAAATCGATTGAAATTATCCGTTGCGGCTTGCATAATTCTGATGCAGGTCCGGATTTTTTTAATGCACAAATCAGGGTTGGCGAAACCCTTTGGGCAGGGAACGTAGAAGTGCATATTAAATCTTCGGATTGGTTTAAACACAAACACCAAAACGACGGAGCCTATAAAAATGTCATTCTGCATGTGGTTTGGGAAAACGATAAAGAAATTGAGTTACCCGGCAATTTTGTTCTTCCCGCCCTTGAACTTAAAGATTTTGTAGAAAAGGATATTTACCAAAAATATGAAGAGTTAAAGAACTCCTCCAAAAGTATTCCCTGCGAAAATGAAATTCAAAAAGTAAACCAATTAACAATCACATCCTGGCTGGATAGGTTGGTTTCAGAGCGCCTTGAACGAAAAACAAACCTCATCTCTTCTAATTTGGAGAAGAGCATTAATGATTGGGAAGAAACTTTTTATCGGCTCATTTTGCGCACCCTCGGCAATCCCCTCAATTCAGAACCATTTGAAAGGCTGGCGACTGTTTTACCTTTCAAAACAATACACAAACACAGGGCCAATATTTTGCAAGTTGAGGCTCTGTTATTAGGGCAGGCAGGATTTCTGGAAGATACTTTCAAGGACGATTATGTAACCCGATTGCAACAAGAATATCAATACCTGAAACATAAACTGAACCTGACTCCTATGTCAAAATCAGAGTGGAAGTTTATGCGAATCAGGCCTCCGCAATTTCCTACAATTCGGCTTGCACAACTGGCTGCTGTTATTCATTCAAAGGAACATTTATTCCGCGAAGCGATGGATGCAAATACCGAGTATGATATAATTAAATTATTTTCTGTAACCCCCTCGGAATATTGGCTTACCCATTTCCAGCCCGATAAACTTTCCTCACGTAAAGCGGGAGCAATAGGAAAATCGACCATAGAGATATTAATTATAAACGCCGTCATCCCGACCATGTTTATTTATGGCAGGAATACAGGTAAGGATGAAATATTGGAAAAAGCATTGGATATTCTCCGTATCATAAAACCGGAAAAGAATACGATAATTAAGAAGTGGGAATCCATAGGCATTCATGCTGCTGATGCATACGAAACACAAGCCTTATTGCAATTACGAAAAGAATATTGCGACCAGCGCAGATGCGTTAATTGTGCCATAGGGCATCAATTAATGAATGTGAAATGAATAAGCTAACTTTGTAAAATCAAGATATCAAAGGCCAATGAGAAAAATAATATTTATAATTATCGCATGGTTTGAACAGCAGGCCTTCGGTGTCTGTGATTCTATTGGTAAGGTGCTTGGTATAAGGGGCACCACCATACGCCTTTATTTTATTTATCTCTCCTTTTTCACGTTTGGTTCGCCTGTAATTATCTATTTTATCCTTGCCTTTTTCAAAGAGAATAAAAAATATTTCTTCCCTAAATCACAGCCCCGAAAACGCCTCTGGGACTTGTAATTTTCATTTTTCACTCACCCTGCGTTATCCACCATTGGTTGCCCCAGGCATCTTCAAAACCGCCTGAATAACCATAATCCATTTTTGCAGGCGGAGTAAGGCTTTTAGCTCCTTTTGCCAATGCTTTCGTATAAATGCTATCCACATTTTCCACATAAATAAACATTCCCGAAGGGTGTGCGCCATATTTTTCGGTGGCATCGGCATACATAATTACCGCATCACCAATCCGTAGCTCTCCGTGCATAATCAAGTGCTCGTCCCGTGGAACTAATAATTGTTCGGTCGCTCCGAAAACATCCATCATAAATATTTTGAATGCCTTTGCGTCTTTTATAATCAGGTAAGGCATTACGGGCAGATATTGTGAGGGTATTTTCATGGGTTTTTAAGGTTAAATATAAGGTGTGGAACAAATATAAGAAAATATGCGATTTAAGGTTAAATTATGGCTATATAATGCGTGATTTTCAAGACAAAATATTTCATTTGGAAATATACCCCCAATATCTCCACAAATACCATAAATTTGCCAGTAAAAGAGAAAATTATGAATCGCAGGATAAAGAAAGTTGCAGTGATAGGTTCGGGTGTAATGGGCTCGCGTATCGCCTGCCACTTTGCCAATATAGGTGTGCAGGTTTTATTGCTTGATATTGTCCCCAAAGAATTGCGGGATGATGAAACTAAAAAAGGCCTCACCGTTCAGGATAAAGCATTTAAAAACCGCATCGTAAATGAAGCCCTGGCAGGAGTTGTGAAAAGCAACCCTTCACCAATTTATGATAAAGCGTTTTTATCGCGCATAGCGACGGGAAACTTAGATGATGATTTGGCGCAAATATCCACTTGCGATTGGGTGATAGAAGCCGTTACGGAAAATTTGCAAATTAAGAGAAGCCTCTTTGACCGGATTGAAAAACTCCGCAAACCCGGAACGCTTATAACAAGCAATACTTCCGGAATACCTCTGCATCTGCTGTCTGAAGGCCGCAGTGAAGATTTCCAAAAGAACTTTTGCGGTACCCACTTCTTTAATCCGCCACGCTATTTAAGATTGCTGGAAATTATTCCTGACCCGAAAACTTCGCCCGATGTAATTGATTTCTTCATGCACTACGGAGATTTATATTTAGGCAAAACAACAGTGCTCTGTAAAGATACTCCTGCCTTTATTGCGAATAGGGTTGGAGTGTTCGGTATTATGGCATTATTTCATTTGATAGAAAAAATGGGATTGACCGTTGAACAAGTTGATAAGTTAACAGGCCCTGTTTTAGGCCGTCCGAAGTCAGCCACCTTCCGCACCTGCGATGTGGTAGGATTGGATACATTAGTAAATGTTGCAAACGGATTAAAAGCAAATGCTCCGAATGATGAAGCCCGCGCCTATTTTGAACTGCCCGGATATGTTGCTAAACTGAACGAGAACAAATGGTATGGCGATAAAAGCGGACAAGGATTTTATAAAAAAGTAAAGAAAGACGGTAAATCAGAAATACAGGCATTAGACCTGAAGACCTTTGAATATAAACTTTCAGAGAAGGTTAAGTTTGCTACATTGGAACTTGCCAAGACAATAGATTCTTTGCCTGACCGTATGAAAGCGTTGGTGGACGGGAAAGATATTGCAGGTGAGTTTTACAGGGCATCTTTCATCGGATTGTTTGCCTATGTTTCTAACCGTATTCCTGAAATTTCAGATGAACTATACAGGATAGATGATGCTATGCGTGCGGGTTTCGGCTGGCAACTCGGCCCTTTTGAAACTTGGGATGCAATTGGTGTGCAAGCGTCAGTCGATATGATGGAAAAAGCAGGCAACAAACCTGCCGCGTGGGTGTATGACATGCTGAAAAAAGGTTTCACTTCTTTCTATAAAAATGAAAACGGCACTAAGAAATATTATGATATTCCAACCGCATCTTATAAAGCTATTCCCGGCACGGAAGCCTTTATTTTGCTTGATAATATAAGGGAAAACAAAACCGTTTGGAAAAATTCAGGAACAACTGTAACTGATATCGGCGATGGAATTTTGAATCTGGAATTTCACACGAAGATGAACACCATCGGCAGCGAAGTTTTTGAAGGTGTGAATAAAGCCATTGAAATGGCTGAAAAGGATTTCCGCGGATTGGTTATTTCCAATGAAGGTGATAACTTCTCTGCAGGCGCAAACCTTGCACTTCTCTTTTCCATGGCAGTAGAGCAGGAATGGGATGATGTTGCAATGGCTATTAAAATGTTCCAGAATATGAACATGCGCATACGCTACTCCGCTATTCCTGTGGTGGTTGCACCGCATAACCTTACACTTGGCGGCTCCTGCGAAATGGCTATGCACTCGGATAAAGTGCAAGCTCATGCAGAATCGTATATCGGGTTGGTGGAATTTGGCGCAGGCCTTATTCCCGGCGGTGGAGGCACCAAAGAAATGGCGCTCCGAATTTCCGATTCTTTTGCCGAAGGCGATATTGAACTGAATTTATTGCGTGAAAAATATTTAACGCTTGCTATGGCAAAAGTTTCTACTTCGGCTTACGAAGCCTATGATTTAGGCTTCCTTCGCATGGGCCATGATGAAGTAACCATTAACCGTTCCCGTCTGTTATCAGATGCCAAGGCTTCTTGCATTCGCCTCGCTGATGAAGGTTATACGCAGCCCGTTCTCCGCAAGGATATTAAGGTGCTAGGCAAACAGGCACTCGGAATGATTTATGTGGGCGCCGATGTGATGGAAAAAGGGCATTATATGTCGGAACACGATAAAAAGATATCGCTCAAACTGGGCCATGTAATTTGTGGTGGAGATTTGTCATCGCCGACTTTGGTGAGTGAACAATACCTGCTCGATTTGGAAAAAGAAGCATTCTTATCACTTTGTGGAGAAAAGAAAACATTGGAAAGAATGCAGAGTATTTTGAACGGTGGAAAAATATTAAGAAATTAAAAGAATAAAATTATGGACGCATATATAGTAGCAGGATTCAGGTCGGCAGTAGGAAAAGCCCCAAGAGGAAAATTCCGTTTTATGCGAACGGACGAACTGGCTGTGGATGTAATTCACAAATTAATGGCATCGGTTCCAAACCTTGCAAAAGAAGAAATTGACGATGTGATTGTCGGCAATGCAATGCCGGAGGCTGAACAAGGCTTGAACATGGCGCGGTTTATTTCTCTTATGGGGTTGGATACTGATAAAGTACCCGGCATGATTGTTAACCGCTATTGCGCATCGGGCCTGGAAACTATTGCTATTGCAACAGCGAAAATCCGTTCAGGAATGGCAGATGTAATTATTGCCGGAGGAGCAGAATCCATGTCCCTCATACCAATGGGGGGATGGCGGATTATGCCTAATTCTGATGTGGCTTCCGTTCATCCGGATTGGTATTGGGGAATGGGTATGACTGCCGAAGCAGTTGCCAATGAATTTAAAGTATCTCGCGAAGACCAGGATGCTTTTTCTCTTCGCTCCCATACCAACGCTATTGCAGCCATCAAAGCAGGAAAATTCAAAGACGGAATTGTTCCTGTAACCGTGAAAGAAAATTATGTGGATGAGTCCGGCAAAATTAAATCCCGGGAATATATTGTAGATACCGATGAAGGCCCTCGAGCAGATACTTCGTTGGAAGCGCTTGCAAAATTAAAACCTGTGTTTGCTGCGGATGGCAGCGTAACGGCGGGAAATTCTTCCCAAACATCAGACGGTGCTGCTTTTGTAATTGTAATGTCTGAAAGGAAAGTAAAAGAATTAAACCTTACACCAATTGCCCGATTGGTTTCCTATTCTGCTGCCGGAGTTCCTCCTCGCATTATGGGAATCGGGCCTGTAGAAGCAGTTCCAAAGGCATTAAAGCAAGCCGGAATGAAATTACAGGATATACAATTGGTGGAATTAAATGAGGCTTTTGCATCACAATCGTTAGCTGTGATGAGAAAGTTGGAGATGAATCAAGATATTGTAAATGTTAACGGTGGCGCTATTGCGCTTGGCCATCCATTGGGATGTACGGGTGCAAAACTATCGGTGCAACTTTTTAATGAAATGCGCCTCCGCAAATTAAAATATGGACTCGTTACCATGTGTGTAGGTACCGGGCAAGGCGGAGCAGGAATATTTGAATTATTAAATTAAATACTATGGAAACAACAGTAAAATCAACTCTCAAAGGCGGTGAATTCTTAGTGAAGGAATCTTCTTATCAGGATATTTTCATTCCGGAAGAATTCACCCAAGAACAAAAAATGATAGCCCAAAGCTGCCATGATTTTTTGGCAACTGAAGTATGGCCGAATTTAGACAGGCTTGATAATAAGGAAGAAGGCCTTATGGTGAAAATCCTTGAAAAGGCAGCAGAGTTGGGTATTTTAGGGCTAACTATACCTGAACATTACGGAGGGTTCGAAAAAGATTTCGTTACCGGAATGCTATCAACCGAAAGCGTTGGTGCCGGAAATTCTTTTGCTGTAACGGTTGCGGCCCATACAGGAATCGGTACACTTCCTATTCTTTATTATGGCAACGAAGAGCAAAAAATGAAGTATCTCCCTAAACTGGCATCCGGAGAATTCAAAGCCTCGTATTGCCTTACAGAACCGGGTTCGGGCTCGGATGCTAATTCGGGAAAGACGAACGCCAAGTTGTCTGCCGATGGTAAACACTATCTCATCAACGGACAAAAAATGTGGATTACCAATGCCGGTTTTGCTGACCTGTTTATTGTTTTTGCAAAAATAGATACCGATAAAAACCTTAGCGCCTTTATTGTAGAAAAGACTTTTGGTGGAATCACCATTAATCCCGAGGAGCATAAGATGGGTATTAAAGGAAGTTCTACCTGCCAGATATTTTTTAATGATTGCCCTGTGCCGGTTGAAAACCTTTTATCGGACAGAGGAAATGGATTTAAGATTGCCGTAAATATTTTGAATGTAGGCCGTATAAAACTTGCTGCTGCTGCATTGGGCGGTTCGAAAGCCATTATTTCACATGCTGTGGAGTATGCTAACCAACGCAACCAGTTTGGGCATTCCATTGGTACCTACGGTGCTATCCAGCATAAATTAGGCGAACAGGCTATTATGGCGTATGCTTGCGAATCGGCTCTCTATCGTGCTACCCGCAATATAGAAGATGCTATTACAAGCCTTGCAGATGGTGGCATGGAAAAAAGTCAGGCTATCTTAAAAGGTACTGAACAATTTGCAGTAGAAGCTGCTATCATGAAAATATTTGGCTCCGAAGCCTTGGATTATATAGTGGATGAAGGTGTGCAGATTTATGGCGGCATGGGCTACTCTGCTGAAGCCCCTATGGAACGTGCTTACCGCGATGCCCGCATCAACCGCATATTTGAAGGCACCAACGAAATCAACCGCATGTTGATTTTAGATATGATGGTTAAACGTGCACTGAAAGGTGAAATAGATTTACTGGGCCCTGCCCAAAAAGTTGCAGGAGAATTGATGTCGATTCCGGATATGGGAACACCGGATGATTCTTTATTTGCAAAGGAAAAGGGCTATCTGCGGAATTTCAAAAAGGCTTGTCTAATGGTTGCCGGAGGTGCAGTAAAAAAGCTGATGACCCAACTACAAACCGAGCAGGAAATTGTAATGAATGCGGCCGATATGCTTATCGAATTATATGTTGGTGAATCTCTTCAATTGCGTGTCGAAAAACTTGTGAGCATGAAGGGCGAAGAAGCATGTGCATTGCAACTGGATATGATGCGCACTTGGTTGAGCGATTCTGCTGAACGAATTCATAAGGCAGGCCGCGATGCCATTTATGCGTTTGCAGAGGGCGATGAGCAAAAAATGATGCTTACAGGTTTAAAGCGTTTTACCAAAACTGACCCTTTCAACACAAAGAATGCACGTCGGAATATTGCTGCTAAGATGCTTGCAGAGAATAAATATTGCTTCTAATCTATAGTAATTTCTTGCGTGAGTAAATCCAGTTTTCCAATCGTTTATTACCGCATGCCAA
Source organism: uncultured Bacteroidota bacterium (assembly GCA_903916255.1). Lineage (GTDB taxonomy): Bacteria > Bacteroidota > Bacteroidia > JABEUT01 > JABEUT01 > JABEUT01. The sequence goes on from CAIWVW010000024.1 coordinate 8,491, forward strand.
ATGAAACGGAGGTTTGTTTAATTCACTCTGATTGCAATGCTGTGCAAAAAGATTCTATAAAAAGGATTCCAGAAAAAGCGGGGTTTGTTTTGTATCCATTTGCTTCTGATAGTGCCTGCAAACCTTTGTTTATCGAGGCAAGCAAGAACACCAAATTAAATATTGAAGAATTGCATAAAATTTGTTTGGTGAATAACCGGAATTGGGAAATAAAGGAGTCCTCTAAAAATGAAAAGCATCCGAAAACCAGAGAAGAATATTGTAAAAATGTTGCATCTGCGATTGAAACCATTCAAACGGGAACAATAAAAAAGGTAGTGCTCTCAAGGGTGAAAAAAATTGAAAGTAACTCTTCCAAAAACCCTTTGATGGTTTTCTATAAGCTCTGTGTAAAATACCCCGCTGCTTTTATTTCTTTGGTCTATATTCCTAATGAATTAGTATGGATAACTGCAACTCCTGAATTATTGGTTTCCACAAACAAAGATGAAATAAGAACAGTTTCCCTTGCAGGAACGAAACCCTTGGAAAATACGGAACCATGGGGTGAAAAGGAAAAGATGGAACAGCAAGTTGTTACAGATTACATAAAGGATATTTTGAAAAAATATTGTGAAAGTATATCTGTTTCTGGAGCCCAAGAGGTTGTTGCAGGGAACGTAAAACACCTGAAAAGTTCTTTTTCAGCCAGACTAAACAGTAACTTGTGGAGTCTTGTTTCTGCATTGCATCCAACACCTGCGGTTTGCGGGATTCCACTGAATGAGGCAAAAAAATTTATTAAACACACCGAAGGTTACGATAGGAAATATTATTCGGGTTTTTTGGGACCATGTAATATAGATGGCAAAACTGATTTATTCGTAAACTTGCGCTGCGCCGAGGTGTTGACCGATTCAGTAAACTTGTATATTGGCGGTGGAATTACAAAAGATTCCATACCTGAAAAAGAATGGGAGGAAACAGAATTGAAATCGAAAACATTGCTCTTTGCTTTTGAAGAAAATGGACAAGAGTAACATGACAAGCGATAAGCCGATTGCCCAAATGCTTGCTGCTATTGCGGCAGCAAAGGGAATGAAGTATTCTGTTATTTCCTCCGGTTCGCGTAATGCGCCGCTCGTTATTGCTTTCGATGCCCAAAAAGAAATAGAATGCCTTTCTATAATTGATGAGCGCAGTGCCGCTTTTTTTGCGCTTGGTATTGCGCAACAGACCAGTTCCCCGGTCGGAATAATCTGTACTTCGGGCTCGGCTGCGTTAAATTATGCTCCTGCTATTGCGGAAGCGTTTTATCAAAATATTCCCTTAATTGTTATCACTGCTGACCGTCCCCCTGAATGGATTGACCAGGATGATGGGCAGACAATCAATCAGCAAAATATATACTCTAATTATTGCAAAGCCTCTTTCAATTTACCTGTTGAACCAAGCCATTCGGATGATTTATGGTATGCACAAAGAGCTATTTCGGAAGCATTTAACACTGCTACTGAACGAGGTAATGAAGGGCCGGTTCACCTTAATGTCCCATTAAGGGAACCGCTTTATAAAGAAGTTGAAAAGATAGAGGTAGCTTATAAAATCATTGATGCACCTACTATTCAAAAGCAGTTAAGTAAAGAAACAGAAAAAAAAATGCTTGATGTTTGGAATAATGCGAAATGCAAAATGCTCATTTGCGGGCTCCATAAACCTGACAAAGAATTAAATAAGATACTTGCTAATCTTGCAAATGACGCTTCAGTGGCTGTGATGACAGAGACGACATCCAACATGCAGGATTATAAACTCATTCATAATATAGATGCAGTAATGGATTCCCTCGATGATGATAATAAGAAATCATTCCAGCCGGAATTATTAATTTCTTTTGGCGGGCCTGTTACAAGCAAGAAATTGAAAACGTATCTCCGCAAGTATAAGCCCCAACAACATTGGCATATATCAGCATCTGCGGCACATACCGATACTTTTCAATCGCTGACAAATGTGCTGGCAGTTGACGAAAAATACTTTTTTGGATTGCTATCAAAACAAAAAAGCAAACAGAAAAGCAACTATGCAGAAGAGTTGAAAAGCATTTCTGATAAAGCTAGTAAAGCGATTGTTGCATACTCTAAAAAAGCCCCCTTTACTGACCTGAAAGTAATGGATACTATTTGGAATAATGTCCCCAAAAACTCGGATGTGCATTTGGGGAACAGTTCCCCGATTAGGTATGCAAATCTTTTTGAAACAAAGTTCCAGTTAGGAATAAATTATTTCTGCAATCGTGGTGTAAGTGGTATTGACGGTATTACAAGCACCTCTTCCGGAGCGGCATTCAGTACAAACAGAATCACTACACTTATCACCGGAGATTTGGCTTTTCTTTACGATTCCAATGCTTTGTGGAATAAATATCTCGGCGGTAATTTGAAAATTATTGTAATAAATAACAGTGGCGGCGGCATATTCCGATTGATAGATTCCAAAGATTCCCCTTTGCTTGAAAAGTATTTTGAAGCAAAGCATTCCATGAAAGCGGAAGGAATTGTGAAGGCGCATAATATTCCTTATTATGCTGCCACAAATGAAAATGAACTGAAACAAAGTTTGACCAAATTATATAAGGACCATAAAGGAAAACCTGCGGTATTAGAGGTGTTCACCCCAAATGAACTAAATGCAGAAGTATGGTCGGGGTATTTTAAATCTTTAAAAAAATAAGAAATGTTGAGTAAAACGAAATCCGGCATTCTTGCGGGGAAAGAAAAAAAACGGGATTGGAAACCCATAAAAAAGTACAAGGAAATTCTTTTTACATTCCACAAAGGGATAGCTAAAATTAGCATTAACAGGCCGAAAGTGCATAATGCATTTACACCTCTTACTGTGGATGAAATGATTGATGCGATGCATATTTGCCGGGAGCGCACCGATATTGGTGTAATGATTCTGACCGGGGAAGGCGGCAAAGCCTTTTGTTCCGGCGGGGACCAGGGCGTAAGGGGCCATGGTGGCTATGTTGGAAAAGATAAAACCCCAAGGCTAAACGTGTTGGATTTACAGAAACTAATACGCTCCATTCCTAAACCTGTGATTGCAATGGTGGCAGGCTGGGCAATTGGTGGTGGCCATGTGTTGCATGTAGTTTGCGACCTCTCGATTGCGGCTGAAAATGCATGTTTCGGGCAAACAGGCCCAAAGGTTGGCAGCTTTGATGGAGGCTTCGGTGCATCATATCTGGCGCGGATTGTAGGACAAAAGAAAGCCCGCGAAATATGGTATTTGTGTGACCAATATAATGCACAGGAGGCATTGGATATGGGATTGGTAAATAAAGTGGTGCCGCTCGAACAATTGGAAGATGTAACGGTGGAATGGTGCAATAAAATTTTAGAAAAGAGCCCGCTGGCATTGCGTATGCTGAAAACATCATTCAATGCGGAATTGGACGGGCAAGCCGGATTACAGGAACTGGCGGGGAATGCAACACTTCTCTACTATCTTTCCGACGAAGCGAAAGAAGGCCGCGACGCTTTCATGCAAAAGAGAAAGCCCGATTTCAGTAAATTCCCTAAATTCCCATAAGCTATGAGCAATGCCCGTGCATGGCTTGTTTCCTTGAGGTTGCGAACATTACCTTTAGCTTTGGCTTGCACCGGAATGGGTAATTTTTTGGCGGCAGGATTCCGGGTTTTTCATTTGCAAACTTGTTTACTTACACTCTTAACCGCAGTGCTTTTGCAAATACTTTCCAACCTTGCTAATGATTATGGCGACTATAAAACAGGAGCGGATAATGAGGAACGGATAGGCCCCCAAAGGGCATTGCAAAGCGGAGATATAACTATTTCCGCCATGCGAAACGCGATAATTTTCACCTCTATTCTTACACTGATTAGCGGATGCACCCTTTTATATACTGCAACTAACGGACTTCAGATTTTCTTTCTCTTTTTTATTATTGGATTACTATGCATTTGTGCAGCCATAAAATACACCATGGGGAAAAACCCTTATGGATATAGCGGTTTCGGAGATATTGCGGTATTTATTTTTTTTGGAATTGTCGCAGTTGGAGGCACATTTTACTTGCATGCACATTATTTCCACCCGGATATTTTATTGCCTGCATCTGCGCTCGGGTTTTTAAGTACGGGCGTTTTAAACGTGAATAATATGCGGGACATAAATACGGATGCTGCAACAGGGAAACATACTGTGGTAGTAAGGATGGGGCTTGCAAGAGCTAAGCTATACCACATTTTTTTGATTCTTGCTGCCTTTGTCAATTTAACTGTCTTCACCTTATTGCATTACAATTCTCCGTGCCAATGGGTGTTCCTTATAACCTTACCATTGTTCAGTATTCATCTGAATAATGTTATAAAAAGTGATTCTTCAGGTATGGATAAATATCTGAAACAGCTTGCTATTTCTACCTTATTGCTTGTGCTTTGTTTTGGCATAAGCGTTACTTTGAACCCTTATGTATAAAGCGAGTTATAAAAAATATAATTTGCAGTTTAAGCAACCGTCGGGTACATCCAGGGGGGTGTTGACAGAAAAGCCAACATTCTTTATTCAACTATGGAAGGAGGAAAACCCATACCTGATTGGGATTGGCGAGTGCAGTATTTTGAAAGGACTAAGCATTGATGACGTAGGAAATTATGAAGAAAAACTTGCTGAAGTATGTAATAACATTAATAGTTACATAGAAAACCTCAAAAGCAAATTGCCTGCATTCCCATCCATTATTTTCGGAATAGAAACTGCATTAAAAGATTATGAAAACGGCGGGAGAAGGATTTTATTCCCTTCTGATTTTACGGATGGAATTGAAGGCATTTCCATAAACGGATTAATTTGGATGGGCAGCATTGGCTATATGAAAGAACAGCTGCGAAGCAAGTTGGAAGAAGGTTTTCGGTGTATTAAAATAAAAATTGGTGCCATTGAATTTGAAGAGGAGTTAAAGTTTTTGATAAACATGCGCAAAGAATATCCGGAGAACTATTTTGAAATCCGGCTGGATGCGAATGGTGCGTTTAGTAATGCCGAAGTGCGTGAGAAATTGAGGCGTTTATCCAAATATAAAATACATTCCATTGAGCAACCAATAAAGCAGGGAAACCTTGCTGAAATGGCAATTTTATGCAAAGAAACACCAATTCCAATTGCACTGGATGAAGAATTAGTCGGTGTAAATTTATACGAGCAAAAGGAAGAATTAGTGTCATCCGTTAAGCCGCAATACCTTATTCTGAAACCTTCTTTGCTTGGGGGATTTAAGCATTGTGAAGAGTGGATTGAAATTGCAAATAAGTACAATGTCGGCTGGTGGGTTACCTCTGCGCTTGAATCGAATATTGGCTTGAATGCTATTGCCCAGTGGGCATATACATTGAACAGTAAGTTGCCGCAAGGGTTAGGAACCGGGCAGTTATACACCAACAATATTGCGTCACCGCTTTTAATTGAGGACACCAAACTTTGGTACTTGGGAAGGGGATGGAATATAGACAGAATAGATTCAGGGGAATGAATTATTTTGATGAACTTACACTAAATGGCCAGGGCTATTTTAGAAATGATTTAGTTAGATTAGTCAATAAACATATTGATGACCCGAACATTTCTGACTTTAAGAAATCATTGTATAGTTTCATAAACGAATGGATTTCTGACACCCCAACCATTACTGTTAAAACATCCGGAACTACCGGTCTCCCCAAGATAATTACATTTAGGAAGGACCAATTCATAAGCAGTGCCATGATGACTTGTAATTACTTTAATTTGACCGATGATAAAAAAGCATTGCTTTGCCTCTCCCCTGATTACATTGCAGGAAAGATGATGGTCGTCCGTGCTTTTGTAAGCGGAATGGATTTGATTACGCTGGAGCCTTCGGATAAACCTTTACTGGGAATTGCAGGGGAAAAAATTGACTTTGCTGCGTTTGTCCCATTGCAGGTTCAGAATTTAATTGGCAATGAAATAAGTAAAAAGCGGTTTCAAACATTTAAAAATGTACTTATTGGCGGTGCACCAATTTCCCCTTTGCTGGAAAAAGAATTGGAAAGCTGCACCAATGCTGTTTATGCCACATTTGCAATGACGGAAACACTTAGTCATATTGCATTAAGGAGGTTGAGCGGAAAATCAAGGAGCGATAAATATTTTGCATTGCAGGGAGTGGATTTTGAGAAAGATGACAGGGGGTGTTTAATTGTGAATGCACCTTTAATGAACGACGCCCCGGTTATTACCAATGATGTTATTGAACTATATGACTCTACTCATTTTAAATGGCTTGGGCGATTTGATAATGTGATAAACAGCGGCGGAGTAAAAATTCATCCGGAAATAGTGGAGCATAAATTAACTGCATTATTGCCGAACCGACGTTTTTTTATTTCATCCATTCCGGATGAACGGCTTGGACAAAAGATGGTGATGGTAATAGAGGGTGGAGGTGATTTCGATATTACTGCTATAAAAAATGAAGCGGGAAATATACTTTCAAAATATGAAATCCCGAAAGAATACTATGTGGTTGGTAAATTCCTGGAAACAGCTTCAGGAAAGGTTAAGAAGGGGGATACATTAAAGATTGCAATTGAAACTTAAACTTCTTCCTGCATTTTTTTTAATGCAAGTACCTGTTCCTTTATTTTAAGTAAGGAAGTATAAATGGCATCCCGTTCAAAAGCTTCTTTCTTATTTTCCTTCAGGTATTTTTTAGCGCCTTCGTGCGTGTAGCCTTGCTCTTTGATCAAATTGTGCAAGACCCTTATTTTAGAAATATCCTGTGCAGTATATTGCCTGTTTCCTTTACTGTCCTTTGATAAATCAAGAATAGATGAAAATTCTTTTTCCCAAAACCTAAGCAGTGAAGTATTCACATGAAACATCTCCGCAACCTCCCCTATGGAGTAGAACATTTTTTCCGTATCTTTCTCCCTGTAGGCCATTTATTCTACTGGTAGGTTTGCAAATAAATCAACCATATACCCATCCGGGTCTTTTACTATTGCATAACGCTGCCCCCAAAATGCATCCCAGGGTTCTTTCACAATCCCGTATCCGCCCGATTTTATTTTAGCAACTGTTTCATCTACAATTTGGGGCGTATCACAAAGAATTGCAAATGAAGAATGCGTAGGTGGAATAGGCCTTATTCCGGTAATACTTTCAATTAAGCCCGCATCATCTATCATTAACCTTACATCATCCTTTTTAGTTATCGGTTCAATATGCTTTTCGTCTGAAGGGAAGTCAGCAAATGAGAAACCAAGCAGGCTATAGAATTTTACTGTTTCTTTTAAATCCTTGCTGGAGATGGAGATAGCGTCTAACTTCATTTTCCGGTTGTATTATCGGGCTCCTTGTTTAAATTTTTGAATAAAGTTCCTGGTGAAGTCCGATAACACAAGCTTACCGCTCATTTCAGCACGTTCAGATAATAGCGTGTCCCAGTTTTCTGTACCTTCCCAAAATACTTTTTTCAGCATCATCATCGCTTCCGGGTTGCTTTGAGATAGCTTTATGGCAAGTTCTTCAACTGCTTTATCCAATTCTGCAATCGTAGGATAAATGTTTGCATACATTCCTTTTTCCCTTGCCCATTCGGCGCTAAACCATTCGCTTGCATTTATGGTAAGTGCGGCAAATGAAGATGTTCCCACTTTCCTTTCCACTGCCGGACCGACAACAAACGGGCCAATACCAACGCTTAGTTCACTTAGTTTTATAGATGCAGCTTCTGTTGCTAAGGTATAATCGGCTGCGGAAGCAATACCTACGCCACCACCTACAGCTTTACCCTGCACCCGTGCAATAACAAATTTAGGCACCTTGCGGATGGCATTAATTACAGATGCAAAGCCGGAAAAGAATTTCTTGCCTATTTCTAAATCAGAAATAGAAATGAGTTCATCGAAAGATGCACCGGCACAGAATGTTTTTTCGCCGCCACTTTTTATAATAATAACTTTTGCATCCGGGTTTTTTCCCGCGTTTTCAATTTCAGCTGCAAGGTTGCGAAGTAAACCTCCCGGCAGAGAATTGCTTTGCGGATGAAAGAATTCGACGGTAGCTATTCCATTTGATAAAGTGGTTTCTACTTTTCCTGAATCCATAAATAAGTTTAATAAGAATTAATAAAACCAGCAGAAAGCACTGTATCTTCAACTACTTCGCCATTTTCGCAACGCAAAGTTCTGGCCGGAAATTTTTGAACAAGAACCATGTTATGGGTAGCAATAATTACCGAACAATCTGTTTCCGTTATTCCGGATAGAAGTTTAATAATATCCTCGGAAGTTTCCGGGTCAAGGTTACCTGTAGGCTCATCCGCCAGAATAATTTCGGGGTGGTTCAGCAATGAACGTGCAATGGCAACCCGCTGTTGCTCTCCACCGGAAAGTTCATGCGGCATTTTAAAACCCTTGGTCTGCAACCCAACTTTGTCCAAAACTTCATTAATGCGTTCGTCCATTTTCTGTTTGTCTTTCCACCCTGTGGCGTGGAGGACAAAGAGCAGATTATCTTTCACGGTTCTGTCCATCAGCAATTGGAAATCCTGGAAAATGATGCCCAGTTTCCTTCTTAGTAATGGAATTTGTTTCCGCTTTATTTTGCTTAAATCGTATTCCGCAATATGCGCTTCGCCTTCTGCCAAAGGAATTTCACCATACAAAGTCTCCAGCAAACTGCTTTTCCCGCTTCCGGTTTTGCCCATCAAATAAATATGCTCGCCTTTCTTAACATCCAGATTAACGCGGCTAAGAATTAGGTTGTCTCCCTGGTAAATGGCTACATTTTTTAAGCTGATGGTTATGTTTGGGTCCATATTTATAATGTGTTCGGCAGTAAAATTAAAATAATGTTTTTAATACACGGAGATTATGGGTGTAGATTTTTCTTTCTGCGCTGAAGATGCCTATATGGTCCCATTTGTCAATATGCACTTTGCCGGAGGAATGTATAATTTGCATATCCGGTAAAACAATACCTACATGCGTTATAGCACCTTCTGCATTGTCGAAAAAGGCCAGGTCTCCCGGTTGTGCCTCCTCCGGAAAATCGAGCGCTTCTCCGTGTTCCACTTGCTGGGAAGCATCCCGTGAAAGTTTTATTCCGCTTAAGCCATATATCATTTGGGTAAATCCCGAGCAATCGATACCAAAAGGAGTGCGGCCTCCCCATAAATAAGGCGTATTAAGATAAATGAAAGAATCTTCTACAATTTTTGCGCGTCTCGGCTTTGCTCCGGGGTTAGTAGTACTTCCCTGAAAATTGTATTTCTTTTTCTCTATCGAAAATTCTTTTCCTTTTAACAAAGGCAAACGGCTTCCGATAGTAACCGGAAAAGAAATATTTTCAGTTGTTTCTGAAATTACTCCCACAATATCAGATGTGCGGGAATACTCCTCTGCGCTTAGTTTGTCAAATGTTTCTTTGGAAATAGGTAAGTATTGTTTCCTGTCAATCCAACTTTTGTAGCCATCAATCGCAGAGGAAATATACACCCAGCTTTTATGCTCTTCCAGTATTTCAAAATGTTCACCAAACAATAATTGTGTAGTCATTTCACTCCTGTCCGAAGGTTCCCTCCGGCAAGGCACTACACTCAAATTGCAAAAGCCAAACAAATTCATTATGAGTAGAAAGTAGAAAGTGAAAAGTAGAAAGTAAAATACATTTCGTAGATAAAATTAGCAGTTTTCAATTACCAATGCACTTGCTCCGCCGCCGCCATTGCAAATTCCGGCTGCACCATACTTTGCATTATTTTGTTTCAATACATTGATAAGCGTTACAATAATCCGTGCACCGGAGCAACCCAGCGGATGTCCCAACGAAACTGCGCCGCCATTTACGTTCACCTTATCAGGATTGAGGTTTAAAATTTTACTGTTTGCAAGGGCCACTACTGAAAACGCTTCATTAATTTCAAAATAATCAATGTCGCTGATTTTTAAGTTGGCTTTCTCAATCGCTTTTGGCATCGCTTTTGAAGGGGTAGTTGTAAACTTTTCCGGAGCTTGTTCTGCATCGGCATAGCCAATGATTTTTGCCAATGGTTTAATGCCTAATGCATCTGCTTTTTCTTTGCTCATTAAAACCACTGCGGCAGCTCCATCGTTAATGGTAGATGCATTGGCGGCAGTAACAGTTCCATCTTTTTTGAACACTGGTTGCAGGCTTGGTATCTTATCGAATTTTACATTTTTGTATTCTTCATCTTCACTCACTACAATAGCCGGACCTTTGCGTTGCGGCACTTCAACAGACACCACTTCATCTTTGAATTTGCCGGCTTTCCATGCTTCAGCCGAGCGGGTATAGGATGCGATTGCGTGTGCATCCTGTTCCTGGCGGGAAATATTGCATTCCGTAGCGCAAAGTTCGCCTGAAAGCCCCATAGGGGTATTGGTGTATGGGTCGGTAAGTCCATCGAACATCATACCATCAATCAATGTGCCGTTGCCCATGCGGTAACCTTTGCGGGCTTTATCTAAATAATATGGCGCCATCGACATACTTTCCATTCCTCCGGCAACCACCACGTCAGCATCGCCCAGCAAAATGCTTTGCACTCCCCACATGATAGATTTCATTCCAGAGGCACAAACCTTATTTACGGTTGTGCAAGGCACATTATCAGGGATACCCGCTGCACGTGCAGCCTGGCGAGCAGGAGCCTGTCCAACTCCGCCTTGTAGTACATTACCCATAAATACCTCATTCACGTTGGAAGGGTCCAGATTTATTTTGGCTAATGCCTGCTTAATAGCGGTTGCTCCCAGCATGGTTGCAGGAACATCTGATAATACTCCTCCGTAACTACCAATAGGTGTGCGGACTGCCGATACGATATAAACTTCTTTTGACATATACTTGTATTGATTTATGACCCAAAAGTAAGGCTTTTAGTTGAATAAGTGGTAAGTGGATAGTGGTTAGTGATTAGTAAACCTTTTAGGAATATGTTCAAGTTTTTAAACTATACACTAACCACTATCCACTTACCACTTTTTTCCGTACGTTTGGGGCTATAAAAGACGAATTGAATACCCCAATACGCTATGAATAATACTTCAGGAGAGCATACCCTTACCCATAAGGCCTTAAACATTACGGTTATAGTAGCTGCCCTTGGTTACTTTGTCGATATCTATGACCTGATATTATTTGGCGTAGTCCGCAAATCGAGTCTGGAAAGCCTTGGTTATAAAGGCGATGAAATATTGAGCAGAGGCATTCATTTGCTGAATTGGCAGATGGCCGGAATGATGATTGGCGGAATAATATGGGGAATATTAGGAGATAAGAGAGGCAGGCTATCCATCTTGTTTTTTACCATTTTACTCTATTCCCTGGCTAACATTGCCAATGCTTTTGTGGTTGATTATACCCAATATGTAATATTGAGATTTATTGCCGGGCTTGGTTTAGCCGGCGAACTTGGTTTGGGAATTACACTTGTATCTGAAATAATGAGTACAAAAAACAGGGGATATGGAACCACGATTGTAGGTTTTGTTGGAGTGCTGGGTGCTGTGCTTGCATATTTCGTCTCAAAAATTTTTCATTGGCAAAGCGCTTATATAGTAGGAGGGGTGCTCGGGCTTGCCTTACTTGTACTACGGATATTGGTAAGAGAGTCGGGGATGTTCAATAAAATAAAAGAATCGAAGGCAACTAAAGGCCATTTTCTGAGCCTTTTTACCAACTCTAAGCGGTTTTTAAAGTACCTCTACTGCATTATGTTAGGAATGCCTGTTTGGTACATCATCGGCTTGCTTGTGCAATTCTCGGGCGAGTTTGCCCAGAAAGTGTTTCATATCAACGGAACGATAGATTCAGGAGAATCCATTATGTATCATTACATGGGGGCATCGATAGGCAGCCTTTTATGGGGAGTGTTAGGGCAATGGCTGCATTCGCGCAAAAAATCAATTTTAATGGCCATGTGTGCAATGGTGGTTTTTGCAACTATTTATTTTTCCTCCTTCGGAATGAGTGCTGCATTATTTTATGTGGTTATCTTTTTCTTAGGCATTTCTCAAGGCTACTGGACCGTATTTATTACGGTGGCTTCAGAGCAATTCGGCACGAATATGCGAGCTACCGTAACCACAACTGTGCCCAATTTTGTCAGGGGTTCTTTTATTGGGATATCAAGTATTTTTTTGCTGCTGAGGGATACCAGTTTAGGCATGATGAATTCCGCTATACTCGTCGGAGTGGTCGTTATCGGCCTCGGCTTTTTTGCCGTTTATAAATTAGCAGAGACATACGATAAGGATTTGGATTATGTGGAGGAGTGAATTCAATTAGGAATTACTAATGAAAATAAAAGCAGAAATACATTTCTATTTAAATTCGGGTCGAAAGAGTAATTTTAATAATGGATATATGGCTCAATTTCTAATAAGACCGGATAAAATGTTTAATAGTTTTGAAGTCAAATATATTGACAAAGAATCTGTTGCTCCTGGTGAAACCGTTTTGGGAATAATTAGATTTTTTATCGCCCCTGAACTCGTGAAAGATTATTTAGCTGTAGGCAAAGAATTTAAAATTTTTGAAGGGATGCATGTAATGGGAGAAGGAAAAATATTGGAACTATTAGGCGATTAACCTCTTCACCCTTTGCGTGTCATTTCCCTTTGCGTGAAATGCTATTTAAAAAATTACCTGCTTTTCTGGATCACATATTCCTGAAGCCACAATCTAATCTGCTCAGTTTTTAATTCCCCGGAGGCGATTCCGATTACAAAAGAATATTTTTCTTCTTCAGTAGCATTGATAGTACAACCTTCCTTTAGAAGTAAGAGCCGCATAAATACATAAGCGGCTCTTTTATTGCCATCAATGAATGGATGATTAACAACGATACTTTCAATTATTGCCAGGGCTTTTTCAACAGGATTCGGATATAATTCCATAGAATTAAATGTAGCGTAAGGCCTATTGATGGCGGATTCCAATGCTCCCAAGTCCCGAACACCCATTTTCCCGCCAAATTCTTCAATTAAAACTTCCTGTATTTTTATAGCCTCTTTAACTGTTATCATTTGGCCAACCTTTCAAGTAGGGCTTTATCTTCCGAAATAATTTGTTTTAGGTTTTGCGAAAGTTGAACAGTATCGGATGATTTAGATTGTATGGTTTTCAAATAATCTAATATATCCTGAAGTATATTGTCAGGTACTTTATCAAGAACTTTTTGAATTTCGGTTTTTACTTCGTTGGCTGTCATAACCTACATGTTTATTCTTACAAAGATAGCATATTTCACCTACACCTTCACCACTTTCCACTTGCCTTTCTTAAAATAATACAAGGCAATTAGCGCAACAATTGTTTCCGCAATGGGTGTGGCGAGAAAGGCTCCTGTGGCTTTTAAATCCAAGCCTTTAGCCATAAAGTACGCCAAGGGAATTTGAAATATCCAAAAGCAAAAGAAGTAAATTAGAGTAGGGGTGCGGGTATCTCCGGCACCGTTTAATGCTTGTGTCATAACCATACCAATCCCGTAAAAAATATAGCCCGAACCGAAAATCTGTAAGGACAGAGTTCCGTATTTGGCAACCGTTTCATCTTGTGTAAAGAAATGTACTATAGGGTGGGCAAAGCAAAGGAATAGCAACATTACAAAGCCCATAAAAATGGCATTGTATTTGGCGGTGAGCATGGCGCTTTTTTCGGCGCGTTCAATTTGTTTGGCACCGAGGTTTTGCCCTACCAATGTTGCTGCTGCATTGCTCAATCCCCAGGCAGGGAGAATGAAAAATACCACATTGCGGATGGCAATCTGATACCCTGCCGATGCTGCTGTTCCGCCTGTTTGTGCGACTAACCTTGCTAGTAAAATCCAACTGCCGCTGGCTATAATAAATTGCAACGTAGCGGGCCATGCAATTTTAATTACTGATTTTATGATCTCCGCATCAAACTTGAAATGATGTTTTTTAAATTTTAAAATTCCTTTGCCATTAAAGAGCCGGAAAGTTTGATAAATTACTCCCGAGCTTCTGCCAATAACTGTAGCTATGGCGGCACCTTTCAATCCGAAAAAATGAATGAAAATGGGGCAAAGTATTATATTAATGATACTTGCAACCCACAGACTGCGCATAGCAATGGCAGCATCTCCCGCCCCTCTGAAGATACCATTAATCAGAAACAATAGCATTATCGCCATGCTTCCTCCAAACATGATGCGGGTAAAGATGGCACCATCATGAACTACCGTTGCATTTGCACCCATTAGTGAAAGAATATCGGGCGCAAACACCACGCCTAACGCGGTAATGAATATGGTAATAAAAAAACAAATGATAAGTGATTGCGCACCGGCATGAGCTGCACTTTCCGGATTTTTTTCTCCTATTCTACGCGCCACTATGGCGGTGGCAGCGGTACTTAACCCTATGGCTACAGAATAAATAAGTGTAATAACCGATTCCGTTAAACCAACGGTTGCAATGGCGTTTTGTCCCAGTTTGCCCACAAAAAACATGTCTACCAAAGCAAATACACTCTCCAAACTTAACTCCAAAATCATAGGAATGGCAAGTAATATTACCGCCCTGCGGATGCTTCCAATGGTGTAATCTTGCTCTTGCCCATTCAGGGAAAGCCTGATAATATCTACTATCTTTTTAAACACTTTTTAAATGAGGTTGTAACTGCAAAATAACGCCAATTTATTTGTCCCTGCATAATGTAAATGGTTTCGCATTATAAATGTTACACATTTGCCTGATAAGAATGAAATGCAACACTGGACAAAAAACCAATATTTTGTTGGAATCTATTAATTATCAATCAATAATAATCACTTCCAACACCTTAAATTCCGTGAAAAAGTGTTGCATTTCAAATTAAAAAACTGCAATAAAAAAGTCCGCTATAAAGCGGACTCTTTTTCGGGGGGAGGCTGAGTGCCAGGGGCACCCCTTAAAAATCTTATTTTTTGCCATCATTTTTTCGCATGAATTCCAATATGGCGCGTGCCTGGTCATCGCTTAGGTTTTGGTTAGGCATACGTGCCACGCAGGTAACCATTAATTGCTGGGCAACCAAATCGCTGTCGAGCATCACATTGGTATTGGTGATAAAATTCATAATCCATTCAGGAGTCCTGCGGTCGGTAACACCTTTCCAACCGGGGCCAACCAATTTTTCATCGGTAAGCTTATGGCATGAAATGCAGCGGGAATCATAAATCGGTGTACCACGGGCAATCATACTTGTATCCAGCGGATGTGTAAGCGGAACGCTTGTGAATTTCCCCAGGCCCTTATCCGGCTTTGCAGAATCCTTTTTAGCAGTAGCTGAATTATCGGCAGTACTATTAGCCTGATTACCGGAGTTGCAACCGATGAAGAAAAATATCATCAGGGGTGCGGTGATTAATGCGATGCTGCGTTTCATATTTGTATGTTTTAGTAGTAAATTTAATGAAGTAGGGTTATTTTAAAGTACGCATAAAGTCTATAACTTGCCAGCGTTGGGTTACGGTAAGTGTTTTTTCATAACTCGCCATAGGAGCCCTGCCAGTGGTTAGTTTCCAATAAATGGCGCCATCGCTTTGCGCCTGGAATTTAGCGGAAGTATGGTCAGCCGGTTTAGGGTTGAGGCCTGCTGCCGCAATCCCATTTCCTTTGCCTTTGTCGCCATGGCAAACATTGCAATAGGTTCCATAAATTTTTTTGCCGGCTGCAATAGCATCTGCTTTTCCTTTTAACGGGTTCTTAATGGTATCGGCCGATGCCGGGGCTACCCAAGGGGCTTTAGCCTGGATTTCAATTTCTGTATATGACATCAGGAAAATAGTTCCGCTTATTAAACCAAAAAGAAGTGGAACCCGTTTTAAAAATATAGTTTTCATATTTTAGGGTATCTATGTGATTAGAGTTACTGTTTCAGGATTCAAAAGTCGCCCGATAACGGGTTGGAAACTATGACTACAATCACACACCTTATGTGATTCTTATCATATAAAGCAATGTCTGGCCGGTGGTTTAAAGGCGTAATTTTAACCCTTAAAATTCATGCTTGAATTGTGAGGAACAAAAACAGAATATGGATTAATCTTTCCATCGCGAATCTTTGCATTGTAGCCTTGTTGGGGGTATTAATGCGGAGCAAAATGATTTTCGATTTGCCTTGGATTGACTACAACCGTTTGGTAGATACACACGGCCATTTTGCATTCAGCGGTTGGGTTGCCCTTGCTTTACTTACACTCTTGATATATGAACTTCCCGGGTCACTATACCAAAAAAAGATGTATCAGTTTCTGCTGGGAGCCATATTGGCTTGCAGTTGGGCGATACTTATTACTTCCCCATTCGAAAGCTGCAAAACTATTTCAGAGTATGTGTCTGTTATATATATTGTAGTTACCTATATTTTTTCAGGTGTGTTTATAAAAGATATTCTGAAAACTACTACAAGCCGGACTGTAAAATTACTTTCCATATCCGCTGTCAGCTGCTTAGTACTATCGTCATTCGGCGCATTAATGCTGGCTTATTTATTTTCGGTAAAATCGCTGAATGCAATCCTTTACCGCGATGCATTGTTCGGATACCTGCATTTGCAGTATAATGGTTTTTTTACGCTGGCAGTATTTGCGTTAATTTACAATAAGGTTGTTTCCACCACGCAGGAAAATGCGAGGAAAAGGATTCACAGGTTTGCTGTTTTGCTTTGCCTGTCTATCCTGCCTTCCATGTTTCTTACGTTTTTATGGCACAAAACCACTCCGGTGTTTTATGCCATGTCTGTTATTGGCTGTGTCCTCCTTTTAGCAACATTGGCGTGGTTCATCATTTCGGCGCCATTGCTTATTCGGGAGTTTAAAATGATTAAACCTGTTATCCGCTATATGGCAATATTCTCCATCAGTGCGTTTTTAGCGAAAATATTCCTGCAAAGCCTCACCCTTATTGATTCTATCAATATATTGGTATTTGGTAACCGCCCTATGATAATGTGTTTTCTGCACCTCGTTTTCTTAGGTTTCGTAACCCTGTTCATCATTGCTTATTTTGCCCAGAAAGGATTTTTGGATACCCAAAGCATGTTTACCCGCTTTGCATTATTAGTGTTCACCCTTGCTGTTCTTATAAATGAAACATTGCTGATGCTGCAGGGACTTGGCACCATATTTATTGCAGGCAGCCCTTTATTTGCATGGTACCTGTGGGGAGCCGGCCTTCTATTATTGGCCGGTGGATTGCTTATTGCAGTTGCAAGAATCAGGACAAAAGCTGTTTAATGTTTTATCGGCATTAAATAAAAAAGTGCGAATCATTGATTCGCACTTTTTTATTTAAATGTTGGTTAGTATTATTTATTGGCTGTCTTCAGGAAAATCCTGATTTTGGTAATTTCCATATCTGTTAATAATGCTTTCTGGCGCATGTGTTCGGTGGCTGCATCCCATTGGTCATCACTGAATGTATGCGGGTCGGGAGCATTATGGCAACGGTTGCAGTTTTCTCCCCACAATTGTGCGCCTGATTTAGCGGCAATACTGTCCGGAACCTTGCAGGCATTCATTCCTATTACTATGGCTGACCCTATTGTTAAGGCTGCTAGTAAGGCTTTGTTTCTTATTGAATATTTCATAGTTTTTATAATTAATTCGTTAGTATTCATTTATTGGATTAGAAGAACCACATTCCCCTTACTGTTAAAGAATTTAAAGTAGGCAGGTTAGTAGCAGGTCCGTTGGGTTGTGGAATGCTCGCCGGCGTATATATATCATAGGATATATTGATTGGTGTTTTCCAAGTAACCCAGTAAGTAAGGCAGATAGTTGTCTGGCTTATGTTTCCTGTACCCCAGGGATTATTTTTTGGAACTGTTAATTGTCCTAATCTTCCACCCAATTCCAGATTACTTAAAAAAGTATGGCTGGAACCGCTTGCACGAAGTGTTAAACCTGCATACCATCCGCTGGTGCGGTTATCAAACGTGGGAATTGCGGTTGCGGTAGAGTCACCTGCTTTAGTATATTGATTGAAATCCTGAACCACTGTATTTTCATATTGTCCCTGAACACGCACCATTATTGGATTAAATACATGGAAATAGTTTAAGTAGGCAACAACAGAGGTTGTCTTGATATTACCAACCGTATAAGGGTCATTCTGATTAACAATGTTCGGGTCATATTGGCCTGAAAGGCCTATTTCAAGGTTTGAATTTGAAAGCGGAAGAAATCCGATGGAACCGCCAACAGCCTTGCTTAGGTTATTGGCCCATGGATTACTATATGTAATTGAACCTGTCGGCCCGCCGGTTGTATCTAATTGCGGTCCATTTGCCACATACAGTTGGTAGTTTAATTTGGAATAACCTGCCTGTATGCCGCCTTGAATACCGACAGCACATTGCGGTGCCGCGGCAATACCCATTCCGATAGGAGTTGAACAAAATCGGTTCGTAAAATCATCCATGATTCCTTCATAAAGGCCTGTTCTTATTGGCACAAACCCTGCAAATGCGTAACACATGGGGGCAACCCTGTAATAGGCAATGGCTTCATTAAGGCTTACACCTCCAGTAACATCCCAACCAACCTGGCAATCGAAGAAAAGGCTGTTGTTTACTTTTATTAAAGGCATCAACATTATGCCTAAAGGCGCTGCATCAAATGGATAGCTTGGATTCTGTATGCCAAAACTATTAAACCGTTGCACAGGTGATGTAATGGAGCCATTGGTAGCAGAATTAATCCTGGCCGATTGCCACTCGGTAGTAATTTCTCCCGCAAGCAACATTTTTTCCTGACCACCTTGCGGTGAATTTGGCGCCTCTTTGATGGAATTTGAATCTAACTGCGCCTTAGCCGTATTTACTAATCCTACTGATAGCGTAGCTATACTCATCAGCAGAATGAGTGTTTTTTTTCTTTTCATATTAATTTTGTATTAATTGATTTATGGTAAGACAAAAGTGAGTGAAATCACAGGTTAGGGAAATGACAGCCCTCATAATAGGTATATGATAATAATCATATAGATGAACGTAGATAGTTTATGCCACCATACTATTGGGTATCCCTGCAATAAATCAAAGAATATCGCCTTGCAGATGGCAATAAGGAGTAAGCTAAGGCAACTCAACCGCCATTAATTCATAATTTAATAGCTTTGCAAGCCTTTATACAAGTAATCATATTATGATGCAAACTCTTTCATCGCGCCTTGCAAGTCTTTCGGAGTCTCAAACCTTAGCCATGACAAGGCGCAGCCGGGAGCTGAAAGCCCAGGGAATAGATATTATCAACCTAAGCCTTGGCGAGCCTGATTTCCCTACACCTGATGTTATTAAAGAGGCGGCTAAAAAAGCCATTGATGATGATTTCAGCCATTATACCCCTGTTTCCGGATATTTAGAGTTGCGTCAGGCTATTGCCAAAAAATTTAAACGCGATAATAACCTTGATTTTGATGCAGAACATATTGTAGTATCCACAGGAGCAAAACAATCCATCGCTAATGCGGTATTAAGCATTATAAATCCGGGTGATGAAGTTTTAGTGCCTTCCCCATATTGGGTAAGCTATATTGAAATTATAAAACTTGCGGAAGGCAAGCCTGTAATTGTAGATGCGGGAATTGAAAACGATTTTAAAGTAACGGCAAGCCAGTTAAAAAAGGCCATTACACCCCGCACCAAACTGATGATTTTCAGTTCGCCCTGCAACCCTTCCGGTTCGGTTTACAACCAACAGGAATTGGAGGAAATTGCAGCCGTATTTGCCGCTGCACCCGGCATTTACATTATCTCGGATGAAATATATGAACACATTAATTTTATTGGACAGCATTTTAGTATTGGTACTATCGCTTCCATTAAGGATAGAGTTATCACTGTAAATGGCCTTTCAAAAGCATTTGCAATGACGGGCTGGAGGGTTGGTTACCTTGGCGCGCCAAAAGAAATTGCCAAAGCCTGCGATAAAATCCAAGGGCAAATTACATCCGCCACCTGTTCCATTGCCCAAAAAGCAGCATACACGGCAGTGCTGCTTGACCCCTCTGCTACGTATGGCATGAGGGATATTTTCAAAAAGCGCAGAGACAGGGTTTTGCAATTGATGAAAGATATTCCCGGAATTAAAGCAAATATTCCGGATGGCGCATTTTACATATTCCCTGATATTACCTATTATATCGGGAAATCATATGACGGAACGCTGATTAAAAATGCAACCGACCTTTGTTACTTTTTACTGGATAAGGGCCGTGTGGCATTAGTTCCCGGAGCCGCTTTCGGAAATGATAATTACCTGCGCTTTTCATACTCGGCAGCAGAAGATATTTTAGTGGAAGCCTTAAAAAGAATAAAAGAAGCACTCGCACTATTGCAGTAAAAAGTTTTTAAAGTTCATAAAGTTGAAAGGAAAGCTTTATGGATTTTAAAAACTTTATGAACTTTACGAACTTTATGAACTTTAAAAACTTAAAAGAAATATTCGATTCATTCAATACGTTGAAGGTCCTCATTATAGGAGACCTTATGGTGGATGTTTACTACTGGGGAGATGTAAGCCGCATATCGCCGGAAGCGCCTGTTCCGATTGTTGCGGTAAGTAAAAAGGAAAGCCGTATGGGTGGTGCCGCGAATGTGGCAATAAACATACAGGCTATGGGCGCAACACCCATTTTATGCGGCGTAATTGGTGCTGATTCCAATGGTGAGAAATTGGTTAGAATTTTAAAGGAAAAGAAACTACCGACCGAAGGCATTCTTCTTTCAGAAGACCGCCCTACTACCACGAAAACCCGTATCATCAGCAGCAATCATCACATTGTTAGGATTGATGATGAAACGGATGAATTCATTGGCGAAAAACTGACCAAGAAACTTTTGGAACAAATAGAAAAATTTATAAAAGCCGGAAAAGCGGATGTCATCATTTTTGAAGATTACGACAAAGGTGTTATTTCTCCCGAACTAATTAAAAAAGTGACTGCATTAGCTAAGAAAAATAAAATCCCTACTGTAGTCGACCCCAAAAAGAGAAACTTCACCGACTACAATGAAGTTACCTTATTCAAACCAAATTTGAAAGAATTGCGTGAAGGGTTGAAAGTAGAGGTACAAGCCGGAGATTTTAAACAGGTGCAAGCCGTTACCGAACAGCTCCGTAAAAGCCAGAAAATAGCCAATGTGCTTGTTACCTTGTCCGAGCATGGGGTATTTATCAATTCGGATAAAGAAAAGAAACTGGTTCCGGCGCATATCCGCAAAATATCGGATGTTTCCGGTGCGGGAGATACGGTAGTAAGTATTGCTGCATTGTGTTGCGCGCTTAATTTACCACCCGTGGAAATGGCATTCTTGTCCAATCTGGCAGGCGGACAAGTATGTGAAAAAACAGGCGTTGTTCCGGTAGATAAAAAGCAATTGCTGGAAGAAGCCATGCAATTTATGAATGGAACCAAATGAGCGCTGCTACACCCATAATACCATACGATGACCTGAACCTTGGAAAGAAGGAACAGGTTAAGAAAATGTTCAATACCATTGCGGGCAGGTATGATTTTATGAATCGGCTGCTCACCATGCGTATTGATGTTTTATGGAGGAGGAAAGCCGTCAACCTGATGAAAAAATATCCGCATGATACCATATTGGATATTGCTACCGGCACGGGCGATTTTGCTATTGAGTTCATGAAATTAGCTCCTTCCAAAATAACCGGCATCGATATAGCCGAAAAAATGCTTGAAATAGGCCGTGAAAAAGTGAAGCAAAAGGGGCTATCTGCTAAAATAGAATTACTGGAAGCCGATAGCGAGAATTTGCCATTTGCCGATAATAGTTTTGATATTGCCAGCTCGGCTTTTGGGGTGCGTAATTTTGAAAACCTGAACAAAGGCTTATCGGAGATGTGCAGGGTGTTAAAGCCCGGTGGCCGTGTCTTGATATTGGAGGCATCAGAGCCATCAAAGGGTCTTTTCAGAAAACCCTATAAAGTATTTATGACAAAAATATGCCCCACTATAGGAGGTGTGTTCTCTGAAAATAAAGCATACGATTACCTGAACAAGTCCGTGGCGGCATTTCCGTCGGGTAAGAAATTTGAAGCCGAATTAATAAAAGCAGGGTTTACAAATACTCAATCTATTCCATTAACTTTGGGCGTTACCACAATTTATATTGCTAAAAAAGAAGAAGCCGGGAAATAAAAAACTACTCTAACCGTTATTTACAGACATGTTTGGCATAAACCGCTCATTCTTTTTATCATTTTTTAAACGGAACCATCCTTTAAAAAAGGTGGCATTTCTAATCGGAATTTTATTTTCAGCAGAGGCAGAAAGCCAGCAAACTATTAACCTTCCGGCATATACACATGCACATTATCACTTTGGGTTTATTATCGGTATCAATACCACAAGCTTCTATATTAACCCTTCACCTAAATTGGGAGACCCGCGATATTTCGATACCCTGAAATCTATTCGTTCTGTTCCACAGGTAGGTTTCGATTTAGGTATTGTTACCGAACTTTCCATAACCCGTTACCTGAAGCTGCGTTTTGTACCTTCATTAGGCTTTTCCGACCGACAAATAGAATATAATTTTTTAAGTAATATCGACACGTTCTCTGTTAAGAAGGATATACAATCTGTGTTTCTTAACTTTCCGCTGGATTTAAAACTGATTTCAAAACGGCTGAATAACTTTGAAGCCTATGTATTGGCAGGCGGTAAATTTGCAAGGGATTTGGCCTCGCAAAAAGATGTTAACCAGACACTGGCGGGCGCCAAAGCTACAGTACGTATCCAGCCAAATGACTGGTATTATGAAGCAGGCGGAGGTATAGAGTTTTACTTGCCTTATTTTAAATTCGGACTTGAACTGAAAGTATCTCAAGGGTTGAGAAACCTTATAATTCCCGATAATAGTGTCTACACCCAATCCATAAACGGGTTGTATTCAAAAACCTATTTGTTGTCCTTTACTTTCGAGGGCTGATTAAGCTATCACCGGAACTTCTATCGGGGCATTGGTTTTCTTAATAGCATTTATGCCGCCTTCCACATTGGTAAGGTTTTTAAATCCATTCTTTTCCAATATTGAAGAACCAATCATGGAGCGGTAACCGCCTGCGCAATAAACATAATAATGCGCATTTTTATCGAGCGTATTTAACTTTTCTGCCAGTTTCCCAAGCGGAATGGTAATAGCATCTTTCACCATGCCATTCGCAACTTCGCCATCATTCCGTACATCCAAAGGTTGTGCATTCCCTTTTTCAATTTGTTTGGCAAATTCTTCTGCGGTAATGGAATGGATTGAAGATACAGGCAAACCCGCTTCTTTCCATGCATTAACTCCTCCTTTCAAAAAGCCTTTTACTTTATCGTAACCAACTCTTCCAAGTCGCAAAACAGATTCTTTTTCCTTGCCTTCATCGCAAACCAAAATAAGCGGAACATTATCGATAATGGTTCCCACCCAAACTGCAAAATCACCATTCAGTCCAATATTAAGGGATTCGGGAACATGGCCTTGGGCATACTCCATCGGCATACGGGTATCCAAAATTAAAGCACCTGATTCTTTTTCCAGGATAAAATTATCTACGGAAAGCGCTTTTACATTATGACCCAAAAGTGTGTCCATATCATCTTCATAGCCTGCACGGTTTATTTTGGCGTCCATAAAGAAATATTTGGGAGGAGTAGGTAATCCTGAAACCATTGTATTTACAAATGTTTCACGGTCCATAGGCTGAAGGGCATAGTTGTTTTTACGTTGTTCGCCAATAGTGGTGGTGGTTTCCTTGCCAATATTCTTGCCGCATGCAGAACCCGCACCATGACCGGGATATACAACTACATCATCCGATAGTTTTTTAAGTTTTTCAACCGAATCATACATCATATTTGCAAGGTCCTTTGTAGTCAATGTTTCATTTGCGGCCAGGTCAACACGGCCCACATCGCCCACAAACAAAGTATCTCCGGAGAAAATAGCGTATGTTTTTCCGGTTGCGTCTTTTGCCAAAAAGCAACTGGATTCCTTCGTATGCCCGGGTGTGTGAATGAGTTGTATTTTTTCATTCCCCAATGGAAATTCCTCTCCATCCGTTCCGATGATAATATCATACGATGCCTTTGCTGTAGGCCCGTAAACAATTTTCGCCCCCGTTTTTTTAGCAATATCTATATGCCCGGAAACAAAATCGGCATGAAAGTGGGTTTCAAAAATATATTTGATTTTAGCATTTCTTGCAGTAGCAATATCAAGGTAAGCCTGTATATCGCGCAAAGGGTCGATAATGGCAGCTTCTCCTTCCGATTCTATATAGTACGCAGCCTGTGCAAGGCATCCGGTATAAATCTGTTGTATATACATAAGGGTTGAAATTTGGGCAAATTTAAGAAAGATAATTTTAAGCGTATGTGAGGAATCTCATGGTATGGTTAAAAGCCTTTGTTGGAGCGCGTTTTCTTCTTTTCAGAATTAATTTTCTTGGCTTTTAACCTCTTTTCTTTACTTTGTTTGCTGCGCTTGGTTGGGATGCGTTTCTTTTTCTTTTTAAATGCCTTTTCAAGCAGTTCATAAAATTTCTCAATCGTATTCCGTTTGTTTAAAAGCTGGCTGCGGTCCTCCTGTGATACTATTTTCAGGATACCTTCTTTATTGATAAACCCGCCCAGTTTTTTGGCAACCAACTCTTTTTGTTCAGCGGCTAGCAAGTTGGAGTTCAAATAATCAAAATGAAGTTCTACCTTCGTAGATAATTTATTCACATTTTGACCGCCTTTACCACTGCTTCTGCTCATAGTAAACTTCCATTCGGAAGAAAAATCGGTATCCCTGATAGCGTACATTCAGTTTATAAAGTCCGTAAAGTTATAAAGTTTATAAAGTTCGTGTTTACTTTTTGCTTTATAAACTTTATAACTTTTTCCTCATTTGCGCAAAATCAGCAAGAATATTATACTAAAAAGCTGGAAACCTATTTCTCCAAAGACCATAAAGTAAAGGACTTTGTAAGGATAAACGAAACCGGGATTTCAATTTTTGATGGAAACTCTTCCGTGCTCGAAATAAAACTGAACTGGGTTGAGGTGAGTGTGCTGTCGCATGTAATCAGCACAATTTCCGAGCCGGAACTGAAGAAACTTTTAATAGATAAAAAAGACAGTTTGCAATTTTACCTGAATAGGGATTCTATAAAGGAAAGGAGCTCGCCCCATTCGCTCAAAGGTATGAAAATAGCCATTGACCCGGGCCATATTGGAGGGGCTTATCACATGGGTGAAACGGAAAGCAGATGCATGACATTGAACATTGACAGCACCAAAAAAATTCAGTTGGTGGAAGGCAATTTATCCTTTTTTACCGCCATGATTTTGAAGCATAAGTTGGATAGTATGGGTGCACAAGTTATGCTTACAAGGCCTGATACCGGCATCTCTTCATTAGGAATAAGCTTTTTTGAATGGAAGGAAAAAATAAAAAACAAAACCTATCTCGACAGTTTGCGGAAAAATAATCTCCTTTCTGAAAAAGCGTTGCATGCCTTGAATGAACATTTACCCGATAAAGTTTTGTTTACAGACGTTTTCAGTTCGATAGATATGGCTGCGCGGGCAAAAAAAATTAATGCATTTCAGCCCGATATTACGGTCATAATCCATTACAACGTAAATGAAAAGAACACCGGCTGGAATCATACTACCGATAAGGATTTCGTGATGGCTTTTGTGCCCGGTTGCACAACATCCGAGGATTTAAAAACATTGGCCGGACGATTAAATTTTCTGCGGTTATTATTAAGCCCCGATATTGAAAATTCTGTTAACCTTTCTTCTGCCGTCGCAAAAAATATTTCCTCCAAATTAAATGTGCCGTTGGCGGGAAAAGAAGATGCTACCTATCTTTCAGAACGATGTCTATCAACTCCCGCAAAAGGCGTCTATTCCCGAGATTTGGCGCTTACACGGCTTATCAAAGGCCCGTTGGTTTATGGTGAACCGCTATACCAGGATAATGCTCAAGAATGTATTTTGCTCACTACCCCAAATTCGGATCGGTTAAAATTAGTGGCAGAAGCGTATTTTGAAGGGATATTGGAATATATAGAAGCAAAGTAAGGACCTATTTTCAACACAGAGTTCACGGAGTTTTCAGAGTTTCACAGAGAAAATTCAATTTGTTCTGACGAAAAATATATGGTGCATTTTCTTTTTGAAACTCATTTTTCTCTGTGGCCTTTGTGTTGAGAAGAATCTACTGCGGGTCCACATCAATCTTAATCCTGACTTTCGCATAGTCCTTCCCTTTTTTCAAAAATACATTGATAGAATCAACTACCATATTTTTCATTTGAAGGGAATATTTCTCCCGTTCAATCTTCAATAATATTTTTTTCTGATAAAAATTCTGCACTTTAGTAACAAGTGGGTATTCCGGGCCTAAAACGCGGTCAATGCCAAAACGTTTTTTCAATGCTTCTGCAAGTATGGGCGACATCGCATCCAAATCCATTTGGCTCTTGTGGCTAAGGGTTATTTCAATCAGGCGAGTAAACGGAGGATAAGCAAAGTTTTTCCGTTCTTCAATCTGGTCGTAGTACATGCCGATATAGTCGTTGTTCATTACCCTTGCAATTACCGGATGGTGCACATTATAAGCCTGCACAACTACTTTGCCACGTTTGTTTTTTCTGCCCGCACGCCCGCTTACCTGCGCCAGCATCTGGAATGTTTTTTCTGTCGAACGGAAATCAGGGAAGTATAAACCCGCATCAGCATTCAGTATCCCGACTATGCTCACATTGTCGAAATCGAGGCCTTTGGTTACCATTTGCGTGCCAACTAATATATCCACTTTGCGTTCTTCAAATGAATTTATGATTTCGGTGTGTGCATTCTTTTTTCGTGTAGAATCCAAATCCATGCGGGCTGTTCGGGCTTTCGGGAAAAAGGTTGTCAATTCCTCTTCTATCTTTTCTGTGCCAAACCCTTTGGTCGAAATTAACGGGCTTCCGCAAGCAGGGCAAATTTTTGGAAGTTGTATGGAGTAACCGCAGTAATGGCATCGCAGTAAATCCGCTTTTTTGTGATAAGTCAAACTCACATCACAGCGAATGCATTGCGGAACATTGGCACACACCTGGCATTCTATAAAGTTGGCAAAGCCCCGCCTGTTCTGGAAAAGAATAACCTGTTCGTTATTGTTCAACGCCTCTTCCACACAAGTTAATAAATGCGGAGTGAACATAGATTTCATCAACTTTTTCCGCGTATCTTCTTTTAAATCGCAAACAACTATTTCAGGCATTTCCATACCGCCAAAGCGGGTAAATAATTCCACCAATCCGAATTTTCCCGATACTGCATTGTGGTATGTTTCCACCGATGGAGTTGCGGAGCCAAGTATTACTTTTGCATTACAAAGCGATGCCAGATAAATGGCTGCATCACGTGCATTATAGCGGGGTGCAGGGTCCTGTTGCTTGAAAGAACTGTCATGTTCTTCATCAATAATAATAAGTCCGAGATTTGAGAATGGAAGAAACAAAGCAGAGCGTGTTCCCACTATAACGGAATAATCAATTTTATTTGGGTTTATTAAACCATTCCAAATTTCCACCCGTTCATTATCGCCGAATTTGGAATGGTAAACACCTACTTTATTTCCCCAGCGTTTTTTCAGGCGGTTTACCAATTGAGCCGTGAGGGCTATTTCCGGCAACATATACAAGACTTTTTTATTTTGCTTTATTGCATCATCAATCAGTTGCATGTATAATTCCGTTTTGCCGCTGGATGTTACCCCATGCAGCAAAACAACATTTTTCTCTTTAAATAAATTATTTATTTTTTCAAGCCCTTCTTGTTGTATAAGCGAGAGTTCATTGGTCTCCAATATTCGTTCTTCCGATAATTTTAAACGGGAAACTTCCGCTTCATAAATTTCCAGAATATTTTTTTTCACCAGTGAATTCAATGATGACAACGAACTTCCTGAAGAACCTAACAACGCACTTTTCTTAACAGGGATATGCTTCTTGGTATGCCATTCGGAAAGTTGCAAATATTTCATCAATATATCCAACTGGATTACCGCTTTCTTTTCGAGTTGGTTAAAAATACCTTGTAATTTGTCTTCCGTTATGCTTTCAGTAAAGCGCACATAACTTTCTTTTTTCGGTTTGAACTCGCCTTTCATTTCCTCCATTACACGTGCCGCACCTTTAGTAATAAGGCTTTGAATAACCGGCTGAATGTTTTTTATTCCCAACACATCGGCGGTTTCCGCCATGCTTAACTCAATTTTTACTTCTAGTGCCTCTACCAGTTTCCATTCTTTTTCTGTGAAATAATCTTCAGCAACTTCTTCTACCGAAAAACTTTCATTTTTTATAATGCGTGTTTCGCTGCTAAAGCGCAGGCCGGAAGGCAAAGCGGCATTCATCACATCACCCGGAGTACACATATAATACGTCGCAATCCAATCCCAAAAAGCAAGGTGGGTTTCGTTTACAATTGGTTTTGGATCTAATATATCCTGAATGTATTTCGCTTCATATCCTTTAGGCGCTTTGTCGTGTATTTTAGCAATAACACCCACATAAAACTTGCTCTTGCCAAATTGAATCACCACCCGTTGTCCTTGTAGTACCAAATCGTTCCAATCCCAGGGAATGCGATAGGTGAAAAGGTTAGGAACCGCAAGCGGTACAATAATATCGGCAAATAAAGTGGTGCGTTCTACAGCGGACATAAAAAAGCAAGCGTATTTTGCCACAGATTTCACAGATTTCTGAAACGGATTTTTAAATTTTGAGAGATTTTAATCTGTGGAATATGTGGCAATTTGTATTTAGTGATTGCAATTTTAGCGATTTTTGAGGTGATGAGATAGCTATCTTTGCCCTTCGCAAATAATACGTATGAAAATTCTGATTAAAAATATAAAGACGATTGTGCAGGCAAATCCTGCTAATCATGATAAAGTTTCGGGGAAGGAAATGGCAAATCTCCCATGCATCGATGGCGGATGGATTTCAATAGATGGGCCCCTAATTAGCGGAGTAGGGGAGATGGACAAAGGATTACCTTCCGAATTGCATTTCGACCATGTGATAAATGCCGAAGGCCAAATGGCTTTCCCGGCCTGGTGCGATTCCCATACCCATATTGTGTATGCCGGCAGCCGCGAAACTGAATTTGTGGACAGGATAAAAGGCCTTACCTATGAAGAAATTGCCAAAAGGGGAGGAGGCATATTAAATTCGGCGGAGAAACTGAATAAGGCATCAGAAGATGAATTGTTTGAAAGTGCACGGGCACGTTTGCATGAAATGGCGATGAACGGAACCGGCGCCGTTGAAATTAAAAGCGGGTATGGATTATCATTCGACGGGGAACTAAAAATGCTGAAAGTGATACAGCGCCTGAAGCATCATACCGATATGACCATTAAAGCCACATTTCTTGGCGCACATTCCATCCCATTGAAGTATAAGCAAAACAGGCAGGAGTATATTGACTTGCTTATTAATGAAATGCTTCCCTTCATTGGCTACGAAAAACTGGCCGATTATTGCGATGTCTTTTGCGACCGCGGATTTTTTACACCAGATGAAACAGATGCTATCTTAAAAGCTGCCGCCCGATATGGCCTCATTCCCAAGATTCATGCCAATGAACTGGATTATTCCGGTGGCATACAAGTGGGCGTTAAAAACAAAGCACTTTCTGTCGACCATCTCGAATTTACCGGAGACGAAGAAATAAAAGCATTGATGGATTCAGGCACCATGCCTACTTTATTGCCATCCACAGCCTTTTTCCTTGGATTGAAATATGCCCCTGCGCGTAAAATGATAGATGCAGGTTTGCCGGTTGCGCTTGCATCTGATTACAACCCCGGTTCATCCCCATCCGGGAAAATGGCATTCGTAGTTTCACTGGCATGTGTAAAAATGAAAATGCTTCCGGAAGAAGCCATCAATGCGGCAACAATCAATTCAGCGTATGCAATGGGAATAAGCAATTCCCATGGTGCAATTAAAACCGGAAACAGGGCTAATTTGTTCCTTACAACGGCAATTCCGCATTATAACTATTTACCCTATAGTTTTGGCAGTGACTTGATTCACACAATAATAATAGCAGGAAAGCTGTATAAAACCTCCGGCAA
>CAIWVW010000025.1 GCA_903916255.1 uncultured Bacteroidota bacterium
GCAGCTTGGGCTGTTCCTGTGCCACCATTGCAAAGTACGTTGGCGGTGACAGTTGCATTTGATGCAAGTGCCGATGCAGGTTGGGTAATTGTTACACTTCCGGTTGCAGAACAACCATGATTATCCTGAACTGTTAATGTATAGGTTCCTGCGGTAGCAGTAATGCTTGATGTTGTAGCACTGTTGCTCCATGAATAGGTATAAGGAGATGTTCCGCCTGTTGGGGCAGCTTGGGCTGTTCCTGTGCCACCATTGCAAAGTACGTTGGCGGTGACAGTTGCATTTGATGCAAGTGCCGATGCAGGTTGGGTAATTGTTACACTTCCTGTTGCAGAACAACCATGATTATCCTGAACTGTTAGGGTGTATGTCCCTGCGGTAGCAGTAATGCTGGATGTAGTAGCACTGTTGCTCCATGAATAAGTATAAGGGGAAGTTCCGCCTGTTGGTGCAGATTGGGCCGTTCCCGTTCCTCCGTTGCATAATACATTGGCGGTTACAGATGCATTGGCAGCAAGCGCGGATGCAGGTTGGGTGATGGTCACCGTTCCTGTTGAAGAACAACCATGATTATCCTGAACTGTTAGGGTGTATGTTCCTGCGGTAGCAGTGATGCTGGATGTAGTAGCACTGTTGCTCCATGAATAGGTATAAGGTGAAGTTCCGCCTGTCGGGGCTGACTGTGCCGTTCCCGTGCCTCCGTTACAGAGTACATTGGCGGTTACACTGGCATTGGATGCAAGGGCTGCTGCAGGCTGGGTGATGGTCACACTGCCTGTGGAAGAACAGCCGTTGTTGTCGCTTACCGTTAATGTGTATGTGCCTGCGGTCTCGGTGATGCCCGAAGTGGTTGCCCCGTCGCTCCAGCTATAGGTATATGGTGAAGTTCCGCCTGTCGGGGCTGACTGTGCCGTTCCGGTGCCTCCGTTACATAATACGTTGGCGGTTACACTGGCATTGGATGCCAAGGCTGCTGCAGGCTGGGTGATGGTTACACTTCCGGTTGCAGAACAACCATGATTATCCTGAACTGTTAGGGTGTATGTTCCTGCGGTAGCAGTAATGCTGGATGTAGTAGCACTGTTGCTCCATGAATATGTATAAGGAGATGTTCCGCCTGTTGGGGCAGATTGGGCCGTTCCCGTGCCACCATTGCAGAGTACATTGGCAGTTACGGTTGCATTGGATGCAAGTGCGGCTGCAGGCTGGGTGATGGTCACCGTTCCTGTTGAAGAACAACCATGATTATCCTGAACGGTTAACGTATATGTTCCTGCGGTACCAGTGATGCTTGATGTTGTTGCACTGTTGCTCCATGAATATGTATAAGGAGATGTTCCGCCTGTTGGGGCAGCTTGGGCTGTTCCCGTACCACCATTGCAGAGTACATTGGTGGTAACTGTAGCATTGGCTAAGAGTGCAGATGCAGGTTGGGTGATGGTAACACTTCCAGTTGCACTGCAACCGCTGTTATCATGCACGGTTAACGCATATGTTCCGGCGGTAGCGGTAATGCTTGATGTTGTTGCACTGTTGCTCCATGCGTATGTATATGGTGCAGAACCTCCTGTTGGGGCTGATTGCGCCGTTCCGTTGCCGCCATTGCAAAGTACATTAGCTGTAACGGTTGCATTAGATACCAAGGCTGCCGGAGCGGTTATTGTAACACTGCCAGTTGCAGAACAATTGTGCGCATCAATAACAGTTACAGTATACGTATTAGCGGTTAATCCTGTTGCTGTGGCATTTGTATTTCCACCGGGAGTCCAGCTATAGGTATAAGGGGTTGTTCCCCCACCGACATTTGCTGTTGCACTGCCGGAATTGGAGCAGGCAGTCGCATTGCTGTTAACGGTTATTCCGGCTAAGGCTGTTGGCTGAATGGCAACAAGCGTGGTGGCTCCGCTACCGGTATATGTATCTGCTCCTGTTATGGTATAAGTTCCAGCCGTTAACGATGAACCGCCTATTTCAACATTATCCCACTGATAACAGCATTGTCCTACGTTCTGTTGGGTTGAGTTACCTATGCCGGTGAAGGTGGGGTTTCCGTTTTCGGTGCCGCTGGTTTGTTCAAAACTGAAGTTTCCAAATTCATAGGTGTTATTACTTGCTACCGTAATAGCTGTTCCAAACGAAGTAACACCCGTTCCTGTTCCTGTTGTGCTATTTATAATATTACCCAGGGTTAAAGATGCTCCCGGCTCATAAATAGCCTGGGCCATATTATTGTAGTAAACCCATGTTGTAAAGCCCGATTCCGAACAGTTAACAGTATATGTTCCTGCCGTTGGTGCCGCATAGGCCCACACTTCGCTGTTTGCACTCGCATTGTTTACTCCATTAATATATGTCGCATTATTTCCATTCACGGTTACAGTTCCCGCAGCACTGGATAATGGCCCAAAACCATCATAGGCTACAAGTATAAGCTCATTGGCATGCGTGGTTGTAATAGTAAAGTTTTGTCCGCCGGACCCGCCAACTACCGTTGCATCAACATTAATGCTGCCTCCACCTAAAGCCAGTGAAGCCGGTTGGGTAATTGTTACACTTCCTGTTGCAGAACACCCATGATTATCCTGAACGGTTAACGTGTATGTTCCCGCGGTAGCTGTAATGCTTGATGTTGTAGCACTGTTGCTCCATGAATAAGTATAAGGAGAAGTTCCTCCTGTTGGGGCAGCTTGGGCCGTTCCTGTGCCACCATTGCAAAGTACGTTGGCGGTTACGGTTGCATTGGATGCAAGTGCCGATGCCGGTTGGGTAATTGTTACACTTCCGGTAGCAGAACAACCATGATTATCCTGAACGGTTAACGTATATGTTCCTGCGGTAGCGGTAATACTGGATGTAGTTGCACTGTTGCTCCATGAATAGGTATAAGGGGAAGTTCCGCCTGTAGGTGCAGCTTGGGCAGTACCATTACCACCATTGCAAAGTACATTTGCAGTAACCGAAGCATTTACAGCAAGGGAGGAAGGCTGGGTAATCGTTACCGTTCCTGTTGCAGAACAACTATGATTATCCTGTACTGTTAACGTATAGGTGCCTGCGGTAGCAGTAATGCTTGATGTAGTGGCACTGTTGCTCCATGAATAAGTATAAGGTGAAGTTCCGCCTGTTGGTGCAGCTTGGGCCGTTCCCGTGCCACCATTGCAAAGTACATTGGCAGTTACAGATGCATTGGCTAAAAGAGCAGACGCTGGTTGTGTAATCGTAACACTCGCAGTTCCGCTGCAACCACTATTATCGTGTACAGTTAACGTATATGTTCCTGCGGTAGCAGTAATGCTTGATGTTGTTGCACTGTTGCTCCATGCGTATGTATATGGTGCAGAACCTCCTGTTGGGGCTGCTTGCGCTGTTCCTGTGCCACCATTGCAAAGTACATTGGCAGTTACAGTTGCATTGGCTGATACGTTTGTTACATTAATTACTGTATTCGCGGTTCCGCTGCATCCACCCAAGGAAACAGTTACAGAATATGTATTGCTTGTGGTAACCGAAACACTGGAAGTGGTTGCACTATTAGACCATGAATAGGTATAGGCACCATAACCGCTTATAGGAGCTGTTGAAGTAATCCATGCCGGAGAATTCATCAATGTGCAGGTATTTCCATTTCCGGTTAAATCGGCCGTAGTGGAACCAGAACCTTCGTCCATTCTATAATAAGCAACCAGCCCTGTTGTATTTGCAGGAATGGTAGTATTCATATTTGCTGCAATCTGCGCCTGGCTTAATGCCTGATTAAAAATCCTGAACTCATCTTCTTTTCCATTATAAAAATTTGATTTACCCCTTTCTACTCCCAAATATACCGGACCGGTGCTTGTAACGTTTGCACCTAATTGGGAATTCACTATAGTATTAATCACAGATCCATCTACATAGAGTACCATGGTATTTGTAGAACGTTTTACCGTCATAGCTACATTGTGCCAGTTACCATCATTTAATGCCGGTCCGGACGTACCAGAGTATACATCAGTACCCGAAGAATTTATTTCTCCAACCAGATAGTTTTGATATATTGCCAATTGCCAGTAAGGATATCCGCCACCAATTTGCGCCTTTACGCACAACCCGACAAAACTTGATTCATTGGCGGTAAAGTTGACCCAGCCCTGAACGGTATAATCAGTCGAGGTTCCAAAATCAAGGTCAGCCGCTTCCGGAATATTACCGTATGTATTTGAACCGTTAAATTGAAGTCCGTAATTGGTGCCGGAAGAATATTGTGTTGAAAGTGTAGTTGAGCCACCTGAACAGAATGTAGTTCCGTTGCTTGATGAAATTACCGGGGCAATTGCAGCGGGTTGGGTAATTGTTACACTTCCGGTTGCGGAACAACTGTTGTTGTCTTGCACAGTAACAGTATAGGTTCCTGCTGTAGCCGTTATGCTGGATGTTGTTGCACTATTGCTCCATGTATAGGTATACGGTGATGTTCCGCCTGTCGGGGCTGATTGAGCTGTACCGTTATTTCCGTTACAAGCTGCATTGGCAGTTACACTGGCATTGGTAGCAAGGGCTGAAGCAGGTTGGGTAATAGTTACGGTTCCTGTTCCACTGCAACCATTATTATCATGAACAGTTAGTGTATAGGTACCTGCCGTTTTAGCTGAAATGCTTGATGTGGTTGCTCCGCCTTGCCAGGCATAGGTATAAGGTGAAGCTCCTCCGCTTGGGGCTGCTTGTGCACTTCCATTATTTCCGCCGTTGCATAATACATTTGCTGTTACAGATGCATTGGCTGATATGGTAGTAACGTTAATTGCAGTACTCGCTGTTCCACTGCAACCACCTTGCGAAACTGTTACTGAATAGGTATTGGAAGTGGATACCGATATACTTGATGTGGTAGCGCTATTTGACCATGAATAAGTATAAGAACCGCCACCGGTAAGAGGGGCTCCGGGAGTTATCCATGTTGGGGAATTAAACAATGTGCAGGTGTTTCCGTTTCCGGTTGCATCGGCTGTTGTGCTTCCGGTGCCTTCGTCCATTTTATAATAAGCAACTAAATTGGCTGAGTTTGTCGGAACGGTAGTGTTCATATTGGCTGCAATTTGCGACTGGCTTAAAGCAGTATTCCAAATACGGAATTCATCTTCTTTTCCGTTGTAATAAATGCCACCCGTCCTTTCTTTCCCAAAAAATACCTGGCCGGTGCTTGTTAAATTACCTGCAAAAATTGAATTTGTAACTGTTGTCTGGGCAACTCCATCCACATAAAGAATTGCAGTTTGTGCGGAACGGTTCACCGTCAGGGCAACATTGTGCCAGTTACCGTCATTCAGTGTAGTGGTTCCGAAGATTCCCAAATTGCTGCCGTCATTAATTTCTGCGGCAATTTCATTATTAACAATCACCAATTGCCAGTAAGGTGCGCCGCCTCCGATATCGGCTTTTACACATAATCCGGCATAGTTGCTTTGGCTTGCCGTAAAATTAATCCATCCCTGAATGGTAAAGTTGGTTGAAGTTCCGAAATCAAGGTCAGACGCTTCGGGAACAGTACCATAGGTATTTGACCCGTTGAACTGAAGCCCGTAATTGGTACCTCCATAGGGTAAGGAAGCTGACAACGTTGATGAATTTCCTGAACAAAATGTTGTACCGTTGCTGGATGTGATTACCGGGGTTATTACAGCAGGTTGGGAAACGGTAGCGCTTGCAGTAGCCGAACAACCGTTTGCATCTTGCATAGTGACAGTATAGGTAGCTGCAGTTAAACTACTGATACTTGAAGTGGTTGCAGAGTTGGACCATAAATAAGTATAGGGTGAAGTTCCATTACTTGGGGTTACTGATACGCTGCCAGTATTTCCTCCGTTGCATGTTTCATTGGTGGTTGCGCTGGCGCTTGTTGTTAACGTGCAAGGCCCCATGGCAAAAACAACTCCATCGCTGTTTACCCCTCCATTTTGGGTGGTACCATAAAATACGCCACCTGAAAGAGTTAAACTTCCATAAGGGGTTTGGCCATTGGAAGATGTAGCACCGTTAAACTGGTGTAATACCGTCATAGTACCGCCTGCTGCAGGAATGGTATATATGGTTCCTTTGCCTCCGGAATATACGTTTGTCATTCCATATAATTGACCGCTCGAAAGCACCATCGAACCATAAGGATTTGCTCCACCCGGTTGATAATTAC
Organism: uncultured Bacteroidota bacterium; assembly: GCA_903916255.1. Classification (GTDB taxonomy): domain Bacteria; phylum Bacteroidota; class Bacteroidia; order JABEUT01; family JABEUT01; genus JABEUT01. The sequence continues at coordinate 6,167 of CAIWVW010000025.1, forward strand.
CAAAATCATACAGGTCCGTTAAGGTGCTTGTGGCAATATTAAACGAGAAAAGTTCGCCTTGTGAGTTGCTTCCGTTATTACCTCCTGAAGTAGTTGTGCCGTATAATGTTTTTCCGGATGGGTCAAGAACTAAACCTGTTTGAGGCCAAAACCCGATTGTACTGCTGAACTTTGGAAAGCTGTACATTATATTTATAGTGGTGGAAGTGTTCCCATTGGTAGGGAAGGAATAAATAACGCCTCCATTGGTTGCCCCCCCTGTATATGTCATTCCAAACAAACTGTCTCCCGTTAAGGAAAGAATTACACTATTTCCATTACCACCACCGCCATCAGTGGTTGATTGAGTGAAATTATGCATATCGGTATAGACACTTCCTGAAATGGTGAAGGAAAAAATAACTCCTGCATTGGAAGTGCCGCCGCCATTAGTAGTTCCATACAATATAGTTCCTGCGGATGAAAGGGTTAATACGCTTGTTGGAGTCGCACCCGTTGCGCTGGAAAAATTATGTAAGTCTGTTATCGCGCCTCCCGTTACCGGAATCGAAAAAAGAATCCCTGCCCCATTCAAGCCACCCTGGGTTGTTGTTCCATATAGGGTGCTTCCATCGGATGATAAGGTCAAACCGCCTTCCGGATATTCCCCGTCACTTGTCGAACTGCTGAAATCATGCATGTCGGTGTAGCCCGTTCCATTGGTATTAACCGAGAAAATAACGCCATATCCATTGGCGCCGCCGGTTCTTGTTACTCCGTATATTTTCCCTCCGGTTACTACAACCGTATTATCAATTCCCGGCGCCGCCCCTTCATAGGAACCACTTGTGCCAGAGAAACTTACCAGTGTATTATAAACGTATTGCGCATTAGCGGTTGTTATTCCCAAAAACAAGAACGCTAAAAGTAAGGTGTGTAGTTTTTTCATAGAGGTTTTTTAAAGGAGCGCGATGATAACAGAATTATTTGAATAGAGGGGTGATATAGGTTTGTTACTGTGTTTTTTTTGCAAAAGCCACTAAATCGGGCACAATACTAACAGGAGATTACATCTATTAAACGGAAATGTGGCGAACAGCAGAAATTGACAGATGAACGACATGTACGCTGTTATAAACGGAGATTATACTCTTATATATTGTATCCTATTTTATTATACATTTGCCTTTACACCTCTTTTTTATAAGACCTTTAAGAAAATACCATGAAGCGTTATATACTGTCTATTTTATTAATCTTGCTTGGGTTCACAGCATTGGCACAAAGCCATAAAATAGATTCATTGCGTAAAGCATTAGCCGGTGAAAAAGAAGATACGAACAAGTCGAAAACCTTAAATTCATTGGCCGGTGCGTTATTTAGTGCAGGAGAATATGACAGTACTTTATTCTATGCCAATAGAGCAAAAGCTCTTGCCGAAAGAATTGGATTTGAAAGAGGCCTTGCAGCCATATATTGCAACCTTGCCAATGCAACATCCTATAAAGGTAATAATGCGATGGGTATAGAATATGCCAGCAAAGCCTTAGAAATAAGCAAAAAATACAATATTGCAAGGCTCACAGCATTTGCATATAATATACTTGGATATACTTATATGGGAGTCGAGAATTATCCTAAGGCCATAAATGCTTTTTCTGAAGGGATATCGGTATGTACAAAGAACGGGGATAAAAGAAACCTATTTGCTTGCCTTGCCAATCTTAGTATTATTTATGATAAAGAGAATGATGCCGCCAAAGCTTTAACCTATGATACAATGGCATTAGCAACTGCCATGGAAATCGGTAATTCAACCGGTGTATATAATCTTCAAAATAATACAGGCGAACTGTATTTCAGGTTGGGAAATTTTAAGAAAGCCAAGGAATATTATGCGCTCTCGTTTGACGCCGCAAAAAAAATGGGAGATAAATTAGTAATGTTTTCCTACTATTCCAATATGGGAGAAATTTATATCCATGAAGGAAATTACCCGAAAGCCCTTGATAGTAAAAATAAAGCTTTGTCTCTCGTTCGGGAAACAGGGAAGAAAAATGATATTACAAAAGCCTATTGTGAGGTTGGGCAAATGTATAATACATTAAAAAAATATACATTGGCTAAAGCCTATCTTGATTCGTCTCTTTCCATTTCCAAGGCTATTGGCGAGGTGGAAATTTCCAGAGACGGGTATCATACTCTTTATCTAACAGACAGTGCAAATGGCGATATTAAAGCTGAACTGGAAGATTACAAAAAGTATCTTTTTTACCGGGATAGTTTGGCGAATGAATTAAGTGATAAAAAAATGGCACAAGCCGAAATGAACTATATTTTCGCCCGGAAAATGGATTCGGCGCAGGCTGCGCAGGATAAGCTAAATGTAATTGCGGAAAATGAAAAAGGAAGGCAGAAAGTGATTGAGTATGCGCTTGGCGGAGGGCTGACATTGGCATTTGTAGCATCCGGAATATTTTTCTTTCAGCGAAGAAGGATTGCAAAAGAAAGGCAAAAACTAAAAGAATCGAATGAAGTAAAGGATAAGTTATTCTCTATTATATCTCACGATTTACGCAGCCCGCTTAATTTGCTGAATGGTATGCTCGGGCTTTTCAGGCGAGGAAAAATTACACCTGAAAATTCGGAAGTGCTTTCCCAAAATCTGGAAGGTTCCATGCAAAGTACCATGAATTTGCTCGACAATCTTTTATCATGGTCGCATAGCCAAATGAAAGGATTTAATATCAAACCTGAAAAATTAAACCTTGCCGAAGTTGCTAATGATGTTCTAACCCTATATTCTAATGCAGCCAGGCAAAAAGGGATACTATTGGAAGCAGATTTGCCAGCTGGTATTGAATTGGAAGCCGATAAAAATGTAATTAAACTGGTAATGCGAAACTTGCTGAATAATGCCATTAAATTCAGCAATCAGGGAGGAAAAGTACGTATTACTGCTTTTCGTGAAAACAGTTCTGCCGGCTTTTCTGTGAAAGATAACGGAATTGGAATTCCTTCGGCAATTTTAAGTACCCTGTTAGAACTCGGGGATACTCAAAAAAATCGGGAAGGAACGAATGGAGAGCAGGGTTCGGGCCTGGGTTTAGTATTATGTGATGAACTTGTAAAACGTTCAGGCGGTGAATTAAAAGTTGAAAGTGAAGAAGGAAACGGCACCATTATTTCTGTATACTTCCCTGCCTAAGCAAATCAATGTTTGATTAAATTCTTTTTAATCACTGTTTCCATCACCATTTCTTTATAGGCCCGGCCAATAGGCACTAATTTATTCTCCAGCTTCATATTATCTGTATCCATAGCGGTAACATGATTTATGTTAATTATAAATGATTTATGCGTTCTCAAAAAAACTTCAGAAGAAAGTGAACTTTCGATAAGTTTGAGATTCACCAATCCTATAATTGGTTCCGGCTTATCGCGTAAGTATATTTTAACAAAGTTTTCAAGGGCTTCAATATACAGCACATCTTTATAATGAATTTTAATATACTGCTGTTTTGTATGTATAAAGAAAAAACCCTCCCCTGTTTTTATCATGCTTTTCAAGGTATCCGTTGCCGATGCCTTTTCATTGGCATCAATCCGGTGGATTGCTTTATTCACCGCACCAAAAAATCGTTCTTCGCTAAAAGGCTTCAAAAGATAATCAAGGGCATTGACTTCATAACCTTCCAGCGCAAAGTCGGGGAAAGAGGAGATTATAATGGCGTAGGGCTTATAGGAAAGTGAACGCAAGAATTCGATACCTGTCATTTCAGGCATTTTCATGTCAATAAATACAAGCGGAACCTGCTCCCTCATAAGGAATTGTGCAGCCTTTGCCGGTTTTGTAAATTTGCCTCCCAATTCCATACGAGGCATTTCTTCCAGATAAGAAGCCACCACATTGCAATTAATGATATCATTATCCAGAACGATGCATTTAATCTTTTCCATAGCTATTGAAGTGTAGCAAAGATAATGAAAAGGTGTAACCCTAAGAAATTATTCAGGTTGACTTATAAATGGCTATAGTATAGTTGGTTTTGTCGGGGCAAATGAAAAGAGCCTGATGGGAAAAAACACGGAAGGCTTGGGTTTTGGAAATTTGTATGCGCTTAATTTGAATCGGTTTGAAGGAACCTGAATTTAATAAGCGGAAAGGATGTTAAAACAGCTAACCACTTTATTAAAGGTTTTAGGAAAACATCAGCGGTTATCTATATCACGTTAGAATTGAAGAAAGAGACTTATGTTATCGGCCTGCGCTCATAAGTTTATTTATCAATTAAAATATATTTCTATCTGATATACAAAAGGAACGGGACTCTTAATAAAAAAATATTATTTTAATTTTCGTTGCGTATTTTTAGAGAGTAACAAAGGAGTACAAGATAAAAAATGTTCATTTTTTTGTTTTTGAAAATCAACCAGATATAATAGAAGGATGGTTTTTTTTATGATGTACGTCATGTTTTTTTTTGTGATGGGAGTCACAAATTTCCGTATTATTGTTTTCGCTTTCGACCTGATAAAATTGAATTAACGTTATAAAATAATGATAGACCCCTATATCTCTTATTTTCACGCTTCGCTACTATTTATTTGCGAAAATGGGTTATCCGTACATTTTAATATATTAGTTGTATCCAACATCTTATAAGAAAACTGCCAATTAAAAACACCAAAAAGCAATCTCATGAAAAAACCAATTACCAAACCAAAAATCAAATTTTTAGCCATTGCCGTAGTTCTAGTATTCCTGAATGTTGCAAGGGCATTTGCAGGTCCAACCGACCTTTATCCCTCCAGCTTTAACGGGGCTATTACCGGGGGGGCTACCTATTGCCAAAATTCTGCAGATGCGGCTCTTACAGTTAACTGGATTAATTCCGGCTGTTATTTGTTTGCAAACTATTATTATTATGACAACCTTACTGTTGACTGGTATATGTCCACCTCGCTTACAAATAGCGGTGGAGTATTAGAGCAAAGTACCGGAACAAATACATATTCATCATCCGATAGTTATGTACCTTCTACGGCATCTCCCGGTAAGTATTACTACTACGTAGTTATTAACTATTTCGGTTATTTATGTCCCAGCGGTTCAATTACCACTGCTACAAACCAAATGGATTCTATTATTGTTATGGGTGCTTCTGTGAGTTATCACGGCTCCCCATTTTGCAGTGCTAGTGCCGCCTTGCAGGCGCCTACATTGGTTGGATACACAGATGGAGCCTATGTTTATACGGGTGGAACATATACGTCCGCTCCTTCGGGCCTGGCTATTAATAGCGGAACCGGAAATATAAACCCCAGCCTGAGTTCGACAGGGACGTATACCGTTTATTATACCATTCCTGCCAATGATGGCTGTAGTTCGCAAGTCGATTCAACTTTGGTAACAGTTCTGGCCCCCAACAATGTAAGCAATTTCAGTATGTCGGCCGACTCCGTATGCCAGGGATTTGCTTCCACCGTAACCGTAAATTCTACCACATTGGCAAGCGGGCCTTATACCATGTATTATGATTTGAGCGGAGCCAACACAGCCGCCGGAAATTCTGTTTCTGTAACTATGAGCAGCAATACAGGGACATTCAATACCCCGGTACTTAGTAACTCCGGTTATACTACTATTACTATAGATTCTATAAGTAATGGAGGATGTTCCTCTTCATTTTTAGGCGGCCCCCCGGTAAATGCCTTAATTAATTTATATCCTCTTCCGGTTGTAACGGCAAGCCAGACAGCTAACATACTTTGCAATGGGGGCAGCCAGGCAACAGCCACTGCTTCTGTTACCAGCGGGGAATCTCCTTATACCTATATATGGAGCGACCCAAGTTCACAAACCACACAAACCGCTACCGGGCTTTCGGCCGGAACTTATTCAGTCACCGTTACCGATAATTATGGCTGCGTTGGAGTGGTGGCATTTGTAACCATTACACAGCCTGCCACACTTACTGCTTCTACAACCATAAACGCGAATAATACATGTCCCGTGGACAATAGCGGAAGCGCAACTGTAAGTGGCAGCGGAGGAACATCTCCTTACACTTATTTATGGTTCAATTCGCAAACCAATGCCACCATTACCGGATTACAGCCAGGAACCTATTCGGTATCTGTTATGGATAATAACGGTTGCCGCGCTACTACTACAGCAACCATCATATCAACAGATGCTATTGCCTTTGTAAGTTCCGCATCTTTCTCCTTTGTTTCATCAGCCGACCAAAGCTGGATTGTACCTACCGGCCTGACGCAAATCACACTTACCACAACAGGCGCTTCGGGTGGAAATTCTTTTATGTCCAATATTCTTAATGCTACCGGAGGCGCCGGAGCA
>CAIWVW010000026.1 GCA_903916255.1 uncultured Bacteroidota bacterium
ATAAAAACCGAGCGCGACCATTTAGGCATCACCACCGAAAAAGCAGTGCTTTCGCTGAAAAGCCGGCGTGTGGAACTAATGATAAAAGAAATTGAAGAACTGATACGCCAACCGCTTAATGAAGATGACTTGCAGAAAATGCAGGAAAAACTGGAACAAAAAAGGCGTTTGGATACCGCAAAACGAATGCTGAAAAAGAAACTTGGCCGAGTTATATAAAACCTTCCAAATGAAAAAAACATTAATAATTGGCGCAAGGGCTGATGGACATGCAAAAGTGGTATTGGAAATTCTGAAAGCGGGAAACACCTATGAAGTGGTTGGATTTATCGATGATGATGCAAGTAAACTCAACACGGAGATAAAAGGATTGAAAGTAATCGGCAATACCAATGAATTAGCCTCGTTCAAAAAAAATATGGGTGCGGAATGTGCTATAGTGGCGATTGGAAATAATCCATTACGCAGGAAATTATCCGAAAAAATTATTGCATCGGGGCTGGAACTGATTAACGCCATTCATCCTACCGCTTACTTTGATGCCGATGTTGAAATAGGTAAGGGATGTTATATAGGTCAGGGTGTAATTGCAGTTACAGGCACCAAAATTGGCAATGCCGTAAATATCCATACAGGAGCCACAATAGACCATGACAATATTATTGAGGATGGCGCCAACCTGGGCCCTGGGGTGCATACCGCAGGCCGAGTTAAAATAGGCCGCGACGCCTTTTTAGGCACCGGAGCTATAGTAATACCCGATGGTTCGGTAGGCGAAGGAGCCACAATTGGTGCAGGCGCAGTTGTATTAAAACATATACCTGCCAATACAACGGCGGTAGGGGTTCCGGCAAAGGTGGTAAAAAGACCATAATCTATTTATTTTCTGTTAATTTATCTGCTTTAAAGTAAAGGGAATTCAAAAAAAAATTACTTTTGCGATAACTTAGCATATTTTTTATTAATAAATTATGAAAAAAATATCCATTATAGTCATCTGTACATTATTAAGCATTTGTTCATATTCCCAATACACTTGGAGCAGGAAGGCAAATTTTCCCGGAACAGCAAGATACTATGGCACAGGGTTCAATATTGGCAACTATCTCTTCATGGGATGCGGTACAAATTTAACGTTATATTTTAATGATTTCTATAAATGGAATAAGGTTACAAATACCTGGACTGCTATAGCTAATTATCCTGGAACAGGATATGAGTTTTGCCCAATTTCTTTTACTATTGACGGAAAAGGATATGTTGGCCTTGGATGGAATGGGACTTCAGGTTCCAATGATTTATGGAGTTATGACACCACCACTAATGTGTGGACCCAAATGGCTACTTTTCCCGGAACAGGACGCGATGATGGCTCGGTTTTTGTAATTGGGCATAAGGCTTATTTAATTGGCGGTTCAACTGGAGGCCCACCCTATTTACAGGATGTATGGGTGTATGACGCTCATACCAATACTTGGACACAAAAAAATAATTCGCCAGCAGGTAAATTAGATGCTTTAATAACCTTTGCAATAGGTAATCACGGATATATTGGAGGTGGGTTCGACGGAACAAATTATTATACAGCTTCCTGGGAATATGATACAACGTCCGATACTTGGACTTCTATCGCTGCTTTTCCATTAGCTACTGGGATTGGCGGCGACCCCAGAACATTTGTTATAGGAAGCAAGGCATATCTTGCCAATGGAACTACTGCTGGCGGTAAAACCATTCCCGACGGATATTGTTATGATACTGTTTCAAGAACATGGTCTGTTTTTACGAACCTCGGCGCGAATGAAATTGAAAGGGGTTATACCGCAGCTTTCGCTATTGGGAACATTGGTTATATGACTACCGGCAAAGATAGTGCCAGTCATTATCTTGCTGACCTTTGGCAATGGGCACCTTTGGATACAACCATCCAATGCGATAGTTGGACCCAACGATTAAGCTATGCAGGTGCTGCCAGAAATTATGGTGCAGGTTTTTCCATTGGAAACTATGCATTTTTAGGGTGTGGCACGAATGGCACATCATATTATAATGACTTTTACAAATGGAACCAATCTACTGATGCGTGGAGCAGCATAGCCAATTATCCGGGAGTTGGGTATGAGTTCAGCCCCATTTCATTCACCATTGAAGGTAAAGGATATGTGGGACTTGGTTGGGATGGTTCCGGAGGTGCAACGGATTTATGGCGATATGATACTATTACAAACTCATGGGCATCTATGGCAACATTTCCCGGTTCGGGAAGAGATGATGGTTCTGTATTCGTTATTGGACATAAAGCTTATTTAATAAGCGGGTCCAAAGGCAGCCCACCTTATTACAATGATGTATGGGTATATGATGCACATACCAATACATGGACTCAAAAAAATAATTCACCGGCTGGTTTTAAAGATGCACTTATTTCTTTTGCTATAGGTAATCATGGATATATTGGGGGTGGATTTGACGGTACCAGTTACTATAACTCTTGTTGGGAATATGATACAGCTTCAGATACCTGGACTTCTATTGCCGCATTTCCTTTAGCAACCGGCATAGGTGGTGACCCCAGAACATTTGTACTTGGAGGTAAAGCCTATGTGTGCAATGGTACTACCACCGGTTCTAAAACCATTTCCGACGGTTATTTTTACGATACAGCCACGAGAGCTTGGTCATTTTTCAGTAATATGGGCAGCAATGGAATTGAACGGGGATATAGCGCAGCCTTTACAATTGGAAGATGCGGATTTATTGGTACAGGGAGAGATAGTTTAGGCACTATGCTTAATGACTACTGGGAATATTGCCCATGTACAGATACGTCAATAACTACAGGAGTAATTCATTATCAAAATAAATCCGCCAAGGTATCTGTTTATCCCAACCCAAGCTCAGGAATCATTCATGTTAAATATATTTTAACTGATGCACAAGAAGCCCAATTCAGGATTACAGACATTTTTGGGAGGATAGTCAATACTTATACAATGAATGCGATGGAAAATGAGATGATTCTTGACCAGACATCTTTAAGCAATGGCATATATTTCTATCAGGTTATTAACCCCGATAAAATAGCCATCTCTGGCAAATTTATTATTTCAAAATAACAAATTATTTTTTGAAATGAAAAAAAGGATTTTATTAATTTTATTCTCCCTATACTGTTGGATAAGTTTTCTTAATGCCCAAAACCCTTGGGTGCAAAAAGCCCCTTATCCTGCAGGGCCTATAGCTGCCACGGTTGGGTTTTCTATTGGCCATTATGGATTTATCGGTTGCGGAACCACCATTCCAAACTGGAACCCTGCCGGCGACCAAGATGTTTTTTGGAGATGGGATGAGTTTACAAATACATGGACACAAATTGCAAATTATCCGGGAGGGCCTATTGAGTTGGCTACCGGTTTTACAATTGAAGGAAAAGGATATGTATGTTTTGGATGGAACGGTGCAGGAGTCAGAGCCCTTTATCGATATGATACAATATCAAACGCATGGTCTCAAATGGCAACATTTCCCGGAACAGCCAGATATGATGTTTCCGCTTTCGTAATTGGACACAAAGCTTACATTATTGAAGGTAATCCCGGAGGGCCGCCATATTTGAGTGATGTATGGGTGTATGACGCACATACCAACGCATGGAAACAATTAAATAATTTTCCGGTAGCTAATTTGGAAGGCGTTGTTTCTTTTTCCATAGGGAACCATGGATACGCAGGAGATGGATACTATAATCCCGGCTGTTCTACCTCTATGTTTGAATATGATACCACCAGCGATACTTGGACCCCTATCGCACCCATACCGGTTCCTTATGGAGATGGGGGGAATTCTATAAATTGCACTATTGGTTCAAGGGGGTATGTTTTTAATGGAGATAAATGTAACGTACCGGGTATTCCTACAGGATATATGTATGATACAGTTACTAAAGGCTGGTGTGCGTTTACAGACATGTCCGCTTCAACTGAAATAAGGGCTTTTAATTCAGCTTTTGTAATAAATAACCATATCTACATGGGTACCGGATATGATACAATTTACCATAATCTGGGAGACTTTCTGGAGTACTTACCATCGACTAAAATTTATGTTACTGACACTACACTTTGCTTGGGTGATTCCGTACATTTTAGTGATAGTACATCTTATCTTGGAACTTCATGGAATTGGTCGTTCCCCGGAGGCAGCCCTGCAACTTCAAATTTAAAAAACCCGGCAGTGGTTTATTCTTCATCCGGCCCATATACAGTACAACTCATATTATCAGCCTGCGGGGGTGTTGACACAGTTTCAAGAATAATCCATGCCACAATCAACCCTGGCCCACATGTGACTATTACCGGAAGCACTTCAAATTGCGCCGGTATTCCGGATACCCTTGCTGCCTCCGGCGGCGGAACCTACACATGGAGTAACGGGGCAACTACAAGCAGTATTATAGTTTCTCCTTCCACTAACACAATTTATACATTAGCGGTTACAAATGGCTGCACCAAAGACACCAGCTTACAGGTGCAGGTTATTCCCCTGCCCTCCATCACTTTTAGCGCAAATACCCCGATTTGTGAAGGTGATAGCAGCACCATTACAGCTACCGGAGGAGGAAGTTACCAATGGAGTACAGGTGCTACCACAAGTATTATTACGGTTAAACCAGCCAATACAACTACTTATTCTGTAGTGGTTACAAATATTTCCGGCTCCTGTCAGAAAGATTCAACTATCAAAATAACCGTAAATCCTTTACCTACTATCTCACTCAGTGGAAGCGATACAGTTTGTTCAGGAAATTTTACAACCCTTTCAGCCTCCGGCGGAACAAGTTATTTATGGAGCACCGGTGCTACCACCTCTTCTATCACCAAAGCTATTACTTCTAATTCTACTTATACCGTACAGGTAAACAATGGCGGTTGTTCCAAGGATACCACAATTAATGTAGTTGCCAACCCTTTACCCATTGTTTCTTTGGCAGGAAATAATATACTTTGCACAGGTGATTCCACTACCCTGTCTGCTTCCGGAGGAACCACCTATACATGGAGTACTTCGGCTACTACATCAGCTATAACCGTTAAACCTGCTTCCACAACAACCTATACGGTTGGCGTAAGCAACGGTACCTGCGTAAAAGATACGCTTATAAAAGTAACTGTTAATCCTTTGCCAAGTATTACAGTCAGCGGGCCTAATACTATTTGTCTTGGTGATAGTTCCACACTCACAGCTTCCGGCGGAGGTATCTATTTATGGAGTACAAGCTCAACCTCCAGCGCTATTACCGTTAAACCAATTTCCAATACTACATACACCCTTACCGTTACCAACAATAATTGCAGTAAAGATACCACCATTACAATAACTGTAAATACTTTAGCAGCAGGCATTAGCGGCCCTGTCTCCATTTGTATGGGTGATACAACAACATTATCTTCTTACGGTGGAGGAACCTATTTATGGAGCACCGGCGCCACTGTGAGTTCTATTATGGTTACTCCAAACACTACGACCACCTATACTGCCACTATTACAAAAGGCGCATGTGTAAAGGACACAACTGTTACTGTTACCGTAAACCCACTGCCGACAGTTAGCATTTCAGGAAATAATAAAGTATGTAAGGGCGACAGCGAAACCCTTACTGCTTCCGGCGGAACAAGTTATTTATGGAGTTCGGGGCAAACTACCAGTTCCATTATTATTATCCCAACCACTGCCACCACATACACAGTTATAGAAAAAAACTCCTTCGGATGTAAAAAAGATACCCTTATTCAAGTAACGGTAGCTACCCCATCCGGTTCTGTATCCGGGCCTGTATCATTATGCCAGGGCGACAGTGCCAAACTTGTTGCATCGGGTGGCGGCACCTATTCCTGGAGCACCGGTTCGACTAAAAGTTCCATTTATGTTAAACCAACTGCCAATACAACGTATACAGTAATTATAAACAATGGTTGCGCAGACACTATAAGCACTTCCTTATCTATTTATAATCCTATTTTATTTGCTTGCTGCGATACTACTATTTTAACCCCGGGAACAAGCGTTATGTTGCAAGCCTCCGGCGTATCAAATTATTCTTGGAGTCCAGACACTGGAATTAGTTGCACCTCCTGTCCCAATCCTATTGTTAGCCCTACCGTAACCACAACCTACACCGTTATAGGAACAGATTCGGCCGGATGCCGTGTTGAACGAACCATTACGGTTGATGTTTCTTCTTGTCTTGACGTATCTGCTATTCCAAATGTTTTTACACCTAACGGCGATACTAAAAACGATGTGTTTTTTATCAACGCTCAATCTGTCTCCGATTATTCCATTATAATATATGACCGCTGGGGAAAAACAATGTTCAGCTCTTCCAATCCTTTCAATTACTGGAATGGGACTAACCAGAAAGATAACAACTTAGTTTCTGACGGGGTGTATTATTACATCCTTAAATTTACCTGCAATAATAAATCCTATACTAAAGACGGGTTTATTCAGGTGATACGGTAATTCGGTGATTTAATCTATCTGTTTTCTACCAATTACTTTTAGCCCGTATAATTTTATCCTAACCCATACGTTCTTGATTATAGCCTATTCCCTATGAATAGGGCGCTTTTTGCTTCGTTCCATATAATTTGTATATTTGAAGAGTAAAACCGGCTGAATATTAACTTCGGACAGATAGGATGCACCATAAAAAAACTACTTTTTTATCCTTTTTTTTCAGCTTCTGCCTGCTGGTTCTTTTTAACCAGAATGGCTTTAGTCAGATTTCTGATAGCACAACCCAAGCCGGAAAGCAAGAACATGAATCCTTTGAAAACATCTATATACATTGGTTTATTGCTCTTGATAAAGCAAGAATAACTTCAAACATTTCGCGGGCAGATTTTGATATGTTTACCCGTTTTTCCCAAAAGGCAATGGATTCTCTGCGGGCGGATTTTATGCAGCATATCGGCGACAAAACAATAACTACTGCGAATGTTGGAAAATATGAATCAGTTTTAATAAATTCCATCCATTTATTGTATGCACAATATGAAACCATCCGGAAAAACTACCCTTCGTCAGTTGAAGAGTACAAGAATGCCAAATCTTTTCCATCCGCACCCTGCGATTCCGCCTGCAATAACATAAACTTCGCATCCGGAAATCTTTCAGGCTGGAACGCTTACTATGCCTTCAACAATTCTAGTACAACCGCCAACAGTATAAGTAATATGACCGGCGGCCCCGCAGGGGCCGTAACCCATGCCGCCAATGATTTGCTTACCAGCACAGTTGGATATTATAATGCAACAGTAGGGCCCAACCAAAGCCCCGATTACCAAATTAATATTACATCCGGCAGCAGGGGCGATGCCATCATACCAACGGTTCCGGTAGTTTCACCTTTCGGCGGGCAATATTCAGTAATGCTTGGAGACAGTACGCAGGTAAACTATGGAGTTGCCATACTTTCGCAAACCTTTCAGGTAACCCCAACCAATGATAATTTTACATACCAGTATGCCGTTTTCCTCGCCAATCCTCTCCATAATTATTACCAGCAGCCCTTTTTCAGGGTAGCCTTGTTAGACCAGTTGGGTGATACCATTCCCTATTGTGGCGATTATAATGTGGTATCCGGCAACGGTACCCAAACATTCGACAGTATTGTTTATACAGATACTGCATTGAATGAAACCTATACCGTTTACTATAAAAATTGGACCATTGTTGCTGTTCCGCTTAAGAATTATATGGGGCAATGCGTCACCATTGTATTCGAATCGGGCGACTGCGCCCTGGGCGGACATTTCGGCTATGCCTATGTGGATGCGTCCTGTTCACCGGGCGCAATTATCTCTTCTTCGCCTAATTTATGCGGGCAGGATTCCATATCGCTTACTGCTCCTCCGGGATATGCCACATATAAATGGACTGGCCCCAATCATGGAATTTTAGGAAGCCCGACCACACAAACTATTTGGGTCGACAGTTCCGGAGCTTATCGGGTAATTCTTGTGCCTGTAACCGGGCTGGCTTGTGCCGATACTCTTTATGATACCATTGGCATAGCTCCCGGCCCTGTACCTAAACCCGATTTTTCCACAACCGTTGGTTGTGCTGGTCAGGCATTGCATTTTATCAATACATCTACAGATACGGCAACCGCAAATTTTTACTGGGATTTTTATAATATAGGCTTTTATAATGATTCTAACATCGTCAATCCTTATTGGACTTACTCAACCCCCGGTACCTATATGGTTAAACTGGTGGAAATTAATAATGGTTGCGGAGCCGATACCACTATCACTATAAAAATCGACAGTTCTGTAATTGGAGGTTTCACGGCTGCTGGCGGTTGTCTGGGCACAACCGTAATTACTACTAATTCCAGCACGGGGGCTACAAGCTACTTGTGGAACTATGGAGACCCGGGCAGCGGAACGCATGATACCTCTTCGGCAACAAATGGTTCTCATAATTATACCCTACCGGGAACATATACTATTACCCTAATTGCAAAAAACAGCGGTTCCTGTCCGGATACCGTAAAACAAGTAATAACCATCTCCCCTATTCCTGTTCCTGTTATTACCGGATTCGACTCTATCTGCCCAAGCTACAATGATATTTTAACTGTAACCGGCGGCACTACGTATTTGTGGAGCACCGGAGCAACTACCTCGTCTATTTCAACTGCACCTTCGGCAACAGAAACCTTAACGGTTACTGCTTCTAATGGTTCCTGCATCCGTGATACATCGTTTACCATTCGCGTAGTTTCACCGGCAGCCACAATAACAACTCCTCACGATTCTGTTTGCCTGGGAGATTCCACAATATTATATGCGGGGGGCGGATTAACCTATAGGTGGTCGAACAACAGTACCAAAACCAGTATTTTTGTGCGCCCCGCTGCAACAACCACCTATACCCTTTACACTACATTTGGCGCATGCACCGATTCAGCAACCATTACCGTCCATATTTCACCGGCAACAAGCTTTTCAATCAGCGCAACCAAAGACTCCATCTGCCCCGGAAATACCACGGTTATTTCCATCACCTCACCCGGAGGGCCAAATTATAAATACAAATGGAGCACAGGGGCCACCACCTCTTCCATCAGTGTTTCCCCGGCGGCAACAATAACCTATACCGTAGAGGTAAATAATGGCTATTGCCCCAAAGACACTTCTATCAGTATTTTTGTAAAAATAGCACCTGTTTTAACAGTTACTTCTCCTATCGACACTATTTGTTTGGGCCAGTCGGTTTCACTGAGCGTTTCCGGCGCCAGCAGCTATACTTGGGCCCCTTCTGCCGGGCTTAGTTGCATTACTTGCCCCAACCCCACCGCCACACCAACGGCCACCGTTACTTATTTAGTTATCGGCCGGGATACCGATGGTTGCACCAGCGCAAAAAATGCATTTATCCTGGTCGAAACAATTCCTGTTCTGGGATTTATCCCCAACCAATCCATTTGTTCCGGAAATGAGGTTACCCTTACCGCTACCGAATTATCCGGCGTTCAAGGCGGCTATTTGTGGCAACCCGGAGGCTCCACATCTACCACAATCAATATTTTCCCCGATACCACTACAACTTATACCGTTCAATATGCAAATAAATGCGGGGTTACAGATACTACCACAACCGTTTTTGTAAATCCTTCGCCTACTCCACAATTCACTGCGAGTATTACAACGGGATGCGCGCCATTATGCCTTCAGTTTTATGATAAAAGCACCATTCTGGGCGGAACCATAGTTCAATGGGGGTGGAAATTTGGAGACGGCGATACATCTTTTGTACAAAATCCTATTTACTGCTATCCTGATACAGGCACATTTACCCCTACCCTTTCCGTTGTATCGGCTGATGGATGTGAATCTGCATTACAAATCGACCAGATGATAACGGTATACAGTAAGCCCGTTGCCAGTTTTATTTATTCACCCAACCCTATAAATACAGTATTGGAACCCACCGTAGTATTTACCGATAAATCCACAGATGCCTATGGAATTGCTTATTGGTCTTGGATTTTTGGGGATGGTTCCGTAAACACCTCTGAAAATTCCATCGAAAACCCAACGCATGATTATCCCGATACGGGCGCATACTGCCCTACCCTTATAGTTACCAATACTAAAGGCTGTATCGATACCATTACCGAATGCCTGGCTGTTATACCTCTCTATACACTGTATATACCAAGCGCCTTTTCACCTAACGGCGATGGCGATAATGATTTTTTTGCACCTAAAGGTGCTTATATAAAAAGCTTTGAAATGTATATTTTCGACCGCTGGGGAATGGAACTATACCACACCACCGACATACATGACGGATGGGATGGCAGGGTTAGAAGCAGCGGCAAAATTTGCCAGGAAGATTCATACGTATACAAAATTACAGCCGTGGATTGGAGCAACAAACAGCACTCCTATGTAGGAGAGGTTACTTTAATAAAATAATCGCTTCCGAATCGCCCTCTAATTAATGTTGCTATAGGCTATCAGCCAATGGTTATTAGCTTATTTTGTATCTTTGCCAATCTTTTAAAACACATGAAAAACATTTTTATTACCGGAGGCGCAGGATATGTTGGCGCAGTGCTCACTCCAAAGCTACTCGACAAAGGCTATAACGTAACTGTCCTCGACCTTATGATTTATGGCGAGGATGTATTACCGAATCACCCAAACCTTAAAAAAGTGAAAGGCGATATCCGCGACCGGGAATTGCTGAAGAAAATACTTCCCGGACAGGATGCCGTAATCCATTTGGCATGCATTTCCAACGACCCTAGTTTCGAACTGAACCCTACATTGGGCAAGTCTATAAATTTAGATGCGTTTGAACCATTGGTTAAAATTTCAAAAGAAAGCGGCGTGCAACGCTTTATTTATGCTTCTTCTTCCAGTGTATACGGCATAAAGGAAACTCCGAATGTTACGGAAGATATGCCGCTTGACCCGCTTACCGATTATTCTAAATTCAAAGCGGAATGTGAAGTTATTCTGGAAAAATACCGTTCCGATGATTTTACCACTTTTACAGTTCGCCCTGCAACTGTTTGCGGTTACAGCAAAAGGCTGCGCCTCGATTTAACTGTAAATATCCTTACCAACCTTGCTATCAATAAAGGCACTATTACCGTATTTGGCGGAGACCAGAAACGCCCGAATATCCACATCGAGGATATGACAGACTTGTACTGTTTATTGCTTGAACTTCCGAAAGAAAAAATCAACGGAAAAATAATGAACGCAGGTTACGAAAACCATACAGTCTCTGAAATTGCAGGCATGGTGAAACATGTAATTGGGGATAAAGTAAATATCGTAACTACGCCAACCAACGACCACCGTTCCTATCATATTTCTTCTGAAAAAATAAAAAAGGAATTAGGCTTTGAAGCTACCCACACATTGGAAGATGCTGTATCGGATTTGAAAAAAGAATTTGAAGCCGGACATATTCCGAATTCCTTTGATGATCCCCGCTATTTTAATGTGAAACTCATGCAAATGATTGAATTAAAGTGATTAGTGGTTAGAGAATAGTGGTTAGATTTTTGACGGAAAATGGAAAAGATAAAAAGCTATAGAGAATTAACAGTTTGGCAAAAGTCAATGGAATTAACAAAAACAGTATATACACTATCTGCTCAATTTCCAAAATCTGAAATCTATGGACTCACATCACAAATAAGAAGAGCAGCAGTATCAATCCCGGCTAACATTGCAGAGGGGCAGGCAAGACACACGACTCAACAATTTCTTCAATTTCTTGGAATTTCAAAAGGCTCGCTCGCCGAACTTGAAACATTAACTATATTGGCGGAATCTTTTGGCTATATACATAGCAACGATTCTAACAAAGTACTTTCAGATTGTGCCGAAATTAATAAAATGCTATTTGGCATTTCAAAAGCATTAACCGCAAACATCCAATAACTTATTATTACCCAAACTATTCACTAACCACTAACCACTTAAATGAACATACCCTACATAAACCTCGGCTTACAGCACAAACCAATAAAAGACGAAATACTTTCCTCCATTGGAAACGTATTGGACAGCGGCCAATTTATTTTGGGCGACGAACTTACCAAATTCGAGAAAGC
>CAIWVW010000027.1 GCA_903916255.1 uncultured Bacteroidota bacterium
ATTATGATGAAACATTTATGAAAATAATTAATAATAAGCTTAACAAAGGATATGGAGGTGCAATAAAAGAAGGCATAAAGAAAGCAGATAGTAAATATATTATAACAATTGATGCTGATGGTCAGCATAATTTAACTGATGTTTCATCATTGCTATCTGAAATAGAAGATAGGGATGCAGATATGATAGTTGGAAGCAGAAAAGGAATGAATACAAATTTTTACAGGAAGACAGGAAAGTCAATAATACGTTCACTTGCAAAGTTTCTATTACCGGTTCCTATTTATGATATAAATTCAGGAATTATTTTATTTCTTGCACGCCAAGCTAAGACTTCTGTTTTAACCGTGTTGATTATGTTTATTAAGTCCTTATCTAATCAAGCAATTTAGTCAATCACATATTTAATCCATCCGTATGAAAAAAGTATACTCTATTGTATTGGGTTTATTTATTGTTGTATCAATCAACGCCCAACTTCCGCCTCAGATGTTCAATTACCAAGCAATAGCCAGAGATAACGCCGGTAATCCGCTTGATAGTACGGCCGTTTCATTTAAATTTATTATTCACGACCTTACTGGTACTGGCACTCCTCTTTATACAGAAACTCAGGCAACTACTACGAACCACTTTGGCTTAGCCACTGCACAAATAGGCGATGGAATTCCATCACAAGGAGCATTCAGCACAATCAATTGGGGCGGTGGACCTAAGTATTTAGAAGTTGACCTCTCTGTAAATGGCAGTTCATACAATCCTATGGGAACTTCACAACTGATTAGTGTTCCTTATGCTTTATATGCGCAAACATCCGGTAATGGAGGTGGCGGTGCAACGGGGCCTACCGGAGCAAATGGAGTAACAGGCCAAAATGGTAATACCGGCCCGACAGGGCCGACGGGGGCTACCGGTAGTGGTGGTGGTGCATCAGGACCTTCGGGGCCTACTGGACCTTCTGGCACAATCGGACAAACCGGACCTACTGGTGCCGGGTCAATTGGTCCTACCGGCCCAACTGGTCCAAGTTCGACTGTGCCGGGTCCAACAGGCCCTACCGGCCCAACAGGAACGGGTGGCGGTAGTGGCTGGAACCTGATTGGAAACTCTGGCACTAACCCTCCCACTAACTTCTTGGGAACTACTGACGGCAAACCATTAGTATTTAAGGTTGGTAATACTATAAGGGGCCTAATTGATTCAGTTGACAATATTGCTTTTGGTTCAAATGCTTTTAACTTTGGCGGTAACGATACCGCTTGGGGTAATGTAGCATTAGGAAGGAATGCTCTGACAGCGAACGTGACGGGTAACGTTAATGTTGCAATCGGGTTTGATGCTCTAAATGCAAATACCTCAGGATATTCGAATACGGCGCTTGGCTGGTTAACGCTGTACAAGAACACAACAGGGTACAATAATATCGGAATTGGATATGCAGCTGGAATAGGTGTTACAACAGGAAATAATAATGTGGCGGTCGGTAATTCGACTTTAGGTAACCAGAATAGTACAGGGAATTCTAATACTGCCGTTGGAGCTGGTGCCTTGGATGTATTCGGTGGGAACTATAATAGCGCTTTTGGTTCTGGGGCGTTAGGTTTCAATTTTGGTACAGGGAATTATAATACAGCCTGTGGATACAACGCATTGTCCTATATAATAGGTGGCAACTATAATACTGCTGTGGGCAGTAATACCAACTTTGTTTCTCCAGATACCGGAAGTAATATCACCCTCGTTGGCTATGGAGCATTAGGAGGAAATATTGACAATGCGGTTGTTCTTGGTAATACTTCTGTGCTGTATTTAAGATGTAACACTCAAACAATATCAGCGTTAAGTGACGAAAGGTTCAAAAATAATATCACTCCTGAAAATCATGGTTTGGATTTTATTATGCAACTTAAACCGATAACGTATAACCTTGATATAAGAAAGTTGAATAATTTCACCTATGGTAGCAAGGCCGATACCTTATTTAACGGCGCTTTTTGGGATAAAAGTATTGCTACTAAGGAACACATACTGTACAGCGGGTTTAGCGCCCAGCAGGTTGAGCAGTCTGCAAAAAATGCAGGGTATGATTTTTGTGGTTTAGTAAAGCCGGCCAATGACCATGACACCTACGGTTTGAGCTACAGCGATTTTGTTGTTCCCTTAGTTAAGGCGGTGCAAGAACAAGAACAACTTATTGAAAAACAGCAAGAACAAATAGATGAACTAAAAAAGCAGAATGTGAGATTGTTTGAGTTGTTGAATATAAAATAAATAATTTAAATATAGTATATGAATAAGCCATTGATTATCTCTTTGGTAATGATAGTATCCGTTGCTATTACCTATTGCCAAAAAAACTCATCACAGAATTCCGCCAGCAACACACTCCCATCAAAATGGGAAATCTATACGAACGCTAAATACGGGTTTACTTTTCAATATCCTGATTCATGGATTAAAACAGATAAAGAAGCCGAAATCCTCAGCGTATCGGGCGCAATAGCTACGGTAGAGATATATTTTACAGATTCAACTGAGCATACCGTAGTTTTAGTAGCCTATCATTTAGCTCCTAATGGCGCAGACCTTTTTAAGTATAACCTTGTGCAATATCAATCAAAAAAAGGCTGGTACCGGAACAATGCGGGTTCTAAAACAAGTATTGCAGGTGTTGTGGCCATTCAAGCAACGGATACTTTATCAAGAGATGGCAAGGGCGAACGGATAAAACCTCCGTTGAAATCGGTGATAGTGGATTTCTTGGACAAGGAACAAGCCGGAACATTTGAATTACAATTCAAAACTCCCTTGACAACAGCTCAAAAAGAAGAAAGTAGGTTCAAACATTTACTATCTACTTTTAGCTTCCTGAAATAAGTATGATAACCTCAAA
>CAIWVW010000028.1 GCA_903916255.1 uncultured Bacteroidota bacterium
AACGCCTCCCATTCAACCTTACCAAATCCCTAACAAAAAACTTAATAAGACTGATAAGTTAATTTTCCGTTTTTTTCTACGTGTTCATTTTTTTCTTATATTAGCTTCTGAACAGTAACAAAATTTTATACTCTAGGGTTTTCCATGGGAATGACTCTTAACCCGGTTTATGATATTCATTTAAATAAATTATGATTAAAATGAAAAAGATTCTTTCCCTTTTATGTTTTTGTAATTTCGCTATCTTAACATACTCCCAATATTATTATTACTATTACGACCAAAAGATATCGTTATCATTAAACACCAGCTATATCTATATCTGCAGCTACACTGCTACAAATACGAACCAGCTAAATAACATTATTGGAAGTAATTTTGATATAACCAGTTCAGGGCTTGAGCGTACTTCCGACTCAGAAAATCAGTTAAATACGGAAAAGGACAAAACAACCGGTCTATTCAAGGCAGAGATTAGAATAAAAGGTGAAATTTCGCAGTTCGAATATTTTGACTTGATAGATAAACTAAAAAAACTAGACGGAATTAATTACGCTGCACCTTGTTTTTCAACAATCAAAGGAAAGAAAATGGATGTTTCTCATCTGTTTTACGTAAAGTTAAAATCCCCTAACGATTTGAGTCAATTGCAGGCGTTGACCCAGCAGACAAAATCAAAAATATTACACCAAAACAAGTTTATGCCTCAGTGGTACACCCTTGTATGCGATAAAAACTCTAGTGGAAATGCTTTGGATGTTGCAAATCAATTTTACGAGAGCGGAAAGTTTGCAACTGCCGAGCCTGGTTTTTTTAATAGCTTTAGATTAGATGGAGATTGCTCCGCTTGTGGTTCTAATTGTGACCCCGATTTTTCCATTCAATGGGGACTACAAAATACCGGACAAGCGGGCGGTACTTCCGGCGTAGATATTAATGCCTGCCCAGCATGGGGGATTACTACTGGCTCGCCCGATGTAATAATAGCAATAATTGATGATGGAGTTCAATTAACCCACCCTGATTTGGCAGCGAATATTCCTACCACAGGATTCGATGCAACTTCTGGAGCTGCTGGCAGCGTAGGATATACTGAAAGCGGGAACGATCCGAATCACGCTACTGGGTGTGCCGGTATCGTGGCTGCAGTTCAAAATAATAGTATTGGAATTTCAGGCGTGGCTCCTACATCTTCTATTGTTTCCGTTTCAATGAATTTTGCTACTAGTTCGATAACCGTGGAAATTGCTGCAAATGCCATTAACTGGGCCTGGAACGAGGGGCATGCGAGTGTTATAAGTAATTCATATACTGCTCCTGTTAGTTCATATATAACCGATGCTATTAACAAAGCATTAACAAATGGCAGAGGGGGCTTAGGTAGTGTAGTCGTGTTTTCGGCAGGTAATGATAATACTGATGTAGAATATCCAGCTAATCTTTATGATCCGAGCGTAGCGGGCCCACAAGTATTATCTGTTGGGGGCATAGACAGATGTGGTGCACGAGCGGGCTTGGCTGCTAGTGTTTCTAATGCATGTGATCCATGGCCAAATATCACTGGAGAAGACCCGGGTAGTAATTTTGGAAATAATTTGGCAGTTGTTGGCCCCGGCACTGATGTTGCTACTTGTGCAGTAACTGGTCAGGGTACCGGTGGCGGGGATTATTTGACCGCCTTTGGGGTCGCCTCTTCTTTTGGGGGCACCTCTGCCGCATGCCCTTTTGTTGCCGGTGTCGCGGCGCTTATTTTGTCAAAAAACCCCTGCTTAACCAATGTTCAAGTGTCGAACATTATTGAAACCACCTGTAGTAAAGTTGACAGTTTAACTTCCTACTCCACAACATTTACTCAGGGTTCATGGAGTTATACTCATGGGTTTGGGCTTGTAGATGCTTACGCTGCTTTAAATTTTGCCAATACTACTTACTTACAAAATATTGCAGAAACCAGCACAGCGACTAGAGATAACTTAGGCAATGTTTATGCAGGCTATGACGTCAATACTAATATAAGTCCAGGTAACTATATTATTTCATCAGGTGCTGATATTACTATAAAGTCACCCACAAATATCTTCTTTGAACCAGGATTTGTTGCGGATGCTGGTGGTATTCTAGATGCGTTTATTGCACCGTTCACTGGCGACTGCGGTCCGTGGTCACCTATATCAAAAATGGATATAAGCGCTAAAGCATTAACTAACGAATTTGACACCCTCAAAACTACGATAACATCTTTTTATGATAATAATTTAATTTATATTTCCCCAAATCCGTTTGCGCATAGCTTTCAGCTTCGGTTTAATACCATTGGCGATCAGACAGGTGTTGCCATATCCATATTCGATATTACAGGTCGTTTGGTGTTTAGCGACAAAGAAATTGTTGTCGCAGGTAATCATGACTATTCAATTCCAGTGAATGCTTCTGCCTCGCTCTTTTTCGTTAGGGTCTGCTTAAATGATAATTGTATGATTAATAAGATAATAAAGATATGAACTATTTGAAAACATTTGTTCTAATTCTTACGGTGAATGCCATGCTATTATATATTACGTCATGTAATAAGGACAAAAAGCAAACGCCGACAACCCAGATTACCTATATAAATAGAGTGGCGCAGGATTCTGCGTATAGAGTGGGCAAATGGGTTTCGTGTCGAGATAGCATTGGCAATCCTTGGGGGTCTGTTCAGGATACCCTTTGGTTTGTTAACGATACTTTGGTTGGATATTCTAGCGGCGGAACGTCCTATTGGTATGGTCCCTACTTCTTTTGGAATAACAATTATTTTGTTTTTACAGACCCCGGTATAACCAGCCAGACCGTTCATGGCACGTACAAGGAATTGTGCTATACGAACAATGATACTTTTCAAATTGTATGGGGTACCGCGCAGGCTTATCCGCGACCTTTTAATTATGTAAAAGTAAAAGAGTAAATCTCGTTTTCCGCTCCGTTGCTACCCACAGGTCGAAGTTCAGCGAAGCGTAACTTCGACCTCCATGGATACCTATTGCTGAAATTGATAGGCCTAGGACATTAATAACAAGCTTCGGAGATACCGTCACAAATGCTATTCCATCTCTGCTTAATGCCAATCTAATTTCTATTTTCCCAAACCCATTTGCTAATGATATACAGATTGATTTTAACGTTGACGATGACCAAACGCCTGCAAGTATAACTATTACCGATATTTTAGGTAGATTAGTATTTGAAAAAGATAATCAATTTGGTAGCGGTAAACAACAGATAGTTGTTTCTATAAATTCCGCAGCATCACTTTATATCGTGAAGGTTTGTGTTGGCGGACATTGTAATATCCGAAAATTAGTAAAAATATGAACCTTATCAAAAGTATTGTTAGTTTTTTGTTGGCGTTCATTTTTCTGTCACAAATTGTATCCTGCGGTAGGAAGGAATCTTCCCCGGTGCCCACTCCACTTATTGATAGCGTTGCTCAGGATCCTAGCTTTAGAATGGGGAAATGGTATTCTGTATCTAATGGTGCCGGTTTTAATTTCACTACTAACCCCTTGCTTGATACAATATGGTTTATTAATGATACACTGGCTGGTTGGACTAACACTGGTGGTAATCCTTATGTGTTTTGTAAAACATATTTTAACGGACCGCTTTACATTGTTAGTATTGCACCAAATCCGTTCGATACTGCCAAGATGGATACAGGTATCGCTCAATGCGGAATGACCATGGGAGGTGATACTTTTATCCTCTACAGGCCAACAAGCAATTTCGGCCTATTTATGGAAAAATTTTTAAAATTGAAACAGTGATTTCACTGGCTCAATTGATAAAAAAGATTTCCAGGAGTTGGCGCTATACATCGAAAAGTACTTGAAAATGATTTTGGCCCAACCATATAATACCAAACATGGACTCTAATTAATTACCATTTAAACTAGCACAACTATGAAAGCCTTTTCTTTTTATACTTTGTTGGCGGTGTGTGTGTTTTCGATTGCTTGTGGCTGTAAAAAAGCGAAAAATATTACACCAATAACTCCTGTGAAAAATTATTATCCCTTGAATATCAATAATGAATGGGTATATGCAATAAATGATGTTTATAACGGATTGGATACGTTGCGGGTACGGGTAATTTCTAAATCTTTACTTTCAAATAATCTACCATGCTGGGCGGTGGCTTATACCGACTTAATCCGGTTGTATGACGATACCCTATTTATGTATATATCTGCGGATACTATTTTAACATACACCAATCAAAACATAAAGTCGTTATCCGGAAAATGGATACTTGCAAATATTAAAAACAATTCATGGTCCGGTGTAGATACTTCAGATAAGTATTACTTTCAAACCCCAATTGATTCAGTCGATGCTTTCGGGTTTATTTATCGCAATTTGTGGAATATCAGTAAGCATCCGGTGAACCCCGTTAGCTTTCGGACTCAGTTTTTTCAGACACTGTTGCTTCCGGTTTCCAACCCGGCAGTAGTTCTTCAATCCTGTTGATGGG
>CAIWVW010000029.1 GCA_903916255.1 uncultured Bacteroidota bacterium
CTTTCCTATTATCCAAATCTTATCCGTTTTTCACAATTTGCAGGGCCGCATGGTGTTGCTTTCCTGATAATGTCGGTTAATGTTTTAGTATACCTGATTATTAAAAACCGGAAAAACACAGTGAAACTTAAAATACCCTTTGCACTGCTCGGCGTTATTGTATCAGGAATACTACTCAGCGACCTTACTACAGGAAAAGGGGTAACCGGAAAAGAAACCATTACAAAAAAAGTCGCCGTTATTCAACCTGACTGGCTTTCCTATTACACCCCCGATAAAAATGCATTTCAGGATGAAGTTGATACGTTAAAAAAATTAACGCTGCCATTAGCGGGACAACATCCCGACCTCATTGTGTGTTCAGAAGGTTTCATCCATCACCAATCGGCAGAAACGCACCCTATACTGATGGAAAGAATAGATGAAGATACTGTTATAATGCAGTTAAAAGCTTTGTCGGCAACGCTAAATGCACCTATAATTACCGGAATTGAACTTGCCGGAGTATATGCCAGTTCCAGCCGGCCCACCCTAACGGCACAATATATCAGGCCGGGATATTATTACGATACCTATAATGCTGCTGTGCTTATTCCACCCAAAGGGGATGTACAGATATATGTAAAGAACAAACTTTGCCCTTTTATCGAACGGGTTCCGTTTTTAGAGCTTATTTCTATTTTTAACGGGGCCGATTCCGCCATAAACAACAAAATAATAAGTTATGGTACCATGCAAGCCAACACCGTTTTTCAATATGCCGATATGCGCATTGCCCCGGCCATTTGCTGGGAAAACTCTTTTCCCGATTATATGGCTGAAACCCTGCGGAAAAATAACGCCAATATGGTGGTGGTGGTTTCAAGTAATTTTTCATTGGGTAAAACGGCCGCCGAAATAGATGCGGCTTACTCCATACCGTTGGCAGTTAAAATGCAACTCCCCCTGGTACGATGTGCCAATACAGGCATTTCCTGCTTTATAGATAAAAACGGGAAAGTTCAGCAAGCATCGGGCTGGGATGAATCAAAAGTATTGGTGCAGGATGTCGAACTGAATTCGTATTCTACTTTTTACATTAAATATGGTGACATTGCAGGAAGGTTTTCTTTTTATGCATCCCTTATTTTAATTCTTTATGCCTTATTTCGTAAAATTGCCAACAGGCTTTCAAGCAAAGAAGCTGCCCCTGCAAAAAAACATGCTAAAAAATAGTCTGTGTGTTTTACCTCCGTGTGATATGTAAATACCGGGCATTTATCATACACTGATTTTATAGCGTACTTCCAACTGAATATGCGGCATATGTAACACGGCATTTCACAATGGAGTGCAAGAAGAAACGAGCCACATTTTTATTTTTCACACTTTTTAAAACAGAAAAAAACGCGACGCAATGCGACGCAGAATTGATAAATTGGAGGAAAGGAATGCCCTCCTTTTTATAGTACCCGACAAAAAAATCCCTCATCGTTTTACAGATGAGGGATTCTAAACATCCATTAAAACATGGACCAGGTCGCGAACATTATTTTACCATTGTTTTATCAGCTTTTTCTGCGAAATGAGTGTTCCGTCTGTTCCGATAATTCTAATCAGGTAAATTCCGTTTGGCTGAGCGGTAAGATTATATAGCATATCGGTTTTATCGGCATTGCCGCTGCTTACCAGTCTGCCGGAGTAATCATAAATCTGAATAATCTGACCTTGTTCGACTCCACTTACATGGAACTCGCCGAAGGAAGGATTTGGATAAAGAACTACATCCTGCAAAGTTTTTGTGCTGTCATCATTTTCATGTATAACCGCCTGATGCGAAGGTTGAGTAATAGTTACCGTAGCAATTGCTGTACATCCATGCGCATCGGTAACTGTTACGGTATATACTCCTGCCGATAAACCTGTTGCATGAGCATTGGTTTGTGCGCAACTCCAACGATATGTATAGGCTGGTGTTCCGCCGCTGGCGGTGGCTGTAGCTGTACCATTTGTTCCGTTATGAACTGTTACATTGGTCTGGGTAGTAGTAATAGTAATTGCTGAAGGCTGAGTAATCGTTACGGCAGCAGTAGCAGTGCAACCATTATGGTCGGTTACTGTTACGGTATATGTTCCCGCGGATAAATTAGTAGGTGTTACTGCTGTTTCACCATTGCTCCAATGGTAGCTATATGGAGAAGTACCTCCACTGGCCATTCCCTGTGCACTTCCGTTATCGCCTCCGTAGCAGGTAACACCCGTTACTCCGCAGAAGAAGGCTGTTACAGCAGTTGCAGGCTGGGTGATGGTAGCCGATGCAGTTACTGTACATCCGGCAGCATCAGTTACAGTCACCGTATAGGTTCCTGCAGACAATGCCGTAGCCGTGGCTGTAGTTTGCGAACCACAGTTGCTGCCCCATTTGTAAGAATATGGAGAAGTTCCTCCGGTAACGGTTACTGTTGCGCTTCCGTTGTTATCATCATAACAGGTTACGTTAACATAGGTTACAGTAGCCGTTAAAGCAGATGCTTTTATTACAGTAGCCGAAGCAGTTGCTGTACATCCATTATGGTCGGTTACAGTTACCGTATAGGTACCGGCTGAAAGACCTGTTACAGATGCAGTGGTTTTAGAACCGCAGTTGCTACCCCATTTGTAGGTATATGGAGAGGTTCCGCCGGTTGCGGTTACAGTTGCACTTCCGTTGTTGTTTCCACAGTAGCTAACATTTACCACTGTGGTGGTTGCAACAATAGCCGAAGGTTGAGTTATGGTTGCACTGAACGTTGCAGAGCATCCGTTATGGTCGGTTATAGTTACGGTATAGGTTCCGGCTGATAATCCTGTTGCGGTAGCTGTGGTTTCATTGTTGTTCCATTTATACGTATATGGAGATGAACCACCGGCCGGCATTGCCTGTGCAGCGCCATTTGCACCACCGTTGCAACCAACATTCACTAATCCGCAGAATGCATTCGTTATTGCCGAAGGCTGTGTAATAGTGGCACTGAAAGTTGCAGAGCATCCGTTATGGTCGGTTATGGTTACGGTATAGGTTCCGGCTGATAATCCTGTTGCAGTTGCTGTGGTTTCATTGTTGTTCCATTTATAGGTATATGGAGATGAACCACCGGCCGGCATTGCCTGTGCAGCGCCATTTGCACCACCGTTGCAACTAACATTCACTAATCCGCAGAATGCATTCGTTATTGCCGAAGGCTGTGTAATAGTTACCGAAGCGGTAGCGGTACATCCGTTTGCATCAGTTACGGTTAACGTATAGGTGCCAGCTGTCAGGCTGCTGATAGATGAAGTAGTAGCAGCATTCGACCATTTGTACGTATATGGAGATGTTCCTGAACTTGCCGTTGCGGTAGCAGAACCATTGTTGTTTCCATTACAGGTCACATTCGTAGATGTTGCAGTTACTGCTACACCTGGCGTTTGACTTATGGTTACACTTGCAGTTGCTGTGCATCCGTTGTGGTCGGTTACTGTTACAGTATAGGTTCCTGCAACCAAATTGGTAGCCGTTTGTGTGGTTTGCGAGCCACAGTTTGCTCCCCATTTGTAACTGTATGGAGATGTTCCTCCGCTAGCTGTTATGGTTGCACTTCCATTGCCTTTGCAACTAACATTTACCGTTGTGGTGGTTAAGGTTATTGCCGTAGGCTGGGTAATCGTTACACTTGCAGTTGCAGTACATCCATGCGCATCGGTTACAGTTACGGTATAGGTTCCGGCTGACAATCCTGTTGCGGTAGCTGTGGTTTGTGAACCACAGTTTGAACCCCATCTGTAGGTATATGCTGATGTTCCTCCAACAGCGGTTACACTTGCGGTAGCATTGTTGCCACCGTTACAACTTACATTGGTGTTGGTTGTGGTAACAGACAAGGTGGTAGGTTGGGTAATCGTTACACTTGCAGTAGCGGTACATCCGTTGGCATCCTTCACGCTTACCGTATAAGGTCCGGCAGTCAGTGATGATATAGCTGATGTGGTTGCTCCAGTGCTCCATGACTAGGTATATGAAGTAGTTCCTCCGACAGCGGTTACACTTGCGGTA
>CAIWVW010000030.1 GCA_903916255.1 uncultured Bacteroidota bacterium
CTCCCCCCCCCTTAAAATATTATAGCCCCTGTCATTTCGAACGCAGTGAGAAATCTATGCCTTTATTTTTTCTCTCAAATAAACTCAATTTATATGTGAGAATTAAAAAGGTATATTTGTGGGGGACTACACACCTGCAAGTAGAAAAATATAGCCGGGTAATTTCTTTGGTGCAGAATAAAGATTTCATGTAATTTAGCGTAATGAAACGCTTATTATTTCTGCTAATGTTACTTATTTCAAATTGTATGTCACACCATACTGATAAAGAGGCACAATTTTGGATTTGGTTCAATGCTAATCAAAATAGATATTACGAGCTAAAGGAGAATCAGAATAAACTATTTAATGAGTTATCGGCTCAACTAGAAAGGATTGATTCTGGCTTAGTGTTTGAATTTTCTCCTATTCATTCAGATGGTGTTAGAGAATTAACAATTTCTGCAGATGGAATTAAAAAGCATTTCCCCGCAGTTCAATCATTAGTGAGCAAAGCGCCGCTTATTGCTAAATGGAAAATTAATGCTTTCAGGCAAAGGGTTCCGGGTGATTCTATGCAAATAGAGTATGATGATTCAATAAAAATAAGTTATCAGGACATATTCTTCAGATATGCCAAGGATTCAGGAAGAATAGCATTGGAATTAAATATCCGAAAATTCGATGATTCTCCTGAAGAAAAAAATGCAATATTTATTTTGCTTGATGGTCTTATAGGCGAATATGATATGGAAACCCAAATAAGCTCTATTGAATTCAAAATACTGGACGATTCCAATATGGATAACTATACACCGTTAATTTATTTACGCGAAGTTGTTGATGAAAATAAAAAGATTCACTAGAATCTCATACGCCATATCCAATTGACATAATATTTATTGAAGAAACGGAACAAGAATTGGGAGTTGAATTTCCAGAAAACTTCGAAAAGAATATCATACCCCCCCCAATAATCCCTAAATTTTTTGCCACCCACTTGCCACGCATTTATTTGGCAACTTTGAAATGCAACACTTGCAAAAAATTTAAAATGTGTGCTTAATTACTTGAATATATTGCGGTAAGGTACTAATACAACACTTCTAAAAACCATATAAAAGTGTTGCATTTCAAATTAAAATATGAGCAAAAAAATACCCACAAAATTTGTGGGTATCCTTTATACTATTTGTCTTAACTTTTACTGGTAATTCGACAGTGTAATCTTCTTTTCCAGTTCAACAATGTATCCTTTGAAACGCTTGTCGGTATCGATAAGGTTGTTCACTGTTTTGCAGGCATGTAATACCGTGGCGTGGTCCTTGCCTCCGCATTGCATACCAATGTTGGCGAGTGAAGATTTGGTAAAACTCTTGGCAAAGTACATGGTTATCTGGCGGGCCTGTACCACTTCGCGTTTACGGGTCTTGGATTTAATCATGTCAATAGGTAGTCCGAAATAATCGCAAACCACTTTTTGTATGTAATCTATAGATACTTCGCGGGCGGTGTTCTTTACAAACTTGTCAATCATTTGCTTGGCAAGCTCCAATGTTATGGATTTCTTGTTGAGCGATGATTGAGCAACCAAGGATATAAGGGCGCCTTCCAGTTCGCGTACGTTGCTGTTGATGCTATATGCAAGGTATTCTACTACTTCATCTGATATATCAAGGCCTTCTGTATAAATCTTCTTTTTCAGGATAGCGATACGGGTTTCAAGACCGGGTATTTGCAGGTCGGCTGAAAGCCCCCATTTAAAGCGGGATAACAGGCGTTGCTCCATACCTTCGATTTCTACCGGAGGTTTATCGCAGGTAAATACCAATTGTTTACCGTTTTGGTGCAGGTGGTTGAATATGTGGAAGAACACATCCTGGGTTTTTTCCTTCTTGGCCAAAAACTGAACATCGTCCACAATCAGCACATCAATCATCTGGTAGAAGTTGATGAAATCGTTTTGAGTGTTGTTCTTGGTAGCATCTATAAACTGGGTAGTAAACTTCTCCGACGATAAATAAAGAACTGTCTTACTCGGGAAATTGTTTTTAATTTCCAACCCAATGGCATGGGCAAGGTGGGTCTTTCCTAATCCAACACCACCATATATAAATAGTGGGTTAAAGGAAGTGCCTCCCGGTTTCTGTGCAACTGCAAATCCTGCCGAACGGGCGAGGCGATTGCAATCACCTTCAATAAAATTCTCGAATGAATAGGAAGGATTTAACTGCGGAGCAATATCTATTTTCTTTAATCCCGGAATAATGAAGGGATTACGAATCGGATTCTTGTTAATATCAATGGGAATGGTAACCGCTTGCGATTTGGCTCCCTGTTTGTTTTGGCTGGGCGATTTAACATTGTAAGGCTTGGAACTGCGGTTGTTTTCCATTACAATGCTGTACTCCAGACGTGAATCAGGGCCAAGTTCCCTCTTGAGCGCTTTCTTAAGAAGGGTGATATAATGCTCTTCTAAATATTCGTAAACAAACTGACTTGGAACTTGTATGGTAAGAACATTGTCGCTCAGCTTAATGGACTTAATAGGTTCAAACCAAGTCTTAAAACTTTGAGGTGTAACATTATCTTTGATAATGTCCAAGCAATGTTCCCAAATTTTTAAGTGTGATTTTTCCATTGGAGGCGACGAGGGGATGAATAGTTCTGTACTATAAAAATTTAAAAAGGTTACTTTTTTACTGCTTTAATTTTGGGGCTGCAAAAAAAAACATTTCATTTGAATTATGAAAAAAAACTTGCTGTTGTTTTTTCAGAAAATAATTCGTATGAGTTTTTGTTTGCATTTCGGGTCTTTTGAGAATACCAATAAATTCAAGCTTTTTCAAAGGTACTGTATTTTCGCTGAACTTTGGAATTCTTCGGCAATGATAAAGAAATATTTTGAATCACCGAGCGAAAAATGAAAAAATATTTTTCTTCGGAAACCGGAAAAATATCACTGCCAATTCAAAAATTATTTTACAAGTTCTCCGGCAAGTTGCAGGAGTTGGGTTTCGCTGACCTTGGTGTTGTAACGGTCGCTAACCACTTGGCTTCCGGCGGCGGCATAGCTCGCTTGGGCTTGCTGTAATTGGACTATATTGGTGGTGCCTATTCTAAATTGTTCCAAAGCGACATCCACATTTTCTTTTGCGATAACAAAATTATCTTCATCCATCTTCAAAATTTTCAGATTTACCTCATATTGTTTGAAATTTTCAAGCAGGCTTGCGTTCACCTGAAAATTGGTCAGGTCATATTGAAATTGTGCGCTTTCTTCTGCCAGTTGCGCGTTTTCATGCTGTATGTTAATAATAGACCCGTTAAAGATGGTCCAGGAGAAGGTGAGCCCGGCACCAAGAAGCCCTGTTTCCCGGGAATATTGGGTTAAACCATTTGTCTGTGTGCGTGATAAGCCATAATCTGCGCCAAGGCTTAGTGAAGGAAGGCGCATAGCACTTGTTTCTTTCACCACATTATGTGCCACCCGGATACTAGTTTTGGCCAATGCCAAATTGGGATTTTGGGCCGATGCCAGATTATTCAGGCTGTCGTATGTCAACTCCTTTCCTATATTTATATCAGGCCGGACATCGTATGTGGTTTGCACCGGTAACTCTAATAATTGATTCAATGAAATGACAGCATTCTGGACTGCAATCTCTTGCTTAAGCCTGGCTGAGTTTTGTGCGTTATAACTCACTTCAGCCTGCAAATAATTCAGTTTGGAACCCGTGCCCACTTCATATTGCTTTTGGGCGATATCCATTTCCTGTTTATATACCGCCAGGTTGGAGTCATCTACCACCAATAGCTGTTTTTGCTGCACTATATTATAATATGATTCGATAACCATCGAAATATTATCCTGCATGGTAGCTTTCAGGGTTAACATGCCTTCGTCCTTCAATAACCCAAGCTGGTTATAGGCTATAAACATTTTAGTTCCATCGAAAAGCGTCCACGATAATCCGATAAACGGGGTGATGTTACCTTCGGTAGCTCCGTTCGTTTTTACTTCCGGACTTGAAGTATTTTGAAGGCTGTTATTCGTTACGGAAGCTGTATAAGAGGCATTTGCGCTGATAGTTGGCAGCATGCCCGCTACTCCCGGAGCATAATTATTAGCAGCGGTTTTATACGCATTTTGCGCCAGCAGGATGTTGTAATTGCTCTTTAAGGAAATGGCGATAGCACTGTCAAGGGTAAATATTTTTTGCGCGGAAAGAGGCTGATAGCCGATAGCCAATAGCTGACAGAAGATATATAACAGAAAGGATTTCTTCATAAAACTATTCCGGGTTTTTTTCTGCATGTTTTATAGGTCTTCCCATGTATGAATAAATAGCAGGAATAACAAAAAGTGTAAGTATCAAAGCAAACATCAGCCCACCGACAATAACCGTTCCCAATGATTTGCGGCTGGTAGCGCCTGAACCAAATGCTAATGCAATAGGCAAAGCACCCAATGCCATAGCAAGTGTTGTCATTAATATTGGACGTAAACGGGCTTCGGCTGCTTGGAATATGGCGTCTTTAAAGGAAACTCCTTTCTCTTGTAATTGATTAGCAAACTCCACAATAAGGATACTGTTTTTGGTAACCAATCCAATCAGGGTAATTACTCCAATCTGGCTGAAAATATTCAAGGTCTGGTTGAAATACCACAGGCATAATATAGCACCTGCCATTGCCATGGGTACTGTTAACATGATAATAAACGGGTCAATGAAACTTTCAAATTGGGCGGCAAGCACCAAATAAATTAACACCAATGCCAACACCAATGCAAAGGTGAGGTCAGATGAACTTTCTGAAAGGTCACGTGATGCACCTGCTAATTCTGTCTTAATGTTCGGAGTCAAATATGGTTGTTTTGTTTCAGGGTCAATCATTTTGCCGAGCCGGTCCAGTTCTTTTATCCCATCGCCTATTGTATGGCCTGGTGCTGCATCTGCCGTTATGGTAGCCGATTCAAAACGATTGTAGTGATAAAGCTGGGCCGGGTTTGAGGTATCCCTGATTTTTACCAGGTTATCCAGTTCCACTAAAGCTCCTTTGCCGGAATCGCTTCTCATATAGATGGATTGAATATCCAATGGCTTGGTACGGTCCTCATTTTTCAATTCGCCAATCACCTGGTACTGGTTATTGTTCATGTAAAAATATTGGAACCGCTCACCGCTCATGGCTGCTTCCAGTGTTTGGGCTATATCTATAATAGGAACATTCAGGGCATCAGCTTTCTCGCGGTTGATTGTGATATCCAACTGCGGGTGATTGAATTTTAAATTCACATCTACCTTGGTAAGAATGGAATCTTTTTTGGCAAGTGCCAGAAATTTCGGAAGCACTTTTCTTAATTCGCCTACGGTAGTCGCTTCTATTACATATTGTATTGGCAATGAAAACTTACCTGAACCTACCGCAATAGTTTGTTCCTGAACAGGAATAGTCCGGGCAGATGGGAAACGACTTAGCTGCGCCGACATATAATTGGCAATTTCATTCTGCGACCGTTTGCGGTTTTCAGGAGGAGGCAGCATCATTCTCGCATAACCGGTGTTCAACGCACCAGAGCCTAGGAAAAAGGGCGCCGTAATAGTGAGAAATACTTTCTTTTCAGGAACTGAATCTACAACTAAACGGGTAACAGAATCCATATAGGCTGTAGTATAATCGTAAGAAGCTCCTTCGGGTCCGGTAACGAGGAAACGTATCATCGACTTATCTTCCAGCGGGGCTAATTCAGAGTGTAGGGAACTTCCGGTGAAATAAATAATCAGAAAACAAACAGCTATAATAGGGAATGCCAGCCAGCGCCTTTTCATAAACGATTTGAGAAGCCTGCTATATCCTTCATTCAGGCGGACAAAGAAAGGTTCTGTGGCTAAATAAAACCTTGTTTTTTTGTTGTTCTTTCGCACTAATTTTACGCTTAAAACCGGAGTGAGCGACAAG
Source organism: uncultured Bacteroidota bacterium (assembly GCA_903916255.1). Taxonomy (GTDB): domain Bacteria; phylum Bacteroidota; class Bacteroidia; order JABEUT01; family JABEUT01; genus JABEUT01. The sequence continues at coordinate 5,944 of CAIWVW010000030.1, forward strand.
GAAACAAATGCGGAAATAAGAACGGAACCGCCAACCACTATTGCAAATTCGCGGAACAGTTTTCCGGTGAATCCTTGTAAAAATAAAATGGGCAAAAACACAATCGACAGGGTAATGGAAGTTGTGATAACTACCATAAATATTTCATTGCAACCTTTCAGGGCAGCCTCCATAGGAGACATGCCTTCCTCAATTTTTTTGTAAATGTTTTCCGTTACCACAATACCGTCATCCACCACCAGCCCAGTTGCCAGCACTATGCCAAGCATGGTCAGGATGTTAATAGATAATCCTGCGAGGTACATAATAAAGAATGAACCGATAATACAAACCGGTATGTCAATCAGCGGACGGAAAGCAATCAATAAATCGCGGAAAAAGAGGAAGATGATAAGTATTACCAGCCCAAATGCTATTGCCAATGTTTCTTCCACATCGGTTATGGAGTTTTTAATATTCTTGGTAGAATCAAGGGCAACATCCAATTCATAATCTTTTGGTATGCTGGCTTTCAGTTGGTCCATCCTTTTGTAGAACTCGTCGGCAATATTTACATAGTTAGCGCCGGGTTGCGGTATTATACCAAGTCCAATCATCGGTGTACCCGATTCTTTCATGATGGTTTCCGGGTTTTGGGCGCCAAGTTCAGCGTAACCAATATCTTTTATGCGGACGGTTTTTGTCCCGCTGCTTTGAATAACCATGTTATCAAAGTCCTCTTCGGTAACCAAATTACCACGGGTGTTCACGGTTAACTGTGTGGTTTTGCTTTCTACCGTTCCCGAAGGGAGATACACGTTTTTAGCGATTAGAGCCCGTTGCACATCCAGCGGAGTCATTTTATAAGCAGCCAGTTTGGCGGGGTCCATCCAAATACGCATGGCATACTTCCGTTCTCCCCAAACCTGTATGGAACTTACATCCGGAATGGTTTGCAGGGTGTTCATCAACACATTCTCGGCATAGTCGGTAATCTGCAATGAGTTTTTTGTTTTGCTGCGTATCAGCAGCGCAACAATCGCATCCGAATTGGCATCGAGTTTTGTAACAACAGGCGGTGCATCTAAATTTTGCGGCAGGAATGCCAATGCCTGTGAAACCTTATCACGCACATCATTGGCAGCCGTTTCCATATCACTCCCTAAAGTGAACTCTACCGAAATATTACTGGAACCTTGCGCCGAGAATGATGTAATGTTCCGTATTCCTTGTACACCGTTAATGGCTTTTTCAAGCGGCGTGGTAATCTGCGATTCTATTACATCGGGGTCAGCGCCTGTGTAGTTTGTTTGCACGGAAATAACGGGAGGGTCGATTGCAGGATAATCGCGCACGCCAAGCCTTTTGAAGCCAATGCATCCAAACAGGACAATAATGATAGACATTACTCCTGCAAAAACGGGCCGCTTAAGACTTACTGACGATAAACTCATTTTGCTCTTTTAGACTGTACTCCTTAATTTATAGTGTTTTAAACCTTAGTAGAAAAAACATGCACTCAAACTCTTCAAACCTTATTACCTTATTGAGCAATTTCATTTTAAGGGATTTATAGTTTTTTGATAATATTTTATAAACTCTTCATATTCCTCCTGAAAACTTACTTTACGGTGGTGCTCCGGTTGATTAAGAATGTATTTACAAACCTTATCAATATCAGATTTTGATACTGAAAAGGCGGATGCAGATTCTTGCAAGGCAAATGAGCCATCACATAGTTGATTTTGGTTAATGAAACGCTGTGAGCTTTCAGCAACAATAGAAGCCAGATTTTCTTCTGATATTTTTGGAGAACGAGATACTAGAAAATGAACATGTTCAGGATTGGCGTATATAGCGTATAAATGGGAATCGTTATTACTCACAATGCCGGTAATGTATTTTTCTATCCGTTCACGGTATTTTCCCGAAATAAGTGGTATACGATCCAAAGTAGTAAAAATAAAATGGGTATATAAATTATTATATTCTATTTTCATTGCGTAAGACAATAAGGTAATAAGGTGGAGTTGTTTATGCGATACATTTTTCTACTAAGGTTATTTGAATATTTAAGGTTTTCATCTTCTACTATTTAATTATCACTTCAGGTGATTTAATGACACTTTGCTTCCCGGATAAATAACCATGCTGCCTCTAATTATTATAGTATCTCCTGCATGAAGCCCCTTTGTTACCTCCACGGTTGAATCGGTGCGGACCCCAAGTTCTATAGGCACAGAAGCTGCTACACCATGCTTATAAACATATACATCCTGCCCGATAACTTTAGGGTTTACTGCTTCTGTTGGAACCATGATAGCACTGTCGGTATGCGATAGTGGGATAGAAATATTTGCAAACTGTCCGGGTAATAATTTGCCATCTTTATTTGGGGTTAAAGCACGTATATGCAAGCCTCCGGAGCTTTGGTCAATCTTGGGGTCTATGGCATAAATTGTTCCTTTGAATGTTTCGCTGTATCCGCCAACCGTAAAGTCGATGGAATCATTTTTATGCAACATTCCGGAATACTTTTCAGGTACATAAAAATCTATTTTAATGGGGGAGAGTTCTTCAATGTCGGCAATAACAGTACTGGTTGTTATATAACTTCCGGGGCTTACATTTTTCAACCCTATTACTCCGTCAAATGGCGCTTTAATGTTGCAATATCCGATAGATACCTGAATCAGTTTCATATCGGCAATAACGCTGTTCAAATTGTTTTCGGCAATATCATAATCCTGTTGTGAAACACCATTAATATCCAGCAATTTTTTGGTGCGGTCCACGGTTAGTTGGTCCAGTTGTTTGGCTACATCATCCTTCTGCAACTGCGCCTGATATTGCGCATCATCAATCTTAATCAGCAGGTCTCCTTTATTAATATGTGCGCCTTCGGTGAAATTTACTTCCGTCACCACGCCTGCAATCTGGCTTTGCAGGTTTACTTCTTCATTCGACATGATATTGCCCGAAATCTTTATGATATTGGAATTCTTAACAGTTCGTATCACCATAGCCTCCACGGGAGTAGCTTTTTTAGCAGTCTGCGGACCCACAATCGCAGTTTTATCTACAGGTTTGAGGAATATCAGCAATACAACAATTACTGCGATTATTAGTATCCATATAACAGGTCTTTTCATGCCGGAATGTGTATTTTATTTAGAAATAGCTTGTAAGTTTTTATAAATCGTTTCCAGTTGGCCATGCAGCTTTTTTACTTCGGGTTGGGTTAATCCTTTCATTATGGATTTGTTCATACGCTTCACCGTTGCCAGAATTTCCGGCATGTTTTCTTTTCCTTTTGCGGTAAGCTGAACCCAGTATTCCCTGCGGTCTTCCGGGTTTTGCATACGCTTGATGAATCCCTTGCCCGAGAGGTCGTCTATTACACCTACCATCAGGGCTTTATCGATGTGCAACATGTCGCCGATAAACTTCTGGCTGCAACGGCTGCCCATTTTATCGAGCAGAATTAAAACCGAAAATTCTTTTTTAACTCCGATATGTTCCAGGCTTTTCACAAGCTGGCAATAGTAGAGCTTGGCAAGCAAATCAAATTTTCTTCCGTAGGAGAAATCCTCGAAATCGAATATGGAATTTTGTTTTTTTGTTATTGCCATGGAATGAAAGAGGCCGCAAATATAGTTTAATTTATTAATAGTTTACAAGTTAAACTATTAATAAATTAAGACAATGGGGTATATTTTTCTGTATTTCAACCTTTTCAGGAGACAAAAAATAATAATTATTTCTTGTCAAGTTCTGCGAATACCGAGTTGTTGCTGATGTATTCGGGAACTATTTGTTTCATTTTGCTCACAATATTCATATCGCTTTTTGCAGTTGCCATTTCTGACAGTTCATTTATATATGCTGATATAGTAGTAAAATCATACTCCCTTACTTTAGCTATCAATATCAGCGGGTGATGCGTAGGCAATGTATTCTCGGAAGTATGCAAGAGTTCTTCGTATAGCTTTTCGCCGGGGCGCAGGCCTGTGAATATTATTTTAATGTCTTTATCTAAGGTAAGCCCGGAAAGTTGAATCATCTTTTTGGCAAGGTCTAAAACCTTTACCGATTTACCCATATCGAATATAAATACCTCGCCACCTTTTCCAATTGCTCCTGCTTCCAGCACCAGCTGGCACGATTCGGGGATGGTCATAAAGAAACGTGTAATTTCCGGATGGGTAATGGTAACAGGGCCGCCCTTCTCAATCTGCTGGCGGAAACGGGGTATCACCGAACCATTCGAGCCAAGCACATTTCCAAAACGAGTGGTGATGAACTTAGTCTTTTGCTGGTGCGCATTTAATGACTGCACATAAATTTCTGCTACACGTTTAGATGCGCCCATCACGCCTGTCGGGTTGATAGCCTTATCCGTTGAAATCATTACAAATGTGTCTACGCCATATTTCACCGAAAGGTCCGCCAATATTCGGGTTCCGGCAATGTTTACATTCACTGCCTCTACCGGATTTTCTTCCATTACCGGGACATGCTTATAGGCGGCAGCATGAAAAACCAGTTGCGGCTTGGTGTCTTTAAAGATAGATTCCATGCGGCTTTGGTTGCATATATCTGCAAGAACTACCACGCATAGAATGCCCGAATTCATTTCATTTATCTCTAATTGCAAATCATAAATTGCAGACTCCGCCTGGTCAACCAACACAATTTTTGCCGGTTTGTATGGGATTATTTGCCGTACTATTTCACTACCGATAGAACCAGCAGCACCTGTAATTAATACTGTTTTATTTTTTAATTGCGATTCTATTTTATCCTTGTCCAATACAATAGGGTCGCGCTCCAACAGGTCTTCAATCTTTACTTTTTTAATTTGTTTAAAACTAAGTTCGCCGTTTATCCAACTATTGATAGGAGGTACGTTCAACACCTTGGTATTATATTTTAAGCAAGTATCCGTTATTTCATTTTTACGCTCATACGAAATATCGGTAGTAGATAAAACAAGGTGAGCCACATTATTATTTTCGAGCAATTCGGGCAATTTATCGGGTGAATATATAGTAATACCATCGAGTCGTTTTCCCCAGTTGCGTTCTTCTTCATCTAAAAAGGCGAGCACCTGGTATTTGGTCCCTGCATCGCGGTCTACTACACGTTTAGCGACAAGCCCGGCATCATTTGCGCCGAATATAATTATGCTCCTCCGGTTTTTAGATGAAGTGGCCTCAGCATAGATGCTTTTATAAATCATGCGGGCTGTAATCAATATAAATGCGGAAGAAAAACATTCTATAATGATGATGGAGTAGGGCACCACAAACCGTTTCAGCGGAGTGGCATAAATCACCACATTGGAAATGGCGAAAAAGGCGCTAACGGCAGAAAGTATCAGTACTATCTGTACCATATCGCGCGAACTCATATAGCGGATAATGTTTCTATACAAGCCTGTTACATAAAAACTAATGCCGCGGCTGATGAGCACAAAAGGAAAAACATAAATGAAGGTTACCCTTTCCGATAGCGGAATGGCGAAGTTGAAACGCAACAGGTATGCAAGCGTAAGGGAACAGAAACAGAGGAATACATCTATAAGAAGTATTGACCAGCGCGGAAGAAAACTACGTATGAAGTTGGTGTTCATTAATCACAAAGGTAGGGAATTAGTGGCAATGGTAAAATTTGAGGAGAAAGCTAAATAGCTATTTCTAGCGTTGCCTTATATATTTACTGAAAACATTTACATAATTATCATCGAAACGCGTGACAGTAATTCTATTATATGTCACCCGTGTCGGTTCCGGAAACAAATAACCGTTTGTGCTTATGAAATGAATAGAGACGGCAGATTTGGTTATTTTGGTAATTGGTCCAATGATAAAATCATCGTCATCAGGGGCTTCACATTCCACTATAATATTTAATCCGGCATTTTTAATAGATTTAAAAATGGTTGTCCAATCGGTCAGGTCGAGTGGATATTTGTTTTTTACAAGCTCCACCTGTTTTTCCTTAATTAGGATTTTGTTAAAGTATTTATCCATGTTGTTATAGCGGATATCAACAACAGTTGAAATGGGGAAAATATAATAACCCAAAACCCGGAAGTCATTAACTTCCTGCACAACGATAAATTCTCTCGAAAAGTCAACGATATAGCCTTCGGAGTTTAAAAATTTATCGCCGCCAACCTTTCTTTTGATTTGGCAATATTTTTTATTGGTACAGTGGTATTTTATTTTTTGTTTGATGGTCATAGCCTCATTTATTCTATTCCAAAAATACCAATTATTTGTTAGCAGAGATTCCTCACTACGTTCGGAATGACAA
>CAIWVW010000031.1 GCA_903916255.1 uncultured Bacteroidota bacterium
GCATATTGTGCATACGCATTAAGCCATGTAATCCGTCGCAGAGCAACACGCAAAAGCCCATGGCTATAATAAACCAAGCCAGGTACTTGTATAGCGCGTTTAAATTTTCTTTTTGGGATTGGGCAAGCAGTTTTGCCCCATATACTATTGCAATCAATGCAAGTGCGAAGGATACTAAAATCATTTTGTAAAAAGATTGGTTTGTAATGATGTAAAGGTAAGAAAAAAATAATTAATAGGGAAGAACACAGGATTTTATCCATATAAATGAGCAATAAAATACCATTTACTGGAATTTATGCCTATGTTTGAAAAATTAAATTTTTTCGCACCAACCTATAACAGTTTATGATAACAGCAGACGCTATAAAGATTAAGAAGACAACCAAAAGCCGCATTCCGGAAGTGGATTTTAATGACCTTGGATTCGGGAAGGTTATTTCTGACCATATGTTTGTTTCCGATTATAAAGACGGGGAATGGAACAACGCGCACATAGAACCTTTTGGCGATATTGCCTTTTCGCCAAGCATGCTTGCGCTTCATTACGGGCAAATTGTATTTGAAGGCATGAAAGCTTTCCGCACGAAAGATGGTAATGTTTCTATTTTCCGTATTGAAAAGCATTACGAGCGTTTTATCAAATCCATGGAACGCATGTGCATGCCCGTTATGTCGTACCGCCTTTTTGAAGAAGGCCTTACAAACCTTATGAAAGTGGACCAGGCTTGGGTTCCGGGCAGTGAAGGCTCTGCGCTATATATACGCCCTTTTGCTTTTGCTTCAGAAGAGCGTTTCGGCGTAAAAATTTCATCGGAATATAAATACATTATTTTCTCCGGACCGGTTGGCCCATACTACGACAAGCCTTTGCGTGTAAAAATCGAGGACCATTACAGGCGCGCTGCCCGAGGCGGAACAGGCTCTGCCAAATGTGCAGGAAACTATGGGGCATCTTTTTACCCTACACATCTTGCCAAAATGCAAGGGTTCGACCAGGTGCTATGGACCGATGGTTCACCGGAATTGAATATTGAAGAATCGGGTACTATGAATGTAATGTTTGTAATTGATGGTGTATTGGTAACTCCTCCTCTTTCAGATTCTATATTGGATGGCGTAACCCGCGATTCCTTCCTTACCCTTGCACATGAATTAGGAATCCATACACAACAAAGGACAGTTAGTGCCTTGGAATTGGAGGCGGCTTTGGAAAAGGGCACTTTAAATGAAGCTTTCGGTACAGGTACTGCTGCTGTGGCTGGCGCTATACAAAGCATAGATATTAAAGGCAAAGACTATACTGTTCCCGTTCCTGAAAACGGTGTGATGGTAAAACTTAAAAACCTGCTTACTGATATCCGTACCGGGAAAGCTCCTGACAAATACAGTTGGAACACGATAATAAATTGCAAGTGAAAAACTAAAAATGAAAAGTGAAGAACATGAGAGCATCTCTAAATTTTTCACTTCGCATTTTTCGCTTTTAGTTTCATGAAAGCCATTACCCGTGTAATATGGATTCTTTCATTAGTAAGCCTGTTTAACGACGTGGCCAGCGAAATGCTCATTCCTATTATGCCGCTTTACCTTAAATCAATTGGGTTTTCCGTTTTAATCATTGGCATATTGGAAGGTGTTGCCGAATTCATTGCCGGATTGGGCAAGGGCTATTTCGGGAAAATATCAGACAACATAGGTAAGCGCGCACCCTTTGTACAAAGCGGATATGCATTAAGCGCCATTGCCAAACCTATGATTGTTTTTATTGTGAACCCGTTTTGGGTTTTGCTTGGCCGCAGTTTCGACAAGATTGGAAAAGGCCTGCGCACCGGCGCGCGCGACGCCATATTATCTGATGAATCTGCGCATACAGACAGGGGCAAGGTATTCGGCTTCCACCGCTCTATGGATACTGTTGGCGCGGCAATTGGCCCTGCTATTGCATTATTTTTTCTTATCTATCATCCCGGGAATTACAAAAACCTTTTCCTGTTCTCTATTTTCCCCGGGATAGTGGCTGTGGCGCTTACCTTTTTAATTAAAGATAAAAAAACAGAACAGGAACATAGACCTAAAACACCCGTTCGATTATTCCCAAAGTTTGATTATTGGAAACGCAGCACCACAGCCTATAAATCATTAGTTATCGGACTTGTATTTTTCACGCTTTTCAACAGTTCTGATGTGTTCCTCATTTTAAAAATGAAAGAGTCGGGCACTTCCGATATAGTGCTGATTGGCATTTACATTTTCTACAACCTCGTGTATGCGCTTACCTCGTTTCCTGTCGGCATTATTGCCGATAAAATCGGATTGAAAAAAATATTCATCATCGGATTACTGATTTTTGCCTTTGTTTATTTTGGCATGGGCATTAATAACAATGTATATGTCTATGCCTTTTTGCTGTTCTGCTATGGCTTGTTTTATTCCTGCAACGAAGGCATCTCAAAAGCTTGGATTAGCAAGGTTTGCGGCAAAAAGGACACTGCTACCGCCATCGGCATGTTTTCGGGGTTGCAAAGCATAGCTACCCTTATTGCCAGTTCGCTGGCGGGTTTTATCTGGTATAAATTCGGGTCACTATATACGTTTATAATTACTGCATCAGTTGCAGTTTTGGTGGTAGTGTATATCCTGCTGAATAAGGCAATAGTGGACTCTGCTGAAAAATCCTGAATTATTTGCAATTTTTCCTTTTCCGAAATGTCCGGGTTTTACGCGTATTTGCAAATCGTAAAAAAGCGTATACCCTATGCCGTGTAAGGCTTTTAGGCCATGTCCGGCTTTTTAGCATTTTTGGACATTTTTAGTGGCAGGCAAATGGCTAGTAAATACCGGTCAATGGCTTTTGGGGAAGATGACATTTTAATACAGCCCTGCCACAGATTGCACAAATTTGATTGTACCCCTTATACGCCAAAGCCACTAAGTAGTGGTACCGAATTAGTGTCTTGCGAGTTATTGACTTTGGGGAAGATGAAACCTGGATTACAATTGCTAGATTTTATTTTGATTTATAAGGACCTAAAAACTTGTTGCCATTAAAGTGAACTAAATGGTCAGGGTTATCAGCTGTCCAAACTTCCGTTTCCCAGGCAATATCAATAATCCATTTTCTGAATTCAGTTCTTGTAAGAAATGCTGTTACAAAAATTAACTCGGCAGTACAATCTTTCAACATTTTTTTCAATTCATAAACTCTGATTTCACTCATGGGTCCCGAACTGTGGACTGCCTCAATCAAATAAAGCCAATTATTCTTTTTGCTGTATGCAATAATATCTGGCAACTCATCATGAGATAATTCGAAGAAGTTAAGTTTCTTTAATTCGACTTCTTCACATTTTGAATAAAAAAGGGAAATAATGCAGAATGTTACTTATAGTCTTTGATTTATAGTCAACAAGTAACCACTTTTGCTCCGTGGATGTAAAGCTAAAAATCGGATATAGAATAAAAGAGCTTCGCGAAAAAGCTGGGATGTCTCAAAAGGATTTGGCTTATGCTGCTGATTTAGATAGAAGTTACATCGCAAGTATTGAAAACGGACAACGAAATGTATCAATTATTAATATAGAAAAAATTGCTACTGCCTTAAATGTAACTCTGAAAGATTTTTTTAATAATGCCGAATTTAATAAAGATACAACAGGCAGTAGATAAATTTAAAACTCTGATTGAGGACTCCATTCTGCAAGGCGGAATTGAGGCTAAAGAAGCATTGATAAGGTCTTCTAAATTAATTAACTATATTCATGAAGCAGTTAAATCGGCTTTGATTGAAAATGGTATTGAGAAACATAGAATTTATCCGCCTTTAGGTCAATCCTCACCCGAAATGAAACTTGCGGGATTTCTTAAACATAAACATCAAGACGTTTGTGTTGCTCCTGTTGGGTATACTCCAGAGAACGAAACCTTGAAGGAGGGGTTACTCAGGGAAGCAGAAGATTATTATGGAAGAGCTTATACAGAAAGAGTTTTAGCAATTAATATTAGGAGTCAAATGAGTAGTTTGGCAAAGAATTTTGATACACTCTATGAGAGGACAATTGCTGAGGCACAAAACCTGCATGTAAGATGTCAGAAAATGGTTTTGGGTGAAGTATATATGATTCCAGTAAAAGAATACAACCCTAAAGCAATGAAGAGGAAAGAGGTTGCTTTCATTGATAAAGTTGGTGCAGTTGAAAAATATATCAAATCTTTTCAGGCTATAAACGGAAGACTCGATTTTACAAAAGAAGATTACAAATATGAAAAAGTTTGTTTACTGCTTGTTGATTTTAGTCAAACTCCTGCAAAAATATATAACACAAACCAAGAACTCATTGATGATGGTCTAATGCCCAAAGATTCGCAGGCAAGTATTATTGAGTTGAATTGGGATTCATTTACTCCCAGTATTCTTTCAACTTACAAGGCAAGATTTGGTAGTTGAATAGCGAGTTGGTATTTATCAATCAAAAAATCATCTATTTCTTGCGGGTCTGATAAGTCTTGCAAAATTTGAATTTCTTTTTCTGTAAATTTTGGTATTGTAAATTTTTCAATAAAGTTTTTTTGATAGCAGGGATACCCGCCCTCAATTGAAATGCTAGTCTTACTAACGTAGTAATGCATCAGATATGAGTTCAATATTTTTTGGATGACTCCAATGTTTTCAATTTTAGTTAATGGATTAACCGTTTCAGCAAATAAGGAATTTTCATTCTTAGAGTCTTTGAAATATATTCCGTATCCGTTAGTATAAAAACCATCTTCCTCTTCAATAAGTAAAAATCTTGGAAGTTGACTGAAGGTTGGATTGAGAATTTTCTTTCCGGTCCTTGTAAGTCCCTGAGTTCTGCCCCAAACAAAGAAAGGTTCAAATGTAACCTTGCCTTTATCCCTTGCTAAAAGGTTTTCTTTTTCAGAAATAAAAAAAGCATAGCATTTTGGGAATTTCTTTTTGAACTCATGCTCAGGAATTGCAGTGGCGCTTCCATTTTTGATATTGTAAGGACAAATTATTCTTCTAGTATTATATTCAATGCTTTCCTGATTTTTGAAGTCAGATATTTTATATACGGGTTTTGTTATTTCTTTTTCTACCTCAAAAATTCCAAAGTCTGTTGTCTTAATATAACACCCATTTTTTTCAACACTACCATCAATAAAAAATATTTCATCTTTAAGCGTAGCAATGCCAACACAAATGTCAAACATTTTGCCTATAGGTGTTCCGATACTTTCAATTATACTTATGTTTTTCTGTTCGTCAGTTTTAAGCAATCTCCATTTCTTTATATTTAGGTTTTTCAAGTAGTTTGGTGAACCATTTGCATTGGATAAATAAACTTTTGGGCTTTGCATATCTGCTATCCGGTCATATGTAATTGCCTCGTTTTGTCCCTTGTTTAGAAAAGTAATTGCAGTATATGTTTGGGCGTCAAAAACCTTTTTGTGGCTAAAATCAATTATTCGAGTAACACATTTTTGATGTTGGAAATATTTTCTTAGTGATTCACCGGACAATGAAGTAAAGTAATTGTTCGGGGTGATATATCCAAGTTTTCCAGTTGATTTTAATAACTTGTAACCAAGTTCAAAAAATGCAAAGTAGAGGTTGAAGGTTCCTCCTTCCACTGTTGACCAATGCTTTGTCAAATATGTTCTGCTTTCCTCAGAAAGGTCTTGAAACTTTACATATGGTGGATTACCTACGATGTTATCGAATTTCAATTCCCAATTTGCTTTCAAACTATCTTGACACCAAAAATTGAAATCACTTTCTTCTAAAATTTCTCCATTTTGCAAAGCATAAATTGTGAGAATTAGTTTTGCTCTATGTATGTTGTATTCAAGAATATCCGAACCATATATATTTTCTTTTAATATTTTTCGAATAGGCTTATTGTAGGTTCTTTTGTAATAATCTGTAAGCCCAACTAAAAATGCACCACAACCGCAACTTGGGTCGAGATTAGCATCATTTTCTTTTGGTTGGATTTCATTAATGATAAAATCAATAATAAAGTCAGGTGTGAAAAATGCTCCGTTAAACTTTCTATCACTAACAGGAATAATTAGTTCAAGGTAATTTTCAAGTTCTTTAATGGTTGTAATATTTAGGGAAGATGTATCGAAATAGAGTTGCGTATTTTGTTCAAAATCAACGAAATAATTTGCTAAAATTTGGCTTTCAGAGAAATAGATTTTTTTATTTTGCAGGTAGGAATAAATAAAATGCTTCTCAAGGCTTCCTATGTCATGAGTATTTAGCAGTTCGTTTAAAATTCCTTTCTTAACCATATATTATAGCGTTGACTTTAAGTAACAAAATTAAGAAAAAATGTTTTGGCTGACAATTGTTTTTCATATTTAAAAGAGGGTAAGCACTGTATTTGCCTGTAAATTATTTTCAAGAATTTCTTCATGAGAGTATAAATCACCCAGCTTATAACATTCTTTCAATGATAATGCCAGTTGATATGCCAAAAGAGGGGGAACTGCATTGCCTATCTGATTAAATTGTTGAGTTTCATTCCCAGTAAACTCAAACCAATCGGGAAAACTTTGTAAACGCGCGGCTTCCCTGTGAACCAACCTTCTTCGCCTTCCGTCCGGCAGGCGTACTCTTTGCATGTCCCCTGTTGCCCCGGCTAGGTTTCTGCAAGTCAAAGTCCTTGCAGGTTTGTTTGAATATAGGTCACGGGGATTTATACAGAATGAAGCCTTTTCATATTTTGCAACATAGGTATCCATGGAAGCATTTAAAAATTTGCTTCCTTCTAATTCAATATACATTGTTTCCCCTATTGCCTCACCAACGGTAACTTTATTAGGATTCGGTTTTGGGAAATTAAATTTTGCTCTATGCCCAACAACAAAAAGTCTTTCACGATTCTGAGGCACGCCAAAGTGAACAGCATTCAAAAGTTTATAGTCAATAATATAGCCAAGTTTTTGCAACTCCTGAATTACTAAATCAAAATACCATTTGTTGGAATAAAGAAGTCCGCGAACATTTTCAAACATGAAAACTTTCGGTTTCAATTTCTTAACTGCATCAATAAAAATAGGAAAGCCGTCTCTTGAATCTTCAATTCCTTTTTGATGCCCGCCAACACTAAATGGCTGACAAGGTGGTCCCCCAATAATAATTTCTGCTTTGGGATACTTGAATGTAAGGTCAAGCTTAACAGCATGGCACGCACTCCCTAAATTCTTTGTATAGGTTGTTGCGGCCGATTTTTCCATTTCAAATCCGATTGTTTTGTATCCGGCAGACTCAAAACCTAACGCTAAACCACCACAACCTGCAAATAAGTCAAGCACGGTTTCTTTTTCGGTTTTCCGAGGTACAAGTGTAGTATTTAGGTGCTTAATGTAGCTCATTACATCAATCTGAAATTGCATCAAAGTTAGTCAAAAAGCTAACAGATATCTCATTCATTTGTAATTGCCGAGAGTGTTTCCCCTTATCTCCCCATTTTCAGGGGTACCCTTTGGCAAAAGTACCCCCTATTATGGTCGGCTTCCGGTTAATTATCTATGGCCGGGCCTTTTGATTGAAACTGAGAACAAAACCCGATGAATTATCCTGCGTTTCATAATTTAAAAAATCAACAGTGCAAATTAACTAAATATTTTAGCTATTTTTGCCTACAAATTGTAGGTATATGTCTAAAGTAGCAAAAAACATCCGTCACCTGCGCGATTTAAAAAATTTCACGCAGCAGCAGTTAGCCGATAAACTCAATATTACCAAGGCACGCCTAGGTTCATATGAGGAGAGCAGGAGTGAACCGTCGGTGGAGATGCTGATAAAATTCTCCAACTATTTCCACATCTCTATTGATGCGTTGCTTCGCGGCGACCTTACCAAAACCAATTTGGATGGGCTGATGAAAGTGGGCAACAACAGGCTGCTTTTTCCGGTAATACGGAATGAAGACGATAATGAAGAGATAGAACTTATCTCTATGAAAGCCTCGGCAGGTTACCTGAACGGCTATGCCGACCCGGAATATGTGGAGCGGTTGCAGCGCATAAAGCTCCCTTTTCTGCCGGCTGGCAAGCATAGGGCATTCCCTATTAAAGGAGATTCCATGCCGCCTTTGCGTGATGGTAGTTTTGTGGTGTGCAAGTTTGTTGAATCGTTCAGCGAAATAAAAGATGGCATCACTTATGTGTTTCTCACTAAATCGGAAGGGATAGTATATAAACGGGTATATAAAAACCCGAAAAGGAAAGATACGCTTATGCTTGTCGCCGATAATAAAGCCTACCAGCCCTATGAATTGAAAGCCCCTGATATTTTAGAAGTATGGGAATATGTATGCTCATTGAATATTGGTGCATATAAAGAGGAAGAGCTGAACTATGCCAGCATTATGAATATGCTGAAAGGCTTGCAGGTGGAAATGAAATCAATAGGCCATAAGTAGTTCATGCAGTTTATAAAGGGAAAGTTCATAAAGTAAATGCATGCAACTTTCTTTACGGACTTTAGAAACTGACTTGTGAAACTTAACAATTTAGTAATTTCCCTTTTTTAGTATATTTGAATTTAAACTGCTTCTTTTGCTGCGTGTAATTTAATTTATAATACCCCATAAACTTAAACGCATGCATATTTTTTCTATGCTAAACATGATTACGCTTCCTTTAATAGGAGCGGTTGACTTGAGTAGCTCTATCCTGATTATATTTTTTCTTTGCCTGCTCGCTGTTGTAGCTTTCGAGTTTGTCAATGGTTTCCATGATACAGCCAATGCTGTTGCAACCGTAATATATACCAAAGCGCTCAAACCTCAACTTGCGGTTCCCTGGTCAGGCTTCTGGAATTTTATGGGTGTAAATGTGGGTGGTGTTGCGGTAGCTATGGGTATTTTAAAATTACTTCCGTTAAATGAATTGATGTCTCTGCCGGTTCAAATTGGGGCGTGCCTGGTAATGGGGGTTTTGGTTACTTCTATTATATGGAACTTAAGCACCTGGTATTTGGGTATCCCTTGCTCCAGTTCGCACACCTTGATTGGTGCCATGATTGGAGGCAGCATGGCATTCACCCATTTTTATGCCGGAAGCGTAAATTGGGACAAAGCCAAAGAAATTGGGTTATCATTAATCATGTCTCCGTTATTCGGTTTCGGGGCAGCTGTACTTCTCCTGCTTTTCCTTAAAAGATTTGTGAAATCTGAAAAGTTGTTCCACATTCCGCAAGGCGATAATGATAAGCCCTCCCTGGTTATCAGGATATTATTGATAATTACCTGCACGCTGGTAAGTTTTTTCCACGGAAGCAATGATGGACAAAAGGGTGTTGGTTTGCTTATGTTGATATTAATTGCCTTCCTGCCCGCAACATTTGCAATTGACCACAATATCCCGAAAGATAAGATGACGATTTCCTTAAATTCTGCGCAGCAAATAGTGCAAAAAACATTGGTTGCCAATCCGGCCAGTAAAGATGTAGCGCATTTAGATACCCTTATTACAAAAGCCTCGGCTGATATGGCCTTAACTACGGATGCGAAAGGAACATTTAAATACAGGAAAGATATTCAGGCAGTAAATAAAAGTATCAAAGCTATTTTAGGGGACAACAAAATAAAAATGCCCGATGCTGACAGGGCTACTATTTCAGCCGCTTCCGGAGATTTGACCAAAATCACCGACTTTTCACCGGAGTGGGTAATTATCACCATATCCCTGTCGCTTGGTTTAGGCACCATGATTGGGTGGAAACGAATTGTGGTAACGCTTGGAGAAAAAATAGGTAAAACACATTTAAGTTATGCACAAGGCGCCACGGCCGAAATTGTTGCGGCAAGCACCATCGGTTTAAGTTCCTGGTTTGGACTGCCGGTTAGCACCACACATGTGCTTTCAAGTGGTATTGCAGGTGCTATGGTTGCCACAGGCGGAACCAAAAATTTGCAAGGTGGAACACTAAAAAGCATTGCGATGGCCTGGGTTTTAACCTTGCCAGTTTGCATCGGGATGGCATATGGGCTCTTTATGCTGTTTCATTTGTTGGTGTAGAATAAAAAATAACGCCTTTTAGCCCTGCCATAAAAACAAAAATATAATCTTTGTAAAAAAAATCCGGAAATGAATAAAATATTAGTAGCTACCGACTTCTCCAACTGCGCCCGCAACGCTATGGAATACGCTATGGAACTGGCAAAGGTTTTGCAGGTGGAAGTATGCGTAATACACGCCATTGGCACAACGGAGGGTATTAATAACAATACCTACAGCGCACTTTATATTGAAGATTATTACAACAATAAAAGACAGGCCTTAAAAGATTGGGCAAATACGTTCACGGCGGTGGAATCATTTAAAGATATTCCTGTTTCTACGGTTTGCGAAGTGGGAAGTGTCAGCACAGTTATTACCAAATATATTGATGCCAATCCGGTTGAAATGCTGGTGATGGGGACGATGGGTTCCACAGGCATTACAGGAATATTCGGGAGCAATGCCAATACCATGGTAGAAAAAACGAAAACTCCCACTCTGATAATTCCGTTGGAAAGTAAGTTTTCTATGAAATCGGTTATTACACTTGCCACCGATTTTGAATCTCCTTTATCACAAGGTGATATTAATAGTTTGAATGAAATAATTTCGGCCTCCAAAGCTGAAAAACTGAATGTGCTGAATATTATTGAGGGTAGTGCAAGCTGGAAGAAAAACGAAGCTGGCGAGGAGAATTTAAAGAAAATGATTAACTCTACCGAATTGGAGTTTAGCTATATTAATGAGAGCAATCCTATTAACGGGATTATGAATTTTGTAATAAGTAATAAAACGGATATCCTCTGTTTGGTAAAACGCCATCACAATATTGTATATCGGATTTTTAATAAAAGCACCGTGAACCAGGTAATGAACAGGTCCATTAAGGCTGTTCTTATTTTGCACGAATAAAAAATAGAACGTTGCGTGTTTTGATATTTATTTTTTTATCTTTGTGTTACTAAAAATAAATCGACATGAAAGCAAACAGGTTATTTAAAGCAGTTTTATTCATCGGGGCAACATTAGTCCTTTTCTCATTCGGCCTTCCCATGCCGGAAGGATGGTTTGCCGCCGGAAACGCTCCTAAAAGCTATGATATGGGTGCCGAGACAGGCGCCGGAGAATATGGCAAAAAAGCCGCTACCATAAAATCTATTGATAAAGAAATTAACGGTTTCGGAACACTTATGCAGCAATGCCTGCCAGGCAAGTACCTTGGAAAAAGGGTAAGAATGACGGGCTATATGAAAACAAAAGATGTAAAAGAATGGGCAGGGTTCTGGTTCAGGGTCGACCAAAAGGGTTCACAGGAACCGCTTTCATTTGACAATATGAAAAACGGCAAAAAAGACAGGTCAATTACGGGAACAACAGATTGGACGAAATATGAAATTGTTTTGGATGTTCCTGCGGAAGCTTCCAATATAGCCTATGGTGCATTGCTTTCAGGCACAGGACAAGTATGGTTTGATAACTTAAGTTTTGAAATAGTGGATAATTCTGTGCCAGTTACCGGGATGGGAAAAGATATGGGAATGTCAAATCTTACGGAACCTACTAACCTTGATTTCCAAAAATAGTTTTCTTATTTCTTCTTCTTCCTCACATCAAAATTAAAGCCCAGTCCAAAGTTGAAACTTAATTCGCTAATGTTTGTTTCATCAGCGGCAGTAAGGTGTTCACCAATAGTGTAGCGAACGTTCACTTCTATGTGAAACCATTTTACGGCAAAGTAATTAATGCCAAGTACTCCCGAAGCAAGCGGACAGATAGTTGCCACATCAGGGCCAACACCGGGATATCCTCCATATGGGTCGCCGACTAATACCTGTGTATAGCTTATTCCGGGCTGGAAGCCGATTACAGGGTCAAAATGAGAATGGGTTGGAATATGATAGAATGCACCGAAATATAGTGCATCGTTTTTATATAATAAAGAGGTAGTTTGATTCAGTGAATTCAGAAATAAATAGACATCTCCGCGAAAGGATATTGTTTTCTCTGCGTAATACTCTATATCTCCTGTTAGGTAAGCATTGGTAAGGTTATTTTCGGGCATATCGCCAATCGCAATAGTTCCGGCAGCGCTTAAAATGCCTTTGTGCACATAACCTGAATCGGATTGAGCAAATGAGTAGAAAGGGAAAAGTAGAAAGTTTATAAAGCAAAGAGTAAGGCTCCACTTTACAGACTTTCTACTTTCTACGTTTAACTTTTTTACTTCTTTCCCCATAAGTTTCCAATTTCGTAGTTAACACTTAGGGTAGTAAGCAAGTGGCCCTCGCGCGATAAACCCGGGCCTTTAGTAATGCTCAGGTACTGTTCGGTTCCATCATTATCTATCGATGTAATAATATTTGTGCCAAGATGAATCATGTATTGCGAAAGCAGGGAAATATCGAAGTGTTTTGTGATATTATAGTGTATGCCAAAACCTCCCGGAATGGCAAAACTCCATCTTTGCTGGGGCAGCGCACCGGGCCAATAAGAATTTACCTGTGTATAATCGAAACAGTTTCCGGCAATAAGATAGGTGGTAACTTTTCCGACTGTAAGCGGATTCTTGCTTAAATAAAAAAGCACCGACCAGCCTATATGTGCATCGCGTCTATATCCCAGCCCCTGTATATCAGTCGAGATATAATCGGCAAACCATTCGGTGTTGATGTACTTATCCAGCCTGATTCTGAATTCACCGCCTGCACCCATGCCAATGCTTTGTGCATCGGTGAAGGCGCTTATGGTATTTCGCATCCCGAAGGAAACCTGCCCTGAATAGGCAGAATCCTTTTTAGTTTGGCCTTGAATCGAGAGACTGAAAAATAATAGAATTGCAACAATAATTGCACACGGATGACACGGATGCGACTGATTTTCGCTGATTTTATCCGTGTTTATCTGTTTAGTCTGTGTCATCCGTGTGCTATTCTTATATGCGTTCCAAATGCGAAAAGAAGAAATTACCCTCAATTGCCGCATTTTCATCGCTGTCGGAACCATGCACTGCATTGGCTCCCATTGATTTAGCATATAATTTACGAATCGTTCCTTCATCGGCTTTAGCCGGGTCGGTAGCGCCAATTAATTTACGGAAATCGGCTACGGCATTATCTTTTTCTAAAATAGCTGCAATAATAGGCCCCGAAGACATAAATTCTACGAGCTCTCCATAGAATCCGCGCTCCTTGTGAACCTCATAAAATTTGCCTGCGGTTTCACTGGTTAATCTTGTGATTTTCATCGCTATAAGTTTAAACCCTGCTTTCTCAATCATGCTTAAAATTGCTCCTGAATTTCCGGCTCCGAAAGCGTCCGGTTTCACCATTGTAAATGTTCTGTTTGTGGCCATGTAATCTGTATGTTTTTTTAATTTGACCGCAAAGATAAATTTCTTTATCTACCTAATCCTGCTAAATTTGCATCTCAAACACAATTCTTCACATTTTGACCGATAAGGAGTTTTCAGCGATAAACACAATTTTGCATGAACCATGCAAGGTGGTTATCATTATGCATAAATCGCCCGATGGCGATGCCGTGGGTTCTTCGCTTGGTATGAAACACTACCTTGAAAAAATAGGGCATACGGTTAGCGTACTTTCCCCGAATGGCTATCCCGAATTTTTAAAATGGATGCCGGGAAATAAATCGGTAATCGATTTTGAAAAAACACCTTCACCTGCCAATCAGGCCATAGCTAAAGCGGAACTGATTATATTTTTAGATTTTAACTCGCTCACCAGAATTGGCGGCCTTGACAAAGCCGTAAAAAAATCAAAGGCCAAAAGATTAATAATAGACCACCATCCCCAACCGGAAGACTTTGCCGATTTTGTATTCCATAATACCGGTGCTTCTTCCACCGCTGAATTGGTATATGATTTTATTACACTTTTAGGCGACAACAAAAAAATACATAAAGACATTGCCAACTGCTTGTATGCAGGTATTATGACCGATACAGGCTCATTCCGTTTTGCAAGCACTACCGCACACACGCATGATGTAGTTGCCGATTTAATGCGCCATGGGGCGGAGGCTACGAAAGTGCATCGTTTTGTAGATGATAACAACCGCGATATTCGCTTGCGCTTACTTGGCTACGCTGTTATGGAAAAAATGAAAATATTTCCTGATTTTGCAACCGGATTTATTACACTTACACAAAGTGAATTAAAACGATTCGATTATAAAGAGGGAGATACAGAAGGGCTGGTAAACGAGCCTATCTCAGTAAAAGGAATTGTTTTTTCTGCTCTTTTTACAGAACAATTGGATGGGGAAATAAAAATTTCTTTCCGTTCCAAAGATTCATTTGATGTGAACCTGTTTGCGCGGAAACATTTTAACGGAGGCGGACATAAAAATGCAGCCGGCGGCCGCAGTGATTTATCGATGGATGAAACCATTTTAAAATTCCTGAACCTCCTTTCCGAATATAAGCAGGAACTAAAAGGAAAATAACATTGCAAATGCAGCGTTTGTTAATTGCAACAGTATTTATTTCGCTTTCTTTAACAGGCTGTCATCAGGACCGGCAACAGGATGATGATTCCTTTGTGCCACCCAATACACAGGAAATAAATAAACAACTGATTCCTTCGCAGCAAAAGTACATAAGGCAGGAAACAGATGAGATAAACCAGTACATAAAAGTGCATGAGTACGCCATGCAGATTACCGGCACAGGTATCCGTTACATGATTTATGAACATGGAAAGGGGCCTGTTGCCAAAGCAGGTAATTACGTGCAGATTGTTTATTCCATAAAACTGTTGGACGGTACTCTTTGCTATGACTCTAAAACGGATGGCCCACGGGAGTTCCGGGTAGATAAAGACGATGTGGAAAGCGGCGTACACCAAGCCGTGCAACTGATGCATGTGGGTGATAAGGCATTATTTATTCTTCCTTCTTTTCTGGCTCACGGCATAGCCGGAGACCATGACAAGATACCTCCGGGAGCGGTGGTTATTTACGATATTTCATTGTTGAAGGTTCAGGATAATCCCTAACTTCAAATTGTAAATTGTGAATGCTGAATTGTAAATAGTAAAACGTGAAATTCATTTAGAATTTACAATTTAACATTTACAATTGTTTTTCGTATCCTTCATCAATATGCAAATGCCTTGATTGCGCTGCCGCAACTGCCAATACATCGCAGCGTTCATTTTCCACATTGGCGGCATGGCCCTTCACCCAAACGAATTTTATTTTTTGTGTAGGATATAGTAGCAGGAACCGTTTCCAGAGGTCAGGGTTTTTTTTGCCATGAAAATTTTTCTTGCTCCATCCGAACACCCAACCCTTACTTACAGAGTCAACCACATATTTCGAATCGCTGTAAATAGTAACATCTAACTGCGGTTGTTTTAAAGCCTCCAGCGCAACAATTACGCTTAGCAATTCCATGCGGTTATTGGTAGTGAGCCGGAACCCCTGCGAAATTTCTTTGCGCTTGGCGCCCGACATCATCACCACGCCAAAGCCTCCCGGCCCGGGATTGCCTTGCGATGCGCCATCTGTATATATAATTACCTTGGTCAAGAAATTTATAAAGTTCGTAAAGTTAATAAAGTTCACAAAGGTGTTCGGACAGATTGATGGTGAAAAATTAAAGGCTTTACAAACTTTATTAACTTTACCAACTTAAAACTGATTTATGGAAGAACCTGAAGTCCCTACCGAGCACCTGCACGAAACAATTGAAGAGAAGGTAGAAGAATTGGAAAAAGAATCCGGCAAAAAGAAATGGTCGCTTTTGGTGGCTGTTTCAACAGCTATTATGGCGGTGCTTGCTGCTGTAAGCAGTTTGCAGGCGGGCCATCACTCTAACGAAGCCATGATTTCCCAAATTCAGGCGTCCGACCAATGGGCCTATTATCAGGCAAAAGGAATTAAAGCGGCAGTTATTGAAAACATGTTGCTCGCCAAACCGGCAGATTCAGCAAAGCTGACAGAGAAACTGGCTAAATATAAAAGTGACCAGGAGGATATTACGAAAGAAGCAAAAGAAGATGAAGCGGAATCTGCCAAAAACCTTAGCTTATATAAAATATTAGCGGAAGCGGTTACCTTTTTTCAAATTTCCATTGCTATTTCGGCCATATCCATGCTTACCCAAAAAAAATTCCTTTGGTATATTGCACTTGCGCTAACACTATTTGGCGCATTCCATTTTATAATGGGAAATATGTAATGCGGAAAGTACGAAAAGCGAAGATAGAAGAGATTGCTTCGTTCCTCGCAATGACTTAGTTGACGCTATGTTCGTCATTGCGAACGCAGTGACGCAATCTCTTGAGAAAGGCTTTTTATTGCATTCAAAACATTTATCTCCTTTTTGTAATACCTCGGCTTTTGATTGCTTCCGGTAAGCCTTTCAGATATTCTTGCAACCAATAATTCGATTGCTTCCGGAGTTTCTTTATAATCTTTATTATACTTTGGGTGCTGTTTATAGACCTCCCAATTTGCGCTGTAGTCGGTAATTTCAAATCCGCGTTTTATGCATTCCGCATAAATTAATTTGTACCGCTTAAGTGTATATTTCCCTTTGTCTAAAAAGAATTTTACATGGCCCGTGCCGAGTGTAAACTGCTTTGGAATACCAATAGGGGTAGGGTTTTTAGCGAACGCGGAAGGCAGGCGTTTAATCTCCCGGTGCTCCGCCAGCAAATGTTGGTCGGTTAATACTTTAGGTGGAATTCCTGCATTGATGCGGGTCATAGGAGATTCATTTGCTTAAACTTTTCCAAACTAAGTTCCCACCTGCGTACAGGCTGTTCAAAATTAATGGCGCCGGGAATGGTTGTGTATTCTTTTACAAACTCAAAACCCAATTTTGGCAATGTCTTATTAGGTGCAGGATTCAGGGCATAAGGCTCGCAATATATTTTTTTCAGTTGCATATTGTTGAAGAAATAGGGCAGCGTCATTTTCACTAATTCAGTCCCTATTCCTTTTTTGCGTATATCCGATTTCCAAAGGTGTAAATGGATAAATGCTTCTTCGCCAAAAACAACAGGGTTGATATTGCAATGGCCCATAGGTTTTCCATCTACTTCCCATATAATGCAATAAGACAGCTTCTCTTTATAAGGCTGGTTTAATTGTTTGGAGAGCATCAACCGCCATGCTTTTTCATCGGGTATTTTAGCAGGGTCCACGCCCATGCCGGCATGGTGCGCCTCATCCGATTCCAGCCAATACCTGACCAGTAATTCAATATCGGATTTTTCTATTTCACGGACGGAAAGGGTGGGTGTGGGCATAAAATTAATGAGCTAAATTTAATTCAATTCTTACCACGGAGGCACGGAGAACACAGATTTTCACAGATTAGTCTTTAGGTAATTTTGAAAATTCTTCAGTAACAAGCGAAACTAATTGTTCTCTGATATTTTCACAATTAAAATTTATCAGTAATCCTTTTGGTTTTCCAGTAAGTTTCAAATAAGAAAGAAGTTGCGCTTTATATAATGGTATCATTTGCTCTACAGATTTCTCTTCTACAACAATTATATCGTTAACGAGCAAGTCAAGTTTTAAAGTTCCACCTAAGTCCTTTCCCTTATACAATACAGGAACAGATATCTGTGACCTTACTGATAATCCTGTACTTTTCATTTCATCAATTAAACAAGATTCATAAACTGATTCGAGTAAACCAGGGCCAAGTTGTTTATGCACTTCAAAAGCACAACCAATAATCTTGTATGAAATCTCATTAATATATTTTTGAGTTATCATCTCCGTGTTAATCTGTGCTCTCCGTGCCTCCGTGGTAAGAATTAGATTATTTAGAATTCCCAATCCCCTCCGCCACTATTTCCGCCACATCCAACACTTTAACATTCGCTTCTTTGTTAAAATGTTTTATGCCGTCGGTCATCATGGTCATGCAAAAAGGGCAGGCAGTGGCAATCACTTCGGGTGAGGTGGTAAGCGCTTCTTCGGTGCGCTCAATATTTACTTCCTTATTTCCTTTTTCAGCTTCTTTAAACATCTGCGCTCCGCCCGCACCGCAACAAAAACTTTTTTCTTTGCTGCGTTTCATTTCGGCAAGCATGGTGTCTAATTTCAAAATAACCTCGCGGGGAGCTTCATAAATATCATTGCCACGGCCTAAATAACAAGGGTCATGGAAAACTATTTTTTTACCTTTAAATGAACCGCCTTCTATTTTTATCCGTCCGCTATCGAGTAGGCTTTTAATAAATTCGGTATGGTGCATCACCTCGTAAGTTCCGCCAAGGGAAGGGTATTCGTTTTTAATAGTGTTAAAGCAGTGAGGGCATCCGGTTACAATTTTTTTTACATTGTAGCCGTTCAATATGTTAATATTATTTATCGCTTGCATCTGAAAAAGGAACTCGTTTCCGGCTCTTTTAGCAGGGTCTCCGGTACAACTTTCTTCCGTGCCAAGCACCGCAAATTTTATTCCTGCTTTGTGCAATATGCGCACAATGGAAGTGGTTATTTTTTTCGCACGGTCATCAAAACTACCGGAGCAGCCAACCCAAAACAACACCTCGGGAGTTTCTCCTTTGGCAGTCATTTCAGCCATCGTCTGCACAACTATTTTTTCTTCTTCAGCCATATAAAACTTCGTTATTCAAGAGATTGCTTCGTTCCTCGCAATTACGTACTACTTTTGGGTAAACTTTTGCAAAGATAATTTATTCAACATTTATCAAAGTGCCTCCCGTATTTTCCCTTAATTCGCCTATGGGTTCAGCAAATTCAGCCAGTCCTTCTTTCGTAAGTAATTCCTCCACTTCCTTTCTGGCACTTGGTTTAACTGCAATAAGCAAGCCGCCGCTGGTCTGCGGGTCGCATAAAATGGCTTTTTGCGTTTCATCGGCAAGGTTTACAAATAAACCATAACTGTCCCAATTACGCACTGTCCCGCCGGGTATTGAACCTTGTGAAATATATTCCGCCAAATCAGCAATCTGTTTCACTTTATTAAACTGAACGGTGGCGCAAACGCCGCTTCCTTCGCACATTTCCCGCAGGTGGCCCATCAACCCGAAACCGGTAACATCGGTCATGGCATCTACCCCTTTAATTTGTCCGAGTGCCGCACCAATCCGGTTTAATTTCATCATAAAAGAAGCAGCCAACCCTTCATGTTCTTTCTTCAGGATTCCTTTTTTCTCGGCGGTAGTGAGTATTCCCACGCCTATGGGTTTGGTTAGATAAAGCAGGTCGCCTTCTTTGGCGGTATCGTTGCGTTTCAAATATTTTAACTCTACCATGCCGTTAACTGCAAGTCCGAAAATAGGTTCAGGCGCATCAATGCTATGCCCTCCCGCCAGCGGAATATTTATTTCCGCACATGCGGCACGCGCTCCTTCCATCACTTGTTGCGCCGCTTCAATAGGCACTTTATTGATGGGCCAGCCAAGTATTGCAATCGCCATCAAAGGCGTTCCGCCCATAGCGTATACATCACTAATCGCATTTGCGGAAGCAATCTTCCCAAAGGTGAAAGGGTCATCTACAATAGGCATGAAAAAATCGGTGGTGCTGATTAACCCTCTGCCATCACCAATGTCATAAACGGCGGCATCATCTTTGCTTTCATTCCCTACAATCAGGTTTTTATTGATTGCTTTTGGGGTTGCCGAATGCAAAATACTGTCCAATATTTTGGGCGATATTTTGCAGCCGCAGCCCGCTCCATGGCTGTATTGGGTAAGTTTGATGGGTTCGTTCATGATTAATTAAAGTATGAGTTTCCGCGTTCTTTGCTATTTTTGTCTATCCGATGGCAAATATATACACTGTCGGCATTGATTTTAAATTTAAAAATTGCAGAAGTAAAGGTACCGATTAATACCTGACTTCTACTTTATGAACTTTACAAACTTTATGAACTTTTAACTAACTATGGCAAACATAAGCACAGAAGACGCACTCGAATACCATTCACAGGGAAGGCCCGGAAAAATTGAAGTAATACCAACCAAACCGCATAGCTCGCAACGCGACCTTTCATTGGCATACTCCCCCGGCGTGGCGGAACCCTGCCTCCGCATTGCAGAAAATAAGGATGACGTTTACAAATACACCATCAAAGGTAATCTGGTGGCTGTAATAAGTAATGGTACCGCGGTTCTGGGATTAGGTAATATCGGCCCGGAAGCCTCTAAACCGGTGATGGAAGGGAAAGGCATTTTGTTTAAAATTTTCGCAGATATTGATGTGTTCGATATAGAAGTGGATGCTACAGACCCGGAGAAATTTATTGCGGCTGTAAAAGCCATTTCACCCACATTTGGGGGAATAAATTTGGAGGATATTAAGTCTCCGGAATGTTTTGAAATTGAAAGAAGGTTACGTGATGAACTGGATATTCCCGTTATGCACGACGACCAGCATGGCACGGCTATTATTTCCGCTGCTGCGCTTCTTAATGCAGTTGAAATTGCAGGTAAAAAACTGGAAGATGTTAAGATTGTTATTAATGGTGCTGGTGCATCGGCAATCTCTTGTGCGCACTTGTATATAGCTGTTGGCGCAAAGCGCGAAAATATTATGATGTTTGACAGCAAAGGCCTGATTGACAAGGCCCGTACCGATTTAACAGAAGAAAAAATATATTTTATTTCGGATAAAAAAGCGAAAGACTTAAAAGCCGGAATGAAAGGCGCTGATGTATTTATTGGCCTCTCGAAAGGTAATGTTGTAACTGCTGATATGCTGAAAGGCATGGCGGATAACCCCATTGTTTTTGCATTGGCAAACCCAACCCCTGAAATTTCTTATCCGGATGCTACGGCAACCCGCAAAGATGTAATAATGGCAACGGGCCGTTCCGATTATCCTAATCAGGTAAATAATGTTTTAGGATTTCCGTTTATATTCCGTGGCGCGCTCGATGTGCGTGCTAAGCGTATTAATGAAGCTATGAAGATGGCTGCCGTGTATGCGATTGCCGGATTAGCGAAAGAACCGGTTCCTGAATCGGTGAACCTTGCGTATGGGTCACGCCACCTCACTTTCGGGCCCGATTATATTATTCCGAAACCGATTGACCCAAGATTAATTACCACCGTGCCTCCTGCCGTTGCCAAAGCGGCAATTGATTCGGGTGTTGCACGGAAAAATATATTGGATTGGGAAGAATACAAACTGGAATTAACCAAGCGTCTCGGATTGGATAATGACTTGCTGAAAGGCATTACCTCGAAAGCGAAAGAGAACCCTAAACGGGTTGTATTTGCTGAAGCCGACCATTACAAAATATTGAAAGCGGCCGAACAGGTGAAAGATGAAGGCATTGCAAAACCTATACTTTTAGGCGATGTAGCTAATATTAATAAATTAATTGCCGAATATAAACTGGACCTTACGGATGTGCCTATTATAGACCCGCGTAGCCACGAACAGCAAGATAATCGTCACCATTTCGGTGAGGTTTTTTGGGAGAAAAGGAAAAGAAAGGGATACACCCTTTTTGAAGCGCGAAAGATAATGCGTGAGCGTAATTACTTCGGGGGCATGATGATTGAAACTAATGCCGCTGATGCTATGATTTCAGGCATTACCCGCAAATACGCCGACCCGATTCGTGCAGCATTAGAGACTATCGGCACACGACCCGGAGTAAACAGGGTAGCGGGTATGTATATGCTGCTCACCCGCAAAGGGCCGTTCTTCCTGGCGGATACTACCATGAACATTGACCCGACTGCAGAAGATTTGGTGGAGATTACTGCGCTTACGGCCAATTGCGTGAAACAATTTAATATTGTGCCGCGCATCGCTTTACTTTCATATTCTAACTTTGGTTCGGTGAAGGGAGATATACCGCAAAAAGTTTCAAAAGCTGTTTCCATTTTACACGAGCAATACCCCGGAATGATTGTGGATGGCGATATTCAAGCTAACTTTGCTTTGAATAATGATTTGCTGAGAGAACAATTTCCTTTCTCCGAATTGGTAAATAAGAATGTAAATACCCTTATTTTCCCTAATTTAGTTTCTGGCAATATTGCTTATAAAATGATGCAGGAATTAGCCGATGTGGAAGCGATTGGCCCCATACTTTTAGGCATGAAAAAACCCGCACATATTTTGCAATTGGGCTGTTCTGTAAGGGAAATAGTAAACATGGTAACCATTGCCGTGGTGGATGCGCAGTCGAGAACCAAGTGATGAGGGATAAGTGATAAGAGATGAGCCGAAAAGCAACATACTTATCGCTTATGGTTTATCTTTTAATTCTTTTGTTTACCTCCTGCACAAGCCATAAAATTCATAAAAGCAAAAGAAGGGTCAAGTATGCACCCAAAGGATACGTTAATATCAATTCCCCTGCAAATACCAGGAAAAATGAAAGTTAAATCACTTGCACTTGTATTGCTATTTTTAATTTTTGCGGCAGGCGGCCTTTATGCCCAAGCGGATACGCTGACTTATAAAGTGGAGGATAATACTATTCGTCCGAATTTGAAATTTAATAAAGAAGCCCTTGTTTTAGTGGACCATTACAAGCACATAGAGGGTATTAAAATTGCGAAATATTATATAGTCCGCGATTCCCTATTTATTAATGACAATAAAGGGAAACCGGCATACTGCCTGCTTGTGTTATCGAATATGGGGCAGGAGGGAGATATAGACAATGCCTATACCAGTCTCCCGGAAGGCAAGCGTCTGTTAGTTGTGTTAAAGAATGAAAAAGGCAAATATGTAATCGACTATGTGAATGAGAATGTAATTTTGAATGTGGACTATTCCCAATCGGAGCCGTTTATGGGCATTAAGCGCGACAGCTCAGGTTTTACCTTGAAATATTTTACCGGCAGCGTGAATAAATGCACCTTTGTTTTTTACTTTAATTTGGAAGGTGATAATTTTTATTTAAATAAATATACTTCCGATTGCTATACCATCGACCTGTCTAAAGAAAAGAAAAGGAACCATCCTTTTAAAGATAAAACAGAAGGGAGGAATTTGCGCAATATCAGGGTTGAAGGATATTTGCAGGTTCCGGATATGGGGAGGTGAATGTTCTAATACTGTCTTATCAGTTCAAGG
Organism: uncultured Bacteroidota bacterium; assembly: GCA_903916255.1. Lineage (GTDB taxonomy): Bacteria > Bacteroidota > Bacteroidia > JABEUT01 > JABEUT01 > JABEUT01. Next base: position 23,080 of record CAIWVW010000031.1, read on the forward strand.
GCTTTATCCAGCACTTCGTCTCGGTTCTCCAGTATTCCATTTATGGTGGGCTGAACAACAATATCAGGGATGATTCCAACCCTTTGCGTTTCTTTTCCATCGGGATAATAAACGCCAATTCCGCTTATTAAAGTTCTTATTTTTCCAGGCAACAAAATGGGGGATACATTTCCGTCGGCACCAGCAGTGGTGCTTCCCAAAACAGTTACGTTTGGCGCAACCCGGAATGCCATAGCAGTAAATTCTGCCTGGCTTTGAGTTAATTCATTTACAAGTATTACAATCTTTCCTCTATAATAATCGGTATTGTTGTCCTCTCCAACGGATGCCGGCTTCGTATAAGTAAATAACCCGGGAGTTGTTATATTACCATTGGAAAACTTAACAAAATTTGAGGAAAAGGGTAGCAAATATTTACTGAAGCTATAAACAATAAATGTGGAAGGATAACATCGTAAATCTATAATAAGCCCCTTGGTCTTCATCATATTTTTTGCGATGGTTGGCAAATATTCGCTTTTAATGCTGCCCGGATAAAGGTAAGCTATGTCAGGTGACAAGTATTTAAAACAGGTATCTTTTCTTTGAAAATTGTTCATAGTCCACATGGGATTGTATGGTAAACATTTTATAGTTGCAGTATATGTTTTACCACCTCTCTCATAAGTAAGTTTTAAAATGGTATCATTTGTCCGGAACAAATTTCCCGCAACAATCCGCAATTGTGTAGGATAGTTGGATGCAGGAGTTAAATGCAATCTCTCTTTCACAATATCCTCAACCGATATGTTGTTTACAGTTATTATAACGTCCCCTTTATCAAGTCCGGCGCACCCTTCCTTTTCTCTCATCAATCCATAAACCACTGCTTTATTTTCAATAAATTTTACCTTTAGCGGTGCAGCATTTTTGCCCCAATACTTTTCAATTGTTGAATCACCGTATATATTGGCGTGTGTGTCGTGTATGTTGGCAATCAATTCCAACGCAGTTAACCGGTAACTTAAATTATTGGAATCATTTTCAAATTTTGGAATAAATTCAGCCAGAACACTATCCCAATTTCTTCCTATAAGATGTTTATTCGGATAAAAATAATTTATGATATTCCAGTACCTGTACAATGCTAATAGCCGAAAGCTGATGTCCGGGTTCGCTATGCTATCATAGGTTTTTTCATTCGTAAACTCTGGGTTACCAATCATAGTTATATTCACATAATAATTATGATCACTTCGTTTAGCATTCCTGACATCTATCAGCGTTTTTGATAATTCCAAACCCAATTCAAGTGTGTCATTGAGCCAATTTAAATCAGGATAAAGTTTAACTCCAGCACTATCCATCTTTTTTGTTTTTTTAATATCGACTGGTCCAAGCGTTTTTATCCATTCCAATAGTAGCTTATTCCGTTCCTTAGTGTTGCTGCAATTCTTAATTTTCGGAATAATTTTAAATAATTCATCGTCCCAGTTATAAGCTCCATTTGCAACAGCAGGGTGATAATATTTTAAGAAGCCCCATACTTTGCCAAGAATAAAAAGATTTTGAATAGTAGAATAAGGAATCGGATTTGATTTGCCTTGGGTGCAACTATTCAGGCAAGTCACTAGCAAAGAAACAAACAGGCTTATACGAGCAATTATTTTCCGGCTGAATAATGTCATGAAAAGGTAATTATAGAACAAATATAGCAATGTTATAAAATGAACTGAAATTAAGTCTGGTGGTTATAATTCCCTTAATATTTCCTTCACACCCAAAATCCATAAAAAATCTTACTTTCGCCCACTCAAAGAAAGCCTATGTACGATTATTTTCAGGGAAAGATAGTGGAAAAGAACCCGGCTTATGTGGTGCTCGATTGTCATGGTATTGGATATATGCTGAATATCTCTATTAATACCTTCGATAAAATACCGAATGGTGGTGAATGCAAACTGTTTGCCCACCAGGCTATTCGGGAGGATGCACATGTACTATATGGCTTTGCCGAACCGGAAGAACGCGTTATGTTCAGGGATTTAATCAGCGTATCGGGAGTGGGGGCTGCAACGGCAAGGGTAATGTTATCTTCCATGTCACCCAACGATATTCAGAATGCAATCGTTAATGGAGATGTGAGCAGGCTGAAAGCTATAAAAGGAATAGGAGAAAAAACGGCCCAGCGGATTATTGTGGACCTGAAGAGCAAGGTAGGCAAGGAAAATTTTGGTTCGATGCCTATAATTGGGGGGGCGCACAATAATTTACGGAGCGAGGCGTTAAATGCACTTGAAACACTTGGATTTGCCAGAAATGCAGCAGAAAAAGCAATTGATAAAGTCATTCGCGAGGGGGGAAATTCCATCTCTTTGGAAGAATTGGTTAAAAGTGTATTGAAAAACTTTTAATTTCGTCCCCTCTAATTTAACAATTATTAACCATTTAAACCACCTGCTGTTGCAACATTTTACTCTTTATTGTTAAGTATAAATTAGTTGATTCCTCTCAAAAAATACGCACTCTTTATCCTTGGGGTAATGTCCTTCTTCTGCATGGCAGAAGTCAAGGCAGGTAGCACGTACAAGCTATCCGACAATCTCTACAAGGATACTTTCTGGCACAATTTTATTTGCCCTGCCGATACCGGCGATACCACTAAATATGATGATGGGCTTCCATACCCTTTTGTCGACCAATCGGGCGAAATGAATCCGCTTTATAACCCTGATGGCGGATTAAGGCTCACCAACCCTTCGAACATAAAAACCAATGTAATTTATAATACCACTACGGGCCAGTATGATATTTACCAAACCATTGGTAATGATATAGAATACCGTCCGCCAATGGATATGGATTCCGACCAATATGAGGAATATATGTGGCGACAGGAGGAGAAAAAATATTTCCAGCAGAAAGTAACGGCTCAAACACAGACAGCAGCCCAGAAAAAAGCGCTGATACCGCCTATTAAAATAGGAGGTAAGTTTTTTGAAGATGTTTTCGGGGGGAACACGGTGAATATCACCCCGCAGGGGTCTGCTGAGCTGACATTTGGTTTCAATAACTCTAAAATGTTAAACCCTGCTTTGCCTGTGGCACAAAGGAGTTTAACCACATTTAACTTCGATGAGAATATACAGCTTAGTGTAACGGGGCAGATTGGTACCAAGTTAAAACTTACCACCAATTACAACACCAAGGCAACTTTCGATTTCCAAAACCAAATGAAGCTGCAATATGCAGGTAAAGAGGATGATATAATAAAAGAAATAGATGCGGGTAACGTAACTTTCCCCTTGCCGGGAACACTTATAACGGGCAGCCAGAGTTTGTTTGGTATTAAAGCTAAATTGCAATTCGGCAGGCTGACTTCTACCACCGTATATGCTCAGGAAAAAGGCGACCGCAAAACAATTACAGTTCAAAATGGTTCGCAAACTACTAATTTCAATATTAAGGCCGACCAATATATGGCCAACCAGCACTATTTTCTCGCGCAGTATTTCCGCGACAATTATGATACTGCCTTGGCTCATCCGCCATTGGTTACCGAAGGTATTACCATCACCCGTGTGGAAGTGTGGGTTACAAACACCAGTTCGGCTACCCAAAACACACGTTATATTTTGGCATTCAGTGACCTTGGTGAAAGCCAGCCCCACTTTACCGAAAGAACAGGAGGTCCCGTTCACTTAAATACCCAGTATGGATATTTCTCGCCAACCACGTTATATATGCCATCTGATTCGGTTAACTCACTCGACCCATACGTGCTGGAGAAAACTCCGGGCGTTTCAAACCCTACCAGCGCTATTTCGGCGTTGCAAAGCAAAAACCTGCAACAGGTTACCGACTTTGAAAAGGTGGATTTGGCGCGTATGTTGGGCCCGTCAGATTACACACTTAACCCGCGTTTAGGATATATTTCCTTAAAACAGCCGCTCAATTATGACCAGGTACTTGCAGTTGCGTTCCAGTATACTAAAAATGGCAAGCTTTACCAGGTTGGTCAATTCTCGACCGATGGAGTACCTACAGCAAATGAGTTGGTGGTAAAAATGTTGAAAAGCACCAATGTGAGCACCAGCCAGCCTATTTGGAACCTGATGATGAAAAATATTTATGCGCTGGGTTCTTATCAAATCAATGCTACAAATTTCCTTTTGAATATCTGGTATTCCAATGCTGCCACAGGGTATGATATTCCTTATCTTCCGCAAGGAAACCTGAAAGGCAAACAATTGCTGGAAGTAATGGGGCTCGACCAACTGGACCAATCAGGCGACCGTTCACCCGACGGGTTATTTGATTTCTTGCCCGGCCTAACGGTCGACCCTACCAACGGTTACGTAATCTTCCCGATGGTAGAGCCTTTTGGATATGGCTTGCGTATGAAAATGGCTGCAGCCGGAGATTTGGCGCTTGCTCCCAATTATGTTTTTCAACCCTTGTATGATTCACTTTTAATTTCTGCACAGCAACAACCTAACTTAGACAGGTATTGGATTCGCGGCAGCTTCCAGTCTTCTGCCAGTTCCGATATTAATTTAGGAGCAGCCAATATTCCGCAGGGTTCCGTACTTGTAACAGCAGGCGGAAATAAACTTACAGAAAACGTAGATTATACAGTAGATTATACGCTTGGAAGGTTGAAAATATTGAATCAGGGCTTATTAAGTTCAGGCACTCCTATACAAATTTCATTGGAAAATAATGCTTTGTTCAGTATACAATCTAAAACATTCTTTGGGGAACATTTCGACTACATGGTTTCGAAAGATTTTAACCTCGGTGCAACGGTTGTGAACTTTACCGAGCACCCGCTTACGCAGATTGTAAGTATTGGGCAGGAGCCTGTTTCAAATACTATGATTGGCTTGAACGGCGACTTCAAAAAGCCCGCACCATGGCTGACGGATTTGATAGATAAGTTGCCGATGATTCATACCAAGGCGCCTTCTGAAATTACAGCCAGTTCGGAATTTGCAGCTATGATACCGGGCCACCCGAAATATATCGGCAGCACAGGTACCGCTTATATCGATGACTTTGAAGGCGGCGAAAGTTTTATAGATATTTCCCAACCTTTAACTTGGTCCCTTGCCAGCACACCTGCCGGGCAGCCTTCCGAGTTTCCGGAAGCGGCGTATAATAACGATTTGCGTTTTGGCATGAATCGTGCAAAAGTGGCATGGTATGTGGTCGACCCTTTATTCCAGCAGGTGGAAAGCGGTGTTACGCCTGCCAATGAAACAGCTGCCCAAATGTCGGATGACCGTATCCGTATGGTGCTGCAAACGGAAATTTTCCCGAATGAACAATCGGCTACCGGAACACCGATTAATTTGCCGGTATTGAACGTTGCCTTTTACCCCACGCTGAAAGGACCATATAACTATGACGCGAAAGTAACAAATGTATCGGACGGTGTTTCTTCCAGCGGATTACTAAACAGGCCTACAAGCCGCTGGGGAGGTATTCAACGCCCGTTGCAGGAAACAGATTTCGAGACAGACAATATCCAGTTTATTGAGTTTTGGATGATGGACCCGTATGGTTCTAAATATGATAGTACAAACCTTAAAAATTCTGTCGGTACATTATATTTTGATTTGGGTGATGTTTCAGAAGATGTATTGAAAGACGGAGTAAAAAGTTTTGAAAACGGCTTGCCTACCAATGCATCCGACGCTGCCGATTCGGCCAATACCAATAACCCATGGATGTCGACAAATTGGGGTCATGTACCTGTGAACCCCGCACTGGTAAATGCATTTGATAATGACAACACTACCCGTCCTTTTCAGGATATTGGATTAGATGGTTTATCAGATGCACAGGAAAGAACTTTTTTCGGTTCGTATGTAAACGCTATGAATGCTATTGGAGGCGTAGCAGCTCAAGACGCGAATAATGACCCGTCTTCGGATGATTATCATTATTACCGGGGAGATGATTACGATACTAAGAATGTAGGAGTATTGCAACGTTATATGATGTATAATGGCTTGGAAGGCAACTCAGAAACAAGTTTACAATATGGAGGGCAAAACCCGAATGGCGGTAATTATCCGACTACTGAAACAACCTTGCCAAACACAGAGGATATAAATCAGGATAACACACTTAGCCAGGATGAGGCGTATTATGAATATGCCGTGAATGTAACCCCTACCGCAATTACCCCGGGTAATGTTGGCAATAACTTTATTATTACGGCATTTAAGGCAACTTCCGCTACATTGCCCGATGGTACGCAACATCAAAACTATTGGTATCAATTCAAAATTCCGATTAACGAATATGCCCGCAAGGTGGGTAATATCTCCGATTTTCACTCCATCCGTTTTATCCGGATGTATTTTAAAGGCTTCGACAATCAGGTGGTATTACGTTTTGGCAAATTGGAACTGGTGCGCGATGAATGGAGAAAATTTGCAGGCTCATTGCTTGGCCCCGGCGATTATGTACCGAATGAAAATTCGACCACCTTTGATGAGTTTGGCGTTAACCTGGAAGAAAACTCCAATACTACTCCTGTAAACTATGTAATTCCACCGGGCATACAACGGCAGTTGAATTTACAATCGGCTAACCTCGTTCAGTTAAATGAAGGTTCGCTGGCATTGGATGTATGCGACCTGCAGGATGGTGATGCAAGGGCTGTTTCAAGAAATGTGCAGCTTGACCTTCGTGCGTATAAAACCATGAACATGTTTGTACACTGTCAGTCGGCAGACCCAAGCAGCCCATTGAAATATGGCGATGTTACTGCCTTTATACGTGTAGGCAGCGATTTTACTGAAAACTATTACGAGTATGAAGTGCCATTGGCTGTAACTCAACCCGGTAATTATAATACCAGCAACAATAATGACCAGACTACCGTTTGGCCTACCGATAATACCATGACCATACAATTGGCTACCCTTGAAAATGCAAAACTTGCCAGGGATGCAGCCATGGAATCTAATACGGCTATCACCTTCCAAACACCATATACCGTAAAGGATGGCGTAAATAATGTAACCGTAGTTGGTAACCCAACCATCAGCAACACCCAAGTGATAATGCTGGGTGTAAGAAATCCGAAACGCACGGTTCTAACAATGTCGACCGACGATGGAAAACCCAAGTGCGCGCAGGTGTGGTTCGATGAGTTGCGTATGACAAACTTCAGTGAAAAGGGCGGTGTTGCAACCGTTAACCGCGTAACCGCCAAGCTCGCCGATTTGGGAACCTTGTCATTATCGGGCCATGCATCTACGCCGGGTTTTGGAACATTGGAAGCCAATGTAGGCAGCCTTAGCCGCGAAACCGATTTAGGATATTCCGTAGCTACAAACCTTGAAATGGGTAAATTCCTGCCTCCTTCTTGGAGCGTGAGCGTACCAATGTACATGTCCTACTCCGACCAATGGATTTTGCCGGAATACAACCCGCTCGACCCCGATATTCTTTTAAGCAATACACTGAATGCGCTTAATAAGCAAGGCCAGGATTCCATAAAAAGCATCGTTATAAGCCGCACCATTGCGCGCAGTCTGAACTTTACCAATATTCATAAAAACAAAGGGAAAAATCAGAAGCACACCCACTTTTGGGATATAGAAAACTTCTCGGGCAGTTATGCATTTACCGAGCAAAATACACATGATGTAAGTTACCAGTCTGATTTAACCGAAAGTTATAAGGGAGGATTGACCTATGCGTATTCCTTCCATCCTAAACCATTGGAGCCGTTTAAAAAGATTGATTTCTTCAGGAAGCGGAAGTTTCTTGCGCTGATAACCGATTTCAATTTCTACCCGATGATAGATAAGTTATCTGTAAGTAATATGTTCGACAGGGAATACTCCTCATTCCAATTAAGAAACACCATTCCGGATGCCGGCGATATTTTTATGCCTATTGCGGTGAACAGGGCTTTCAATGTTGTGCGCACCTACAACATGAGCTATTCGATTACCAAATCGCTGCGGTTTGACTTTATGGCCACCAACGATTCGCGTGTGGAAGAACCGGAAGGCATACCCGTAAATACAGCGCAGCAGCGGGATACGGTGGCGCGAAATTTCTTTACCCGCCAAATAAACACTGATTACAAACAAACAGCGGGTGTAAACTATGATGTGCCGCTTAAAAAAATACCGTTCCTCGACTTTATTACCCTTACGGCGCACTATGCCGCCGGCTATGAATGGGTGCATGCACCGTTCGGCTATGACTCTTTGGGCGCCACTATTTCCAACTCCAATACCAAATCCATTAACAGCACGCTTAATATGGCTACGCTGTACGATAAAGTTCCTTTCCTGAAAAAGATGCTGAGAGATGAGAATAAGAACAAGCCTTCGCCGGTAAATAAGCAGCCGTTGAACAAACAAAACCTCGCTGCTAACAAGCCGCCTGCGGCTCAACCGGAAGATACCGACAAAACAAAAGACGGGATATACTACGGCGAAAAATATTTAGCGTACCTGGCAACTTCTCTGAAAAATATAAATTTCTCCTTTACGCAAAATAAAGGAACCGTATTGCCCGGATTTAACCAATCGTCGGCCATATTGGGAATGGCTCCCGGCGATAACTGGGCCCCCGGGCCTGCCTTTGTTTTTGGCAGCCAGACAAGGATAATACAACATATTGAACAGGACAGCCTGCTTGAACGATTGGTAAACGATTATACACCTGTTAACACCGTTAATACGCAGACTATTAATTTCCGTGCCAACTTTGAGCCTTTGCCCGATTTGAAGATTGATATTACAGCTATGCGAACCCAATCGCAAAACCAAAGTTTCTACCTGCGCGATACACTCGGACCGGATGACAGATACCACTTCAGCACAAATAGCCTGAATGAAAGCGGTACCTTCAGCATGAGTTATATTTTTGTCGGTTCCATATTCTCAGGAAGCAGTGGGTCTACCAGTACATCACGCGTATTCCAGCGTTTTATTAACGATACCTATACGGTTTCACAAATCCTTGGCAGCAGGAATCCGTATTCTGTGTATAACCCGGTAACAGGATATGCCAGCGGATATAGTATTTATTCTCAAAACGTAGCCATACCTGCATTTTTGGATGCATATTCGGTGCAGAACCCGCACAATAACCTGACGACATTCTTCCCATCTGTTCCCTTGCCAAACTGGTCGCTTACTTACAACATTTACAAACCTATTGCCAGCGTTTGGCCATGGGCTAAAAAGAATATCACTTCCATTACCCTTAGCAATGCCTATACCGGAACCTATAGCGTAGGAGGATATACCTACAACCAGTTGTTTACAACCGATATTTTTGGAAACCCAACAGCCAGGGACTTGAATGGCGATTTCCTGCCCAGGGATATGATTCCTTCCGTATCCATTTCCGATGCATTTTCACCGTTGATAAAAGTAGCCGTAACCTTCAAGAGCAATATTACCTCCAACTTTGAAATCCGCAACGACCGCCAGGCTGCACTGGATATGTCTGATATTGAAGTGGCCGAAGTTCATGGAACGGAATATATTTTAGGCTTGGGATATAAGATTAAAAATGTTCGTTTGCCCATAACAATAGGAGGAAAGGCCATTAAAAATGACGTAACCCTTCGTGCTGACCTTTCCCTGAGGAGTAATGAAACCCTTATTGAAAATGCCATTAACCGCTCCAACCAGATTACCGGCGGCCAACAGATTATTACCATTAAAACCCAGGCGGAATACAACATTAATACCCGTGTAACCTTCCGTATATTCTTCGATAAGATTATCAATAATCCGTTCATTTCCTCCACCTTCCCAACATCCACTATGGACGGAGGAATTGCCATACGGTTCTCGCTGACATAAGCCGGAGCCCTGCAGGCAATTATTCTAAGTCGCTTTAGAAAGGTGAGGTAAATCATTCCCTGCATTTAAATTATATGTAGTTTTGCGTGTATAAATATATAGCACATTATGAACCTGACATTAAAGGTATGGAGGCAGAAAAATGCCCAGGATAAAGGCGGATTTGTAACCTATAAGGTAAATGATATTTCCACCGATATGTCGTTCCTCGAAATGTTTGATGTGCTGAATGAAGAACTTATAAGCAAAGGCGAAGAACCTATTGCCTTCGACCACGACTGCCGCGAAGGCATTTGCGGAATGTGCAGCATGTATATTAACGGAAGGCCGCATGGCCCGCTGAAAGGCACTACAACCTGCCAGTTGCACATGCGCCATTTTCACGACGGGGAAACTATTACTGTTGAGCCCTGGAGAGCTAACCCGTTTCCTGTAATAAAAGATTTGGTTGTAGACCGTACTTCGTTTGACCGTATTATGCACGCAGGAGGATATGTATCTGTAAACACAGGCAATGCGCCCGATGCCAATGCCACACCAATACCAAAACACGATGCCGATGAAGCATTCGATGCTGCCGCCTGCATAGGCTGCGGAGCTTGCGTAGCAGCCTGCAAAAATGCTTCTGCCATGTTGTTTGTTTCGGCGAAGGTTTCGCAACTTAGTTTGTTGCCTCAAGGCAAACCCGAACGCGAAGCAAGGGCCATTGGCATGCTGGCAGCTATGGATGAAGAAGGCTTCGGACATTGCACCAATACCAATGCCTGCGAAGCGGAATGCCCCAAAAATATTTCGGTTACAAACATTGCACGTTTAAACCGCGAATATTTAATGGGTGCGCTTAAGAAATAGACGCACTTTTCTTGCTTAATTTGTTTCTGCATTCTCCTTTACTCGCTTAGAATAGAGGGTGTAGAGGATTAATATCAGCATAAGCGGAATCAACCACATTATTTTGCAGCCAAATCGGTCGGCAACACACGAAAAAGTTGCGGTATCCCAGGCATTAATTGCAATTCCTGCCGGAATTATAAAAAGAAAAGCCACCCGATGGCGTATTCTTTTTCGGTTGATTAGTGCTATTGTAAAAAGGCAAATTGCGCTTGCGGCTATTATCAAATCGTATAAAATATTCCAAAAATTAATGGCCGGAAACCCTGATTGGTTCTGCCGAGAAGAATTGTAGCGATGCAAATCGCGGGGAACATAATGGCCCATTCTTTGATAAAGAATAGTTCCATTTAAAAATTTGCCATTTCCGTCGCCGATGTTAAATCTTACTATTTGCTCAACAGTTGCTTTTAAAGAAGCAATGATGTGAAGTTTGATGTATTTCGGTTCGGTGAAAGTGGCGGTAATAATCTCATTATACTCCTTCCTGTTTTCTGCCGACCAACCGCCTGTTTTGTAAAATACTGAATTAGTATCCCATACAAAAGCATTAAGTGTTTTGGGCAAAGAATCCTTATAAGCGCACATTTTATACTGTTTTGTTCCACAATATTCATCGAGGTATTGTTTCGTAATGCCCTGCTCCACCATTGCGCCCATCATAAACACATCTTTCGATTTTGAAATAGCAGAACCCATGGTAAGCATAACTGAAAGAGTAAGTAGAAGCAGCATTCCTATTCGCAGGCGCAACAGTTTTATAGCCTCCTTTTGTACTAACCATTTTTTAAAAAGATAACAGATAACCAATAACAAAGTAAAAACCATTACATGGGATATATGCATAGATACCGCAAGCAGGTAAAGTAAGCAAAGAACTACTCTCGTTCTTTTTCCAATATCGCCGAATAAAATTATACTTAGGGAAAGCAAAGCTATAGGGGTGAATATATCGGCAATAAGCTGGCTCGCTGTCCATGAAATACCGGTAAATAATGACAAGAGTAATATAATCGTTAATCCTTTTATCAGGAATGGTTTCTCGCCGGAAAACTGTTTTAGCAACAAAAAAATAAGGTCGGAGAGAAGTAGTGATTGAACAAAAATTACCGTCCATAGGGTAAGCCCGTTTAAACTGAAGAGCCTTATAAAAAGCCCATACGTAATGGGCCTGTCAACCGGAGTTTGCAATTCAAAACCGGAAGCTAAATAAGTGGAGCTATCAGAATAAACTAATGGATAGCCATTGTAGAAAGCAGTTAGCATAAGGCAGAGGGCACCTAGTACAACAAACAAAAGAAATTTATAATGCTTCAGCATAAAACAAAACTACCTAAATTCATTGTATCCGCGAAGTTGCACTTCGTGGGTTTATAACTTGTAAGTTTAACTTACATGACAAAAATTTAAGCACAGCTTAAAGGATTATTACCCACGAAGTACAACTTCGCGGGTACGGCACGCAATTCCTCAATATTTATGCCCTTCTGCTAAACAAGGTTCAGCATATTCAATTGTTCCCTTAGCTTCTAATTCGTCCAGTTTTTCCTTGATTTTTTTATAGTCAATTGCAGCTGGGATTTCCATGGAAAAATAAACTTCGCTTACTTTCTCTGAAACACAACCAAGTTCTTTGAATAAGTCGCGAATTTTATTTATTTTTTTGGATTTATCCATTAGAATAACTTGAACAGTCGAGTTGCCTGAATATTCGACCGTATTGCGATAGGTCAGCATTTGTTCTTGTTCGTCAAACTCTGCAAAGACGATGTCGTCTGAAGCAACTAATGGTGTGTAAAATGGAATGTTGTCAAGTTTATAAAGCCCCCTGTCCTTGTCAACAATTGTTGCCCACATTGTCTCAACGGTTTCTTCTTCTAATGCGTCACTGTAGAAGCGAAATAATATTTTAGCGTAGTCATTTTGTTTTGTCATTTCCCTCTATTCTCTATCATCGCCACCGCATGTGCACTCACGCCTTCCTGTCTTCCAATAAAGCCCATTTTTTCGTTGGTGGTAGCTTTAATGGAAATATCTTCAACGGGTATGCCCATTGCGCCGGAAAGGGCTTTCCGCATGGCTTCTATATGCGGGGCAATTTTTGGTTTTTCGAGTATAACGGTGGCATCGATATTGCCTATGGAGTAGTTTTTTTCTTTTAAAAGGGTAACTACTCTTTGCAATAATATTTTACTGTCTATATTTTTAAATTCAGTGGAAGTATCGGGGAAATGTTTGCCTATATCGCCCAATGCGGCTGCACCAAGCAGGGCATCGC
>CAIWVW010000032.1 GCA_903916255.1 uncultured Bacteroidota bacterium
AGATTGCTTCGCGGAGCCTCGCAATGACGTTAGTATTTATAACTGCCTGTCGGGCTCCGACCGTCATTGCGAGGCTCCGCGAAGCAATCTTAATAATATTATGTATTAATTCCCGAAAACCGTCTCTATAGTATTAGCCTGAGATAATATTTTATGGACCGGACAAACATTTGCTATTTGCAATAAGCGGTTCATTTTTTCATCATCCAGCGGGCCTTTAATATGGAGAGTCCGTTTGAAAATATTTTTACCATCTTCGGTAGTTTCCTTTTCTACCTCCACAACAATCGAATCCACCTTCCAACTCTTACGATTCGCATACATTTTCATGGTAGCTGTAGTGCATGATGCCAAAGCTATGCACAGGTATTCCTGGGGACCCGGCCCTGTATCTTGACCGCCGTTACTTTGCTGTTCATCCGCTATTAATTTATGCTGCCTTACTTCGGCAGTCATTCCATAATCGACAGGGCCGAGCGTTACTTTTGCTTTTATCATAAAATTTTAGTTTTGAGTTGATACTTCTTTATTTTGCTCTTTTATTTTCACATACCCATATCCGGCAACTGCGCAAATCAATGGCACCACAGGCAATTTGAAACGGTAATTACCCAATATTCCGGTAACAACGCAGAAATATCCTATGGTTAGAAACAGTAAACTCAGCAGCATCCAATTCCGAGTTTTTATGAGTTTGATTATTCCATAAACGGCACCCATATATTGAATGGCCATTATCAGAATAATCAATAAACCCAATATAGATTCTCTGATATTGGAACTGAAATTCTGCTTAATTCTATCAGCTGATATTTCAGCAAAGGTACCTTCCGGTGCAGTTTTAGTCCAACCCAATGTATTCGCCATACCCCGATTGCCTAGCGCTAAAAACATATTGATGCAGCCCTGCAAGTTGGTTAGCACATAAGTAGCTTTATGCTTCTTTATATAGTCCGTAGCTATGCCCTGGTAAATTTCCGATTGGGCAAAAATATCTTTCGATTTCCGATACCCCAATGAGTCTGCCTGCCGTTGGAATCCCACCCGTATGCTATCCAAATTTTCATGTGTAACTTTTGATTTTGTTAAACTGGTATTGAACATCAATAACGTCCAACCGCCATGTGCTGTAAGCTCCCAGTGATTATATGCTTTATGATTGCGATACGACCAAACGCCTGTAAGAAGTCCGAAAATCAGAGCATAGGAGAGAATGGCTTTCAGCTTCCATTGCGGTTTTTGTTTAGAGAAAACAACCAAGATAAATACCAGTATCACAGGATAAATGAGCACCAATAAACGCGTTAAACAAGCAAGTCCTATAAAAACCGCAGCTAAACAAATCAATGCAATTTTGCCTGATTTCATTCCTTTTATGAAATAATAAATGCCTGCCAGAAATAGCAATACAAACAAGGTATCCGTCAGCAATTCATTTGCGCTATAAATGGAATGAATATCGATGGCAAATAGCAAAGCGGCAATGGTGGCAACTTTACTATTTTCAAATAATAATTCGCATACTCTATATACCAGAACAACTGAAATTGTACTCAGCATTATCTGAATAAGTATGGCAATCCATGGTTTTATGCCGGTAATGGAATAAATGGCTGCTAAAAAAGTAGGGTAAACAGGCATCATCCAGCAATCGGGAAACCACATGGTATACCCTGTCGCTTTGTACTCTGAAAAAGTATTTATGTTTATGGTATCTTTTGCAGGAGCGTAAGTATGATTAACCAACAACCGCTCTGCT
>CAIWVW010000033.1 GCA_903916255.1 uncultured Bacteroidota bacterium
GAATCTTCGCAGCCCAATGAATTAAATGCATAGACCTTTATGGTTGAATCCGCATTAATATCGCCTGTATAGTAGGATGTTTTAGTGCTTCCATTCTGCCATACATAGGTTGTTCCGCCGCTTACCTTAAGGGTGTCTTTCCCGCCTTTACATTTCCAGTTGGTACCGGTAATTATCGGTTTTGGCAGCGGAATGATAACTACTTTTTGGCTTAATGAATCCACGGCGCAGGTAACAGTTGAATGCACCGTATAAATTGTGGTACTGTCGGGGCTTACAGTTATAGAACTGGTGGTTGCGCCATTGCTCCAAATGTAACTGCTGCCGCCGCTGGCAGTAATTGTAATTGGGCTGTTCGGGCAAAGGGTATCGGTAGTATGTGTGAGTGTTGTGGAGCCGACACTTCTCACATAAACCGACTTAACCGTAGAATCACCGCAGATGCCATTTGATGCATACAGGGTATATGTTTGTGTTATAATTGGGTTAACCCAAATGCTTGTTGTGGTTTTTCCGGTGCTCCACCTATAGGTGCCACCACCACTGGCAATCAACAGTACACTGTCTTTCGGGCAAATGGTATCGGGAACGGCGGTAATAACTGGTTTAGGCGCAGGCAGCACATACACCGTTATCATGGTATCCTTGGTACATCCGCCATTTGAAACACCCAGCGTATATGTTTGTGTTACTGTTGGAGAAACGGTTATGGAAGAATTGGTAGAGCCTGTGCTCCAAATATAATATTTGCCCCCGCCGCCAATTAAATTGGAGGTATCGCCTGCGCAGATAGTATCTCTGTGGGCTGCAATCTTAGCATGTGGCGCAGTATCCACTTCAATCACAAAAGAGGTGAAAGTAGTATCGGATGGTACATTATTATCGTACCCGAAAACATTAATGGTGTGGTACCCGATATTTAATGAATTGCCTACAACCAGAATAGTTAAACTGTCATAAGGCCCGGGCCTGTTGGAATAAATGCTGACTCCGGGTGGAATTGGCGGAGATAATTTAGAGAAAACCGAATCCCCCTGAATAGGCGTAAAGAAATAAAGCGGAATCAATACCGAATCGCCCAAACATATTTTAAACGTATCGCAAGGTGTGATGCCTGAAGTAAGCGGAGGAATGGTATTTGAACACACATTAAATGCCAGCGTTTTATTTACCAGCCACCCTACTCCGTCATAATTTGGGCCGGGAGGAAACTGCCCGTAATAGGTGTTGCCGGGCGAATCGAATAATCCGAATTGAACAAAGTTTACGCCGTCTCCTTTATTGGCGCCAACCGTTGCAGGAAAGCCTCCGAATCCGGCCGAATCGCCACCGGAAGCCTCACCCGAGGCCCATTGCATTTCTTTGTAACAAAACTCTACGTTATTCCCGTTAGGTACAATCGGGTCGGAACCGTTTGTTATAATAAGCTGGAAACTGTTTAATTGATTTGTGTCGTTTTTACCGTTTGCAATAGGCGTGTTTTTATATACCCCTACGCTATCCCATTGCACAACCATATAGGTAGATGTGATTTTATAGTACACCATATCCCAATTCATGGATAATGCAGCAGGCCTTGTATCCACATCGCCCCAAAATGGGGCTATCATCGAAAAACTGGAATTCGGAAAACTATCCGACGTGAACGTAGAATATGGCGCCCCAAAAGAAATATTACCGTTATTATTAATATATAATGAATCTATTTGTTTCCCCCAGAAACATAAATGAAAAGGAAGTGTTACAACATTTGTATATCCGTCATCATTCCTGTATTGTGGCGGGGTAGTTGTAAGATAATCATGCACAAACGGAACTGCGTGAAAACTGGAATCGCGCACTTGCCAGCAATTACAGGTATTTTGAGCATTTACGTGTACCGTTAAAGCCATAAAAAAAAGGAGGGGAGCAACTAAGAGCGTAAAGATTCTATTCATTTTAAGTGCATTTAATAAGGTTCAAAGTTACAGTTTTATTTAAAATTGATTTTTTGGGTAATTTATAATTTACTAACACCATACGTGTGTAATTATTGCCTGTTCTGCAGAATTATTGCCCATAAAAACAACGGATAGTTTTTTCTCCAATTACTGATACGGATGAATTTATGCAAAGGTTGGGTAGGTTAAAATAATCGGTATTCGACCTATGCTTTCTTCAATCCATTTTAATGTTCTGATGCATTTCCATTTGTTGTTATCTTTGCCACCCAAATTTAAGTTAGTAGCAATCGGCTATTAGCAATTAGAAAAATAGAACTATGAATATTAGCATTGTAGGGACTGGATATGTGGGACTTGTAACGGGAACATGCTTTGCAGAAACCGGAAATCAGGTTATTTGTGTAGATATTGATAAGGCAAAGGTGGATGCCATGAAAAATGGCAAAATGCCCATTTATGAGCCCGACTTAGATACCCTTTTTGAAAGGAACCTCAGGGCTAAAAGATTAAGCTTTACTACCAACCTTAAAGAAGCGGTGGACAAAACCGATATTATTTTCCTCGCCCTCCCTACTCCACCCAACGAAGATGGCTCTGCTGATTTATCTTATATTTTAAAAGTAGCTGATGAACTCGGGAAAATATTGACTTCGTATAAAGTAATAGTAGATAAAAGCACCGTACCGGTGGGCACCTCTGAAAAGGTAAGGGCTGCTATTGCCGCCAATTGCAAAGTAGATTTTGATGTAGTTTCCAATCCCGAATTTTTACGGGAAGGATTTGCCGTAGATGATTTTATGAAACCGGACAGAGTTGTCATTGGAACTTCATCTGCCCGTGCAAAAAAAGTTATGGAAGACCTCTATAAGCCATTTGTTCGCCAGGGAAACCCTGTATATGTGATGGATGAACGCTCTGCCGAGCTTACCAAATATGCAGCCAATTCATTTTTAGCTACAAAAATTTCATTCATGAATGAAATAGCCAACATCTGCGAAAAAATGGGGGCTGATGTAGATATGGTTCGCATTGGCATTGGCGCTGACCAGCGCATTGGTAAACGTTTTTTATTCCCCGGAATCGGATATGGAGGAAGTTGCTTCCCAAAAGATGTGAAAGCATTGGTGCAATCATCGAATGAATACGATTACAATTTCCAGATTTTGAAATCGGTAATGAAGGTAAATGAAACCCAAAAGCATATACTGATTCAGAAACTGGAAAGCCATTTCAAAAACCTCAAAGGGCTTAAAATTGCTATTTGGGGCTTAGCTTTTAAGCCCGACACCGATGATATTCGCGAAGCGCCTGCCCTTGTAATTATCGATGCCCTGTTAAAACATGGAGCCGAAGTAAGCGTATATGACCCTGCCGCTATGGAAAATGTGAACCGTATTTATGGCAGCAAAATTTACTTTGCAACCGATGAATACCAGGCTCTGCAAGATGCCGATGCATTGGTAATAGCAACCGAATGGAGCGAATTCCGCACACCTGATTTCACTGAAATTAAGAAAAGGATGGGCAAGCCGACTATATTTGACGGACGCAACTTATATTCCATTGAACAGATGCAACAGGAGGGATTCAGTTATTTAAGCATTGGAAGAAAAGATTTAATTCAATAGAACGCTATGAATCCTTATCGTCATTGCGAGGAACGAAGCAATCTCTGCAATAACATTAATTAAAAGAGATTGCTTCGCAAAGCCTCGCAATGACGGAAACATTACAAACTTTATAAACTGAAACATGAAAAGAGTATTAATTACAGGTGCAGCAGGTTTTTTAGGTTCGCACCTTTGCGACAGGTTTATTAAAGAGGGCTATCATGTTATTGGCATGGATAACCTCATTACAGGAGATTTGCGCAATATCCAGCACCTCTTTTCACTGGAGCATTTCGAGTTTTATCATCACGATGTTTCAAAGTTTGTGCATGTACCCGGCGAACTGGATTATATTCTCCATTTTGCATCACCTGCCAGCCCTATAGATTATTTGAAAATACCTATACAAACGCTCAAAGTAGGCTCTCTCGGGACCCACAATTTATTGGGATTGGCAAAAGCTAAAAATGCCCGTATGCTTATAGCTTCAACATCGGAAGTATATGGCGACCCTTTAGTTCATCCCCAAACCGAGGAATATTGGGGAAATGTAAATCCTGTCGGCCCGCGTGGTGTATATGATGAAGCGAAACGCTTTCAGGAAGCCATAACCATGGCGTATCACACCTTCCACAAAGTGGAAACCCGTATTGTCCGCATATTTAACACCTATGGCCCCCGTATGCGCCTTAACGACGGCAGGGTGTTGCCTACCTTTATTGGGCAAGCACTGCGCGGCGAACCCTTAACTGCCTTTGGCGATGGTAGCCAGACACGTTCTTTCTGCTATGTTTCCGATTTGGTAGAAGGTATTTATAGACTGCTATTAAGTGACTACTCAAGTCCGGTGAATATTGGCAATCCGGCGGAAATTACTATTAATGAGTTTGCAGAGGAGATACTTAAACTTACAGGCAGCAACCAGAAAATAATACATACAGCTTTACCAAAGGACGACCCAAAACAACGCCAGCCTGATATTACTCTTGCCCGGAAATTATTGGGATGGGAACCGAAAGTATCAAGGGCAGAAGGATTGAAAATTACTTTTGAATACTTCAAATCCCTTTCCCCTGAAGAGTTGTTAAGGTCGGCGCCGAGGTTTGCGTAAATAAATACTATCTTTGTGAGGTAGAAAATAAAACTATGGTACACACAACCGTCACACCTAGTAATACTAAGGTTTCACTTACAATACCCGAAGAATATATCGGTAAAAAAGTGGAAGTGCTACTCTATACTTTGGAGGAGTCAGAACTAAAAAGACCGGCTAAAAACACCAAAAAAAAACCATCCGGTTATGCAGGGTCTTTATCGCCAAAAGCAGCTGAAATATTCTTGAAACATATAGAAATAAGCCGTAACGAATGGGAAAGGGATATTTAATTGATACAAATACGATTATAGAGTTTCAAGCAAATAAACTTCCTGCAAAAGGCCATTCATTTGTGGCAAAAACAATAGACGAATCATTCGATATTTCAGTTATCAATAAAATTGAAATATTAGGCTATGCTTCTGTAACTAAGAAAACAAAAGATTTTATAGCTCTTGCCAGTGTTTATGAATTGGATAGCAAAGTGGTTGACAGGACTATTGAGTTACGAAAGCACTATAAAATAAAGGCAATGATATACTAATTTACACTAAAGTTATTAACAAGTGTAATTTACGTCTCATTAATACTTATCTTTGTGCCATCAAATATATTAATTATGGATTTACAAGTAACAAATTTTTCGTCAATCTTTGAACTTCTAAAGGCTTTTCCAGACGAAAAAGCATGTATTAATCACTTAGAAAATTTACGTTGGAATGGAGTTGTAGTATCTCCTTTTGATGAATCCTCTAAGGTTTATGTATGTGCTGGAGGGAAATATAAATGTAAAAATACAGGCAAGTATTTTAATGTTCGGACTGGAACTATTTTTGAAGATACCAAAGTTCCATTACAAAAATGGTTCATGGCTTTGTATGTATTCAGTTCACACAAAAAGGGGATTTCATCCCATCAGTTAGCAAGGGATATTAGTATCACTCAAAAAAGCGCATGGTTTTTATTGCATAGGTTGCGTTATGCCTTTAACCACCCTGCATTTAAAGAAGCGTTGGGAAATATTGTAGAAGTAGATGAGACCTACATAGGAGGTAAAGAGGGTAATAAGCATAAAAACAAAAGAACCGAAGGAGTGCAGGGTAGAAGCGTTAAGACTAAAAAACCTGTTTTGGGTATGTTAGAGCGTGAAGGAAATATTATTGCTCGTGTTGTACCTGATACCAATAAAGAGACAATAGAGCCTATCGTAATGCAAAATGTCATATTGGGAACTAATGTAATGACCGATGAATGGTATGCTTACAATGGATTATCTAAAATTTTTGACCATAACGTAGTAAAGCATGGAGCAAAGGAATATGTTAATGGATTAGCCTATACCAATGGAGTAGAAAATTTTTGGTCACACATGAAAAGAGGTATTGATGGAATTTACCATTGGGTTAGTTTTAATCACTTGCAATCTTATGTAGATGAATTTGCATTAAGATTTAATACAAGAAAGTTTGCCACTGCATCCAGATTTGATTTAATTTTGTCAAACGTAGCAGGGAAAAGATTAACATATAAAGACCTTATTCGCAATGACTAAACAAATTCAAGTAAAAGATACCGTAATAACTGTTATAAAACATCACGGAGAAGATTATATCGGGCTTACCGATATGCTGAAAGCTAAAGATGGAAATTTCTTTATAACAGATTGGCTGAGAAATAGAAATACATTGGAATTTTTGAGTATATGGGAGACTATAAATAACCCAAAGTTTAATTATGGCGAATTCGCCCTAATTAGAAATCAATCAGGTCTAAACTCATTTAAAATCAGTGTTAAAGAATGGGTTGAAAAAACCAATGCAATAGGATTGACTGCACAATCAGGGCGATATGGAGGCACATACGCACATAAAGATATTGCCTTTGAATTTGGTACATGGATTAGTCCCGAATTTAAACTATATTTAATAAGGGAATTTCAACGCTTAAAAGAGCAGGAACAAAAACTTATAAATCCGGAGTGGGATTATAGGCGATTTCTTAGTAAGGTAAATTATAGACTACACACAGATGCGATAAAAGTAAATATAATACCTCAATATACTCATGTCTCTAAAGAACAGGAAAGTTACATATATGCTAATGAGGCTGAATTATTGAATATGGCGGTATTTGGGACAACTGCAAAACATTGGAGGGAAGAACACCCTAAAGATACTTTAGAAGGTCATAACATACGAGATTTGGCAAATATTCCTCAATTAACCGTTTTATCTAATCTTGAAACGCTAAACGCACACCTAATAAATGAGGGAATACCCCCAAAGGAAAGATTAGAAAAATTGAAGACAGCGGCAGTTTTTCAATTAAAATCATTGATGAGTATTACATATCCTCATTCAATAGCAAGTCCATTTAGTGAGCCAACATCTACATTTGACAAGGAATTAGGTGCAATACTAAAAGTTCCACCACCAGACAAAAAGAAGTAGATAGTGAAAATTGGATATGTAATACAGGAAATTAAGGATTTTGTTATTGCAACTTATTTATTTATTGGCGTTGTCCTAATTGCTTATTTTTCATATCAACAAATCCAAATAAAAAGTGTGGCAGAATGGACTAAGCCTGATGTAGGAGTAACAATACTTATTAAATCTTGTTTTTGGATATTTAATACATCGGATGTAGATAAGGGATTTTGGATATATGTAATCGCCATTGTAATAGGAATGATTATTATCGCTACAATAGTAGATAAATATTCAAAAAAAATGTATGAAAAAGTTTTAATTTATATGTTATTTTCACCCCTAATAATAGTTGCAGGAATCACTTTATTAGAAATAGCCTTATTTATTGTCATGTGGATATTTATAATAATATCAGGAATATCGGGAAGTATTGTTCATTTATTTCCAGATGAATGGCAGCGTAAATATTAAATTAATCAGTGTAAATAAATATATCATTGCCAAAATAAAAATACCGGATGCCATTATTGCTGCAACCGCTTTAGTAAACGGGCTTCACTTAATTTCCCGCAATTTCGCAGACTTCAAAAACATTAAAGGTCTAAAGGTAATTGACCCTTGGAATTTATAACATGAAGCACCAAGATTTGCGTAAATTAAGTACTTAATCTAATATTATGTTAACACTAAAGGAAATACATGACAAAATATATAATGACCCTTCGCATCAAAACTATAGGGTATTTATTTCCCTATATGAGGAAAATAAACTACTCATAGAAAGCACAGAAATAACTATAGATAAAGAAGCAGCCCATATAGTGATTCAACTAATGTCAGACTATGCTTTAGCATTAAGCAATAGTGGAAGTTATAAAAATGCCATTGAATATTTTAACAAGGTAATCCCATTATTTGAAGTTGATTCAAAATTTTACAATCAAGACCCGTTTAAAATACCCTTGTATGAATCTTTAATTTGGGGCAGAGCGAGAACCTTCCACTATCTAAAAGAGTACAACAATGCTGCAATGGATTTAAAAAAATTAATAGCCAACTTCCCAGACAATGATATGTACCGTTATTGGTTAAGAAGCACCACAGCACATAAAATTAATAAAATTGGAATAATCTGCTGGATTCTTACAATGTTGGGAATAATGTGTAGCTATATACCTTCCAAGGGTAGCTCTACTATCATAGTTATATTATGCTTTACAATTACATTCTTCGGAACAGCGATTACAATTGAAATCATAAAATACATCTTACAAAGCAAAAAATAATCATTTGCTCTGATGCACCAAAAACCCGAACTCATCACCTACCTCTCCGCCTTCGTTACCGAAGCCCGCCTAAAGCGCTTTGAGGAAGTTCTCGTAAACCGTACCCGCCACATAGCCATCGGGTTGGAAAACATTTATCAGGCGCATAATGCAAGTGCGGTACTTCGTTCCTCCGATTGTTTCGGAATACAGGATGTACACATTATAGAAAACCAAAACAAGTATTCCTTCAACCCCGATGTATCGCTGGGTTCCGAAAAATGGCTCACATTGAGTCGTTATAATAATGGCGAGCAAAGCCTCGGCACATGCATTAATACCTTAAAAGCAAAAGGATATAAAATTGCTGTTACCTCGCTCCATAAAGATAGTTATACAATAGAAAATGTACCTATAACAACTAAAACCGCCCTGTTTTTCGGCACTGAAATGCGCGGTGCTACTCCTGAACTGGAAAGCAAAGCCGACATGTTCGTCAAAATTCCGATGCTGGGTTTTACGGAGAGTTTTAATATTTCCGTAGCGGCTGCATTAAGTATGTATGAGCTTTCATCGCGGCTGCGGAAGGAAAATATTAATTGGCAACTTAGTGATGCAGACAAAGATGAACTGCGTTTGCAATGGCTTCGGAACACGATTCCTAAAGTGGAGTTAATTGAAAAGGATTTTATAGGGAAATCCGTGTAATTGCGTTTATCTGCTCACAGGATTTATAATTCGTAACTCCTGATTCATAATTCTTATTACCTTTGGCATTCTTAAAAATTAAAAAAACATGGGAAAAGGAGATAAAAGATCACGCAAAGGAAAAGTATGGAGAGGGTCATATGGCAAAAGCCGCCCTCAAAAAGATACCACTAAGCCAAAATATGTAGCCAAGCCAAAACCTAAAAAGGTTGTAGCCGCACCTGTTGAGGAAACCTTATTTGAAATGCCTGCAGTGGAAGGAGCAGGAAAAGCTGCAAAACCTAAAAAGGCTGCTGCACCAAAGAAACCAAAGGCGGAAGGTGAAAAGAAAGCCCCTGCCAAAGCAAAGAAGAAAGCGGACGAAGCGCCTGCCGGGCCTGCAACAGAAGAAAAAGCAGAAGAATAATATTTCTTTTTAGTAAATCTAAAAATCCCGCTCTGATTACTCAGAGCGGGATTTTTTATTTACGTTATTTATAATTTGTGTTAGTTCAGAACGGTTTTAACAACGCGCTGGAAGCCCATTCTGCCAATCCTTACAAAGTATACGCCCTTAGGCAGGGTGCTTACATTTATTTTAGTTTCGAATGAATTGGAAGCAGGCGCCACGCTTTGTGTTGTGAGTTGTCTTCCTGAAATATCGAATAAATCTACAACCACCTTATCATTGCTTGGCAGGTTTGCAGCATTCACCTCAAGGAAGTTTCCGGTTTGATAAACTTTTATGGTTGCATCATTTTGAATACCCTGAATACCTAAACTGGTAGCCAGTTTAAAAGAGAATATACGGTTTTGCTGTGTATAGTTATTGTTGGACGCATTGTATTGGTTAGTGCACCAGAAAGTCAATCCGTCAGCAGGGTCAATATCCAGTTCGGAATAATCGCCCCAACGGCCACCTGTACCAGACAAAGATGTCGTTCCGGCAATAGCCGTTTGTTCAGCAAAGGTCATCTGCCCTAATGGGTCGCTTTGAAGCCTTCCGGTATAACGTATTCCGGGGTATACGCTAACACTGTCAGCTACAGAATATGCCAATGCTATATCCCCGTTATAATCTTCGCAAATAGCGCCATTCCAGCGGCTAACGCCATCACTGGGTCCATATGTGCCTTGCTGGTGTAAACTCCATGCTTTAGTAATTGCATCTTGCCTTAATTCATACCACCTGATACCTGCAACCATTCCACCCAAATTAACTGTATTGCTTAATGCAACAGAATTGTATCCGGTGAACATCATATAAGGAACCCTGAAATTAAATGTTCCGTCCAAAGCATCCACACCATGCAGTGCGCCGGGTTGTGAAATATCGGATAAAGAACCTCCGGTGAAATAATCATTGAACGTATTTACTGCAAATGAGTCCGCTTCTGCAATGCGGAATGTTTTTGCTGTAGTATCTACTACCAGAGAATCCATAATAATGCTATTGGAAGCCCCGCCGGCTGCAATACACTGGAAGAAAACCAAAAAGTCGGGTTCGCCGTATGGAGGAAGCGCGCTCGCATCACAATCCAATATTTTTGGGGCGGCGAAAAGACTGTTATTATCTCCGGCAAATGAAGGCTGGGCAGGCATATTTGCAATAACCATTCCAGCGCTTGGCGAGCCTTTGAGCATCCGGCCCCTGTCTAACCATGCCACCTGTTGTGGCGAAAGGGCATTAGTAATCCCAAAAGCCTGATAAGTTATATAATAACCGTTGTTCCAGATAGAATACTTTGGATAGTCAGGGTCTGTATTTCCCATGCTGAATTGCCATACATAAAATGCGCCGGTAGGGTCGTTTGTTTTTGAAACAGCCACACAGAATTGATATGGTGTATTGGTAACCTGAAATTCGGTAATAACCCATCTGTCGGCAAACTTGTCATATAATACAACCGGGTCGCCATCTTGCGGGTCGCCGCTCCATAAACTTCCCAAATCTTTAGCAGGTAATATAACATTGCCATGCTTGTCGAATACAGAATAAGTTACATTCAGGGTTTGAACATAATACGTAGAATCCACAGCGCCGTTCGGGTCACCCGGGTCCCAAATGGAATCTGTGCTTCCGGCGAAATTCTCGATGGGCGCAATAGAACCTATTCTGGTTCCATAAGCCGTTTGCCTTACAGGGTCACTGTAATCATTTGCCTCTTTGGGAACGGCTCGTTTTGTACGCAACAAATTGCGTTTTCTGTCGGCAGCTTCTTTTCTTGTTGCACCTGCCTCGGGTTTATAATCGGGCAGGTCGCGCATGGGCTTCGACTCAAAAAATTTGGTACAATGAATGTAGGTAGATGTAGGTGTAGTGCTTTGTGCGCTTAAAAAAAGCGGCGAGCATAACCCAATGAGTGAAAGAATGGTAATTGGTTTCATGGTAATTTTTGGTATGAGTTGCAATGTAAGAAAAAAATCCGGTAGCAGGAGTGCTCGATATCAATACGGAGAAAAATCTACATCATGCTTAACCACCGGAACAATACTCATTACCGGTATTTCAGAATGATTGATGATTCCCTGTGCAGTCGACCCGATGAAAACAGGCTTAATTTCCATTTCCTGCTGGGTCATTATCATAATTAAATCCGCATCTACCTTGTTGGCATAATCTACCACGGCATGTTCCAATGTTTCGTGCCCTTTAATGGCTTTAATCATTTCAGCGGTACATTTAACACCCGATTTTTTAATGAAGTTTTTAACCTGTTCCATTTGTCTTGTAAGCCTGTTTACAACAAATTCATCGAGCGTAAAAAGAACTGATACAACACGGATGGTAGCACCATAAAGGTTTCCCAATTCAATAGCACTGTTCACTTTTTCGCGCGACTCTTTGGTTAAATCGATAGGCAGAACAATATTTTTGCATCCTTCGCGCGGGTGCTTTCCTTTAATAGTTACTACAGGGCATTTGGCTTCTTTAACAACCCGCAGAGCATTCGAGCCGATAAACCTTTTCTTCAGGCCCACGGTACCATTGGTTCCCATAATAATCATTTTGGCACTTATCATATCAGCCACTTCCAGAATCTTATCGTAAATATGCCCTTTGGCAATTACCGTATTCACTTTTATTCCATGTTTCTTGGTTACATCAGCCCCAAGTTCTTTCAATTTTTCATCTATTTCTTTTTTAACACCATCTTCGTCTATCGGCTTATGAAAAAGCCTGTTCATTGAATTTCCTTCATCAATTACATAAAGAAGGGTTAGTTCGGCATGATAGAATTTGGCCAGGTTATAGGATTGGTCAAGTGCAATAATAGCCTGGTCGGAAAAATCGATTGGAATTAAAATTTGATTAACAGATGAATTCATAAAATAAGATACTATTTGGGGGTTATATGGTTAAAATTTGATGCAAAAGTAATAAAAAACAGGCTGATAGCTGCTATCAGGCAGCTATCGGCCTTGTTTCCATTATCTTATCAATGACACATTACCCTTCTGGCTCAGGGTTTTCCCGTCTGTAGTGGTTCCGGTTACATAATAGACAAATGTGGCAGCATTCATTGGTTCACCACGGTAGGTTCCATCCCACCCTTCAGTAATATCCTTTGATTCGAAAACTTTATTGCCCCACCTGTCGAATATTATGAAATCCATGTTTTGCAGGCATTCGCTATGAACTTTCAGTACACTGTTTTGTGTGTTCTTGCCCCCCGGCGCAAATGCATCGGGCACGTATATGTTGCAGGAAGCAATTACTTCGACAGTAACGGTATCGGAAACCCGGCAGCCGTTGGCGTCTTTAATTTGAACAGTGTAAGTGGTAGTTACCGAAGGTGATGCATAGGTATTCGGGCAGGTATCGCAAGATAAGCCCGACGGTGGTGTCCATAAATAGTTGCTGCCACCTCCGGCTGAAAGCTCGACACTTGTAATACTTGAGCCTTCATGTATGGCCTCCGCAGTACTTACTGTACCCGATGAACTTAGCAGTCCAACACTAACAGTGGCGGTATCTTTACATCCGCCTGTTCCGGTTCCGGTAACAGTATAAGTAACACTGCCGGTAACCAGTGCTTTCACAACAGAATCCGTGTTGTTTATCAGGTCTGTATTAGGCTCCCATACATAGCTGGAAGCTCCTGTAGCTTTTAGTGTTGCCGTATCTCCCGGACAAACTAATGCAGGATTTGGGAGCGCCCCAACCTTCGGCGAAGGAATAACGGTAAGATTGATAGTATCGTAAATTGTACAACCCTGATTAGAACCGCCTACCCAATACAAGGTATCTTTGGTAGGTAAAACAGTCAAGGTATCTCGCGTTTTTCCGGTACTCCATTTATAGGAAGTTGCCCCGCTGGCAGTTAACTTAACCTGTGTTCCCTCGCAGAAGGGGCTTGGCGGGTTAGCCGAAATAACCGGAACAGGGTCGGCAATAACATGTACGGGGAATGTTACCGAATTGGAGTAACACGCATTAAATGCATATACACTTATACTGAAGCTTCCTACCGAATCGAACTTGATTTTCAATACATTGTTAGATGTATCGGCATGTGTCTTTGCAGGAATGGTCCAAATGTAATCCGTATTGTTTGCAAACGGAATTGAATAAGTACCTGTATCGCTCAGACATATAAATATCGGCCCTGTTTTGGTAATTACCGGTTTGCCCAGTATTATTATCGTATCGGGCAAGGTTGCAACAGGCCCTAAACAGCCATAGTTATTTTCCTGGCATGATATTACCATCGTATCGGCATAGGGGTCATAAAATTGAAGGTAAGGATACGTCGCATTCAGGAATTGCTGATGCCCGTTTGTCTTATCGGTATACCACCAGGTATAGGTCGAATTATAATTTGGCGGGTTGGCATACACATCAATGGTGGCTCCGGCACAGAATGGGCCGGGTGTTCCCAGGGTAAGATACATACTGTCGGCAGGTTCGCCAATAGATAGGTGCATTAAAGTACCCAAGGAGCTATCCGTGAAACTGGAACTATCGGCTATTATGCGGATATAATAAACACCCGGCTGAATACCATATTTGGCAAGGGTATCGGGACAAGGCACATGGATATATATTTTCCCGCTTGTAGTGTCTACCACAGCACCTAAAAGGCCTGTATTTATAGCGGCAAAAGAAACTGGGTAAACAAGATTGAATTGGATTAATTGAATTTCAAATTTATTTCCCGGATAATAGTGCGCCAATGAATCAAACTTATGAATATCATATACTACTGTATCGGTCCATCCATTGGGCTGTTTGTTGCAAGGCTCCAGGCAGGCCTGCAATGTTTGGGCTACATTCGAATCGGAATATATATCGCAATGCTGTATACAGAAAGGCCCCCACACCGTAGCCTGAGAAAATGGCGTAGAGGAAACAATTCGGATATAATAATGGCATCCTGCCGGAGTTTTTAACGGAATGGTGCCGACTATATCTCCCGGAGGATATGTGAAGGCCACATTATTAACCAATGTTCCAATGGTATCGATTACCGCTGTATTTCCAATCGAGTCGATTAACTGGGCATAGTACACATTATAAACCCCGAAAACCCCATACGAGAAAAACGGCATATCGATTACGCTGCCCGCGCAAACAGGATTTGTATCGAGCGTTGGTGGTGGTTGCAGCGCATTAATTACCACCGGACATTTCTTTGATAACGGGAAACAAACCGAATCCGTAAATGTGAGATAAGGATAAGTTAACCGCGTAAATTTCAACTTAAAACATTCACCCGAGGTGGTGTATGAATTAGGAATGGATGCATAAATAAACCCATCATTTATATCGTTGCCAAGCGTAGGTCCAACGTAATAGGTGTACGCGAAAATTGTGGGGCCGTTGCCATTGGATACATCCAAATCCCAGGCAGAATAACAGCTACTGTCGCTAAACACAGCCGATATCCACATATAGGCATTCTCTCCTTCGCAGGTATCAAAACCAACTGTACTGAACGTACATTTAATCGGATGGTTGATACTGTCATAGGTTCCATATATTGATGCGTCATCAATTCCAAACGAGGTAGTATCGGTTCCGGTGGTATCCTTGTTTCTCCATAAAAACCCAAACCTTAAATCTTCTACATTGCTGAAGGCAGGGTTAGTTATGGTTTGATACCTCCATTTGTATGTGCTGTCATAACGCAGCCTTGCACTGTCAAGCCTCCATGGGCCTCCATCAATGCTATATAGTACAACGCCGTATGCAGATGGCGAACCCTTGCACAGGTAATAAAAATTAAAATTAATATTGGTGAGTGATTTGGTACAAATTCCCGTCGTCATGTGCGCAAAACGGAATGTTGAATCTTTCGGGTTATAGTTATCGTTGGCAAAGCCTGACGCGCTGTCGTAAATGTGCAGGTAGTGCCCATATGGAGCGTAGGATATACTTCCCCCAAAGGTACTGTCTTCATTAATAGTACTTGGGTGGCCGATGGCTCCGGTATATACATTGTTCACTATCCATTGGTTATTGCCGTAACTTTTACCGCCGATAGTATCATTCAGGGTAAAACTGTTGGGTGTGTTTTCAAAATTTTCAAAGTATAGCTGGCTCTGGCCATAGCCTATAACAGCCAAAAACATGGAAACAATGACGAGCGTTAGATATTTTATTTTCATGGTGCTTGGTTTTCTATTTTATTAATTGATAAAAGCCCTGGTATTTTTTACCGTTTGGCAAGGTTAATGTATAATAATATACCCCGTCGCTCTGGCCGCCTCCGTTCCAATTGTTCTGATAATTATTGCTGGTATAAATCTGTTTTCCCCAACGGTCGTAAATGGTAAGTTTGGAGTTGGGATAATAGTTCAGGTTAGTGATGTAAAACAGGTTATCGATTCCTAAAGCACCGCCATTATTTGGCGTGATAACATTGGGAATAATAATGTTTTCATCTACCACAAAAACAGTGAAAATGATTTCAGCTTCACATCCGCCGGTATCGATGCCTGTAACCGTGTAGGTGGTAGTAACCGTTGGCGATGCTATCGGATTCGGACAGTTTGTACAGCTTAGCCCTGTAGATGGCGCCCAGGAATAGGATATACCACCGGAAGCCTTCAACTGAACAGAAGTCCCCAATTTAAGCGTATCGAAACCGGGACTGATTGCTATAAAAGGCACCGGATTAATTATGCCTTTTGCCGTAATTGTATCGGAATTGCAACCATTGGCAGAACCAGTTATTTTATAGGTAACGGCCATAGGGCTGCTTGTAGAGTCTATAGTATGGTCGGCAACAGAATCGCCAGTGCCTGATGCATGGTCGCTGCCTATCCAATTATAAGTAGTTCCCGGCACACACGAGCTGATTCGCAATGTTACAGGATATCCGCTGCAAACAATGGAATCTACAGGTGTTGCGGTAATAACCGGAATAGGTTTTAAGGTTACTTTTTGAGACGGAATATTCCTTACCGTATCGTTACAGGCATCTACAACTACCGGGGGAGGAATAGTAATTGTCGTATCAGGGCTAAGACATGTAAAAGGGCAATGGGCTCCGGGAATTGTTAAATTTAAACTTGCAATTCCAATTGACTGACAGGAGCCATACGCCCCGACAATAGTATCTCTTGTAGCCCAAGGATGGGTAACCTTGTAAGGTGGTACACCATATTGAACAACCGCCCGCATAGAAAGCTTACAGGAATTGGAACATTGGGAGGCAGGAGTATATGCAAGGCTCGTAACCGAATCGGTATATCCTTCCAGTGAATCGGAGAAAAAGTATTGGTATCCCGCATACCTTCCGGCAGAATACCAAACCGTAGAGGTATCACAACCTACGCCTCCATAGTATCTCGATAAATGTACGGCAAAGTAAAATGTTTGCGGCGAACAAGAAGGATTATAGCAACATGTTAAAGGATTGTGAATATTTTCGCCAGGAATCAGGTAGCATATTCCTCCGGTATCCACAATACATCCTCCTGTGTCGGTTCTTGCGCAGGGAGTGCTCATATAGAAAATACCGTCGCTCAATGGTATTGGTTGGCCTGTAATATTAGTAACATACGCAAAGTGCGGTATGAAAGCTGTAATAGTAATTTTGGGTGGAATAGTTACGAGCAAACTATCTGAATTAAAATTCGGATACTGGCATGAAGCAAATCTTCCGCCTGTCCAGTGGCTGGTGCTTACCACCAATGGGTCAAGGGTAACAGGATATACGGCTGTTGCGAGCCATGCCGCAGGAATGGATGTGGTAAGAATGTTTTTTCCGTCTTTTTGTTCAACGTTGTAATTGGCAAAACACCAGTGTTTCTTCGAATCGTAACACTCGGCAGCTAAAAAGCGCGCCAGTACTTGTTTTCCATCCGGAGCCATTAAAAGATAATCGCCGGCCCAGCCACCCGCTTGGGTAATGCCATACTGTTCGTCCTTTTGCAATGTGCAGCCCGCCGGAATTTCCACCTCTTCAGCAACGTTGGCTCCGCCATCTAAGGCTCTGTCAAATATATAATCTGTTTTTACCCCTCCGGTTACAAATGTAAGTTGCTTATGCACGCCTTCCGACATATCAATCTTCACCTCTGCCCCATTCATCGACACAATTTGCTGGTCGAGTGGCATACCGTTAACCGTGCAGTTTTTATTGAATGTAATTATGTTGCCGCTTCCAATATCGATGGCGGTGCTTCTGTCCGAATGAAAATAGCAGGGATTGGGTTGTTTGTCGGCCACCCATCCTTGGGGGTCGCTGTGTAGTGTTAAATCGATGTGCTGTAATTGTCCGTTAGCATCGGGGTAGTTAATCATTACCGAGCTGCTTACCGCAACTACTTTACCGCTTTTAGACTTCCAAAGGGAACTGTAAAGTGTTCGTGCAGATGGGTCTTCCACCGCATCTTTTGGCAACCCGATTATCTTATGGTGGGCAGCGTTTGAAAACTGCATGGCATGTATCAGCGGATTAGCGCTTTGCGAATAAAGGATACCGCCATCTGAAATCAGCAGGCACAGGATGGAAAAAATAACCAGCGAATATTTTTGTTTCATAGAATATATTGAACAGACAAATATATAATTTTTAACACCATAATCTACATGATTGGTGAAAAATGTATATTAACAAATACAGGGTGTTACCTCTTAAAGAATTGCCCTATTTTGCCAAGTGGCTTAATAAACAGGGTTAAAAAGCCGGGGCGGAGGTTATTTATCTTCCAGGCCCTGCGGTCTTCTATATTGTTTTTTATCCTGCCTGTCAGCGTTTTATTGCTTATCCCTCCTGTTTTCATTTTCACAATTACTTCCGGCAGATAATGCACCTTCAGATTGTTTTTGTGCAACATGCGCAGCATAAACTCATAATCGGATGCCTGACGCAGGGTGGTATTATAATCACCATATTTTTGAATACATTCCTTTTTAATAAAAAAAGTAGGGTGCGGCGGCATCCAGCCTTTTAAAAACAGGCCTGTTCTATATTGCCCTGCAACCCAGCTGCGGGTTATTTTATCGGGATTGTTCCTCTCTACATATTGTAAGTCGCCATACACGCAATCGGCACCCGATTTGTCAAAGGCCGCAGCCACTTTAGCTATAATGGAATTGTCAGAATAAAAATCATCGCCGTGTAACAGGCCAATAACATCGCCTGTAGCCATTTTCAGTCCTTTATTGATGGCGAAATAAATACCCGCATCTTTTTCGGAAACAAACTTTGCAATACTGTTTTTGTATTTATCTATAATTCCTGATGTACCATCGGTGGAAGCACCATCCACTATAATATATTCGATGTTTGGATAGGTTTGCGATTGAACAGATTTTATAGTATCCTCCAACGTATCCACATTGTTATAACAAACGGTTATGATGCTTATCTTTAACACTGGAATAGTGTGAATTGTGTATTGAGTATTGTGCATTTACTGACTACTGACCACATATTACTAACCACTTTATTTATATAAAAATAGTAACACTTTGCTCCAACAGTTTCGGATTGTTTATAAAGTTTGCTGCAAAAGCCCTTGTTCCTTCCGACCATTTAGCAAACTCATCCGAATCCATATTAACTACCCTGTTTAAAACCTCTTCAAATTGCTGTTGTTCATCAAGCGGCAAGTCAAATCCGGCTTTCAGCGGCTCCAATCCTATCCAGGGTGTTCTGTCGCTAATTATGGGCGGGCAGCCGCAAACCATCGCTTCTAAAATGGTATGCCCGAAGTTTTCACCCTGGGTGGGCATCAATAAAAAATGAATATCCTTCATAGCATTGGGGATGGCATCTTTGCTTATCGGGCCAAAATATTCAGCTTCGATATTGGCAGGCAACTTTAACAATAATTCCTTGCATTTTTCCCAATACGGGTAATCATATACCGGCCCGTAAATATCGAATTTCACTCTCCCTTTCACCTGCTGCAAGGCTTCTATGGCATAATGCAGGTTCTTTTCCGGTGAAACGCGCGCCACATTTATCAGGTTTACGGAACCCGGTTCTTTTCTCTTTTCAACTGAAACAGGCAACTCCATTTTACCCGGCAAATTAGGTGCAAGGCGTATTTCCACCTTTTTCCCAAATGCCTGCCTTATATGCTCCGCCTCATGCTCCGATGCTGCATGAAACTTCATGTTTTTAATCATTTTACTGTTACGTATCCACAATAAAAAGGGTTTCTTTTTCCAGCTTTTAATAGCAATAGCGGTTGGCGCAAGCATTCCGCGCGGAGCCAATATTACTTGTTTACCTAATTTGTGCAATATGAATAAAGGCATAATGGTAAACCTTGGCGAATACATACTGTTCAGATAAGCTATATCGAATTCTTCACCTTGGATAAGCTTTGCCATGTTTGGGTAACTCAGGTTTTTCTCTGAGAAATAATACACCCTCATTCCATTCGGAAGAATAGTCCAGCAATCGCTTTTAATATCACGGTAAGGCACGCTGTCGGTATAATCCGTATCGCGTGTTATAACCGAAAAATCGTAATAATCCTTTAAATGATTAATCAGGTTGAAAGACGATTGAATAGGCCCGCCCGCCATAAATCCGGGGTAAAACCAATCGCTGAATAAAAGTATTTTTTTCTTAGGCATCTATCTTATTTTCTTTTATCCAGTTTTCAAGCACCACTAAATGCCATACTTTATACCAGGGCGCATCAGGCCTTCCATCCATAAAATCGTTCCATAAAGATTGTACATTTTTTTTATTGAAATATTCCCTGTCCGAAAGGCTGTTAATATTTCCTTCGCAAAAAACTTTTAATTCCGTCCGCATCCATACATTCCAGGGAAAGGTAAAACCCATCTTCTTGCGGTTGGTAATGTTTTCGGGCAATAAGCCTTTCATGGCATCGGTAAGCAGTTTTTTAGGCGTTACCGGATATTTTACATTATCGGGCAAGCCGAGCACATACTCTACCAATGTATAATCTAAAAACGGAACCCTTACCTCGAGCGCATGAGCCATACTCATCTGGTCGGTATCGCGCAATAATACATCGGGTAAATAATTACTCAATTCGGCAACCGATATTCGCGACAAAATATCATATTCTCTGTTTAATTCAAGCTTCCTGTCTAAAAACATGGGTATTTTAAGCAACCTTTCCAGTTCCTTATGGGTGAAAGTTTCCCGCGTTACAGAATACGTATGTTCAAGCCCCCAGTTTGGCAGTTCAGCCATTTCCAACAGCTTATTCGAAGCAGGCGATGGCTTCACCATATTCAATATTTTAAATGGCATTGAAACCAACGGAAAGCCCGAAACCCATTTCAATTTTTCAAGTTTATTCAATCGTTTAAATAAGGGATACCCGGCAAATAATTCATCGCTGCCCAAACCCGAAAGCGCCATGGTAATTCCCGCTTTTTTAGTAGCTTCCGAAACAATATAGGTATTGACTCCATCGCCGCTTGGGTGGTCCATTGCAGCTAACGCTTCCGGCAATTTAAAAAAACAATCGTGCGGACTTAGTTGTATTTCCCGGTGTTCGGTATTATATTGTTTGGCTACCTGCTCCGAATAAGGCGCCTCGCTATATTCTGATTCGGCGAAGGTAACTGAGAATGTACGCACTTTTTCACGCATTAATTTCGACATGACAGCCACAACCAAACCGGAATCGATACCGCCCGATAAAAATGCGCCGAACGGTACATCGGCAACCAGCCTTCTCTCCACCGATGCAAAAAACAGCTCCTTCACATCTTTGCAAATCTGGTCATATGGTTTCACAGGATTTTGAACTTTACTATCCTGCAAACTCCAATATTTTTGCTGCTTTACCGGAATATTTATTCCGCTTTTTTTTATAAGCAGGTAATGCCCCGGCAATAGCATCTTCACATCTTCAATTATGGTAGCGGGCCCATGCACCGTTTGAAAAGCCACATAATCGCTCAATCCCTTCTTATCAAGCTTTTTAGGCACAAGGTTGCTTTTTAATAAAGCCCTGATTTCCGAAGCAAAAATGATTCCTTTATTTTGCCAGTAATAGAGCGGCTTTATACCTAACCTGTCGCGGGCTATAAATAGTTCTTCTTTTTGCTTATCCCAAATGGCAAAAGCAAACATGCCGTTAAAATACTTTACACAATCGACACCCCAGCGCTGGTATGCGGCAATAATAACCTCCGAGTCGCTTTGGGTACGAAAAGAATAGGCCGCATTGGTATCGCCAACCTTAGAACGCTGTAATTCAAGCCGCAGGTTTTTAAAGTTGTAAAGTTCCCCGTTATATACCAAGGCAAACCTTCCATCGGCAGAAAACATTGGCTGGTGGCCATTCTTAGATAAATCTATTATCGACAAGCGGCGATGCCCTAATGCAATTCCGGCCTCTATAAAAGCGCCCTCATCATCGGGCCCGCGATGGGCTATGGCAGCATTCATCTTAGCGATAACACGCTCGGCTGCCTCTTTATCCGTTAAACCAACTATACCGCAAATTCCACACATGCGGCAAAGATACTTAATAATGAAATTGCCAGCCGGGCTCCGACTATTCCCCTTTAAAAACAGGCTTTCTTTTTTCTAAAAATGCTTTTACGCCTTCTTTATGGTCGTAGGTTTTGGCGGCAGAATCCTGCATATTTTCTTCCATTTGCAGTTGCTCTTTCAGGTTATTATTCAGGGAAGCATTCAACAATCTTTTCGTGTAACCTAATCCTTTTGTAGGCATGGAAGCCAGTAATGCAGCCATTTTTTCGGCTTCAGCCATCAGGCTATCATCGGGAAATACTTTATATATCAATCCGTATTCCATAGCTTGCTGGGCAGAAATTTTATCCCCCAGCATCATCAATGCCGTAGCGCGTTGTAAGCCTATTAACCTTGGCAGAAAAAAGGTTCCGGCGCTATCTGGTATTAATCCGATTTTACTAAAAGCTTGTATAAATGAAGCGGACGAAGCAGCCAACACAATATCGCACGCAAAAGCAATATTGGCACCTGCCCCGGCGGCAACGCCATTTACGGCGCATACCACAGGTTTTTCAATTTCCCGTAGCTTCATTATAATCGGGTTATATTGTTCCTTCACAATTTCCCGTATTTCAACACCCGGTTCAATAGCGGCAGAAAGGTCCTGCCCCGCTGAAAAGGCTCTCCCCTCCCCTGTTATCAACACACTTCGCACATGTGCGGTTGAGGCGCAATCATCTAATGCTGCCTGCAGTTCTTTGGCCATTGCCATGTTAAAACTGTTTAGTAAATCGGGCCGGTTAAGGGTAATTTTACCTATACCGTTTTCTATTGAAAATAATATGCTGCTCATAATGCCCAAAGATAAAGCTTTATAGGCAACCTCGTAAAAACAATGTGGCAATAGGATGCCGACATGATATGAATCAGTGATAAAGGTCATACTGCAATATGAGGCAAGTCAGAGACCAAGGACCCGTTAAATAGTTCCTTTGTAATCGGGAAAGGAAGCAAACTCCCCTTTAAAATCTATCTATCATGAAGGAACTAATTATATTAGCGGAGTCGCCGGATGTGCTTACGGAAGAAACACTTTTGAAAGAAACCGAAAAACTGGCGCACATTGGAAGCTGGCAATACAATTTCCAGACGGGAATGGGCAAATGGTCGGATGAAGCCTACTGTCTTTTAGGGTATGAACCCGGGGAAGTTGCACCTACCTTTAAAAGCTTCCTGAATTGCGTTCATCCCGATGATTTGGAATACGTTAAAAAAACACATGCTGAAATAGAACTTAAAAATCTGTCGGCACAGAAATTCGAGCACCGCCTCATAGTTCATAATACGAAGGAAGTGCGATACATGCATACGCAGTTGATTTTCGAACGCGATAAACACGGAAAGGCTTTTCAGGCAATGGGTTTTATTCAGGATATAACAACCCAAAAACTATCGGAAAAAAAACTATTGCAAAGTCAGGCGCATTTACTGGCATCGCAGCGAATTGCCAATGTGGGCAGTTGGGAAGTTGACTTATCTGAAGGTTCAGAGGCAAAAGAACAAAGCATTCATTGGTCAGACCAGGCCTACCGGATATATGGGCTTTATCCGAAGGAATTTAAAATTACCATCGACACGATTTTAAATTTGGTTCATCCGGATGATAGGGAAATGCTGTTAAAAAAATTCACTGACGCCAAAGAGCGAGGCAGGATGTATAACGTGGAACACCGGATAATCCGCCCTGACAAAAGCGAAAGAATTGTACACACCCGCGGCGAAATAATTACAGATATTTTGACAGGGAAGCCCCTGAAAATGATTGGAACCATACAAGATATAACGGAGCGCGTGGAGGAAGAGGAAATACTGCAAAAATCGGAAGCTAATTTGCGAACTATTTTCGACAACACCGAAACGATATATCTTTTAATAAACACAGATTTCAAAATAGTTTCATTCAATAAAGCCGCATTGGACGGATTTAAAGCAGATACCGGAAAAACATTAAAAGCGGGCGAAAATATTCTGGATTATATACTTGAAGACAGGAAAGAGCGGGCGCAGGAAATGTATAAGAGAGTATTCACCGGGGAACAGTTTAAACTGGAAAGCAATTTCGTGAAAAATGATGGAAAAATAAATTGGTATTATATGCAACTATTGCCGGTATACGGCAAAGGAAACAAAGTGCTGAACATGCTTGTTTATTTGCGCGATATTACGGGAAGGAAAGAAGCCGAAATTGAACGTGAAAAAATTACGACCAATTTAATACAACGCAATAAAGACCTGGAGCAGTTTTCCTATATAATATCACACAACCTGCGCCTGCCGGTAGCCAATATTTTAGGGCTGGTAAACAATTTCACCATTCATAGATTGCAACCACAGGAGCAAAAGGAAATTATATCGGCCATCTATATTTCTACCCGGCGGCTGGACGATGTTGTTATGGATTTGAATAAAATACTGGAAATTAAAAACGGCGAAAATGAAAGCAAACAGCCTGTGAATTTATCCGATATTTTAAAAGATACACAGGTAGGCCTTGGCTATCTCATAAAAAAGGAAAATGCAATTATCGAATCCAATTTTACTGCAATCGACGAGGTTTTGACCGTGAAAAGCTATATGGCAAGCATCTTTTACAACCTTATTCTTAACAGCATTAAATTCCGGCAGCCTTCGTTAACACCCCGCATTAAAATCAGTTGTGTAAAACAGGGAAATAAAATCTTGCTTACCTTCTGTGATAACGGGCTTGGAATCGACTTAGCTAAAAACAGCGACGGAATCTTTGGCCTTTACAAACGCTTCCACAGCCATGAAAATGGGAAAGGAATGGGGCTGTTTATGGTAAAAGCCCAGGTGGAATCGATGGGCGGAACAGTAAGCGTGGAAAGCGAAGTAAATAAGGGAACGTGCTTTAATATTGAACTGGAACAGTAAACATCCACTGCTTAAAGGCACTTAAAATAATCGAACGGCTCTTTGCAATCTCTACAGGTATATAGGGCTTTGCAGGGTGTCGAGCCAAAAAAACTTACCATATCCGTATTGGCAGAATGGCAACGCGGGCAATGCACAACCTTTGGTTTATTGCTCACCAGGCTTTTATCGGGAGTAGATTCTTCAGGTGGTGCTATACCATAAATTTTCAATTTTTTACGGCCTTCTTCACTTATCCAATCGGTTGTCCATGCAGGAGAAATATTGGTTTTTATCGTGAAATTGGCTACTCCTTTTTCTTTCAGTTTGCTGCGAATATCTTCTTCAATAATATGGGTGGCAGGGCAGCCTGTGTAGGTAGGCGTAATGGTAACGGTAGTGCCTGCTGCATCCGTTTCAACATTTCTAATAATACCAAGGTCTCTGACACTTAACACAGGAATTTCCGGGTCCATTACCTCATCGAGAAAACTCCAAATTTGTTCTTTTGTGTTCATACTTTTTTTTCACCACTTTCCTGTTCCTAATTACCAAGTTTTACGAAGCAATCGCTGCAAGTACAGCAATTAGGTAAGATTGCTTCGCAATGCTTTGCAATAAAGATTGAACTCTATTATAAGGACGAATAACTAACTAAAATAACTTATAACTACTTGCTTACCATTTAGCCCCAGGATATGCCCGCTGCAAAAATTGCATATCGGCTAAAATATATCCAAGGTGTTCGGTGTGTTTCGCCTCCCTTCCGCCATTCATCATATAGGTTTCGGTTGGCAATTTCAATGCAGCGCCTTCTATCACACCTTTAATGGTATCATT
Source organism: uncultured Bacteroidota bacterium (assembly GCA_903916255.1). Classification (GTDB taxonomy): domain Bacteria; phylum Bacteroidota; class Bacteroidia; order JABEUT01; family JABEUT01; genus JABEUT01. The sequence continues at coordinate 25,683 of CAIWVW010000033.1, forward strand.
CCATTTCCGGCGGATAATTTTAAAATCGGGAATGATTTTTTCGTCCATTAATAATTTATCGCCGGGAAGCATTGCGAACAAATCATCTGTAAACATCCAGGCTTCATTTAAAGCATCCTGCACTTTTTGGTGGCTTTCTTCGGTGCCGTCGCCCAGGCGGGTTACCCAATCTGACGAATGGCGCAAGTGGTAGGTTACCTCCTTTATAGCCTTTTCGGCTATGGAGCGAATCCGTTCATCGGAACTGGATAACAATGCATCCTGCAAATGATAACTGAAAGCGGTAAACAAAAATTGCCTTACAATGGTAAACGCAAAATCGCCGTTAGGCTGTTCCACCAAAAGGGAATTCTTGTAATCCATCACATCGCGCAAATAGGCCAAATCATCTTCTGTGCGGCCTTTTCCTTCCACTTCGCCGGCATAGGTTAAATACATGCGGGCTTGCCCGAGCAAATCAAGTGCAATATTGGTTAGCGCAATATCTTCTTCCAGAATTGGCCCATGCCCGCACCACTCCGATATGCGGTGGCCCAGCACAAGCGTAGTATCTCCCATCCAAAGAAGGTAATCGAACAGGGCTTTTTTAAAATTTTCATTCATGCCGCAAAGTTATTATATATAGTTTATTTATGGATGACTTAACTCACAAAACCAAAATCCCTCGGTTTTCGCACCCGAATTTGCTTTAATTTCCAATGGGCGGTATATTTTTTCTTTCACTACTACATTAATGGGCTTATTAAATATAGGCCCATTGAAACAAAAAGTATGGAATTCACCGTTTTCCCCGCATGGGTCAATAGTTGAAGGCAGGTTACTTATGAAATCCGAATCAAATAATGCGCCTACTTCGTTCTTCCCTAAATAGGCATCATTGGTGCAACAAAGTATGGTTTGAAAACCTTGGGCAATAAAGTCGTTTGCCAGTTGTTTTGTATCCATTTTCCACAACGGATAAACTCCTGTCATTCCCGCTTTTGCAAGGTTATTGTCGCGGTAAGCCCGTAAATCTTCCAGAAATATATCACCAAAAATAACATACGCTACCCCTGTTGATTTTTGTCCCAGTAAAAAGTCTTCCATTTTCTGCTCATATTCCTCATTGCTTCCTTCTTTAACATACATTTTAAAAAGCGGCAACCCAATGCTTGCAGCTTGCTCTTCTACCAGTTCTTCCCGCACCCCATGCATAGATACCCGCTTAAAGTTTTCATTCACGGTAGTAAATAAAGCAGTTACCTCATATTCCTTTTCAAGCAATACTTTATTCAGGGCAAAAGACGAATCTTTACCTCCACTCCAGCAGAAGATGGCCTTTTTTCGTTCCACCCTCTCCTCGCAGGAGGGGGCAGGGGGAGGCCTCTCAATGTAGCTACCGACTTTTTCAAGCGCTGTATCCAAATCCGATAAAACTTCCTCATTGGTAAATCTTAAAACGGTTAGCCCTTGTTCCTTTAGTACGCTCTCTCGTATTTTATCGCGTTTTCTTACCTCGTCCACCTCAAGCACATCCCCATCCAGTTCAATGACAAGTTTTGCCTCATTACAATAAAATTCTGCAATAAAATTCGCAATCGGGTATTGTCTTCTGAATTTAAAACCACCTGCTTTACCATTACTAATTACTTCCCAAAACAAAGTTTCTGCATGGGTGCTTTTCCTTCTTAGCTTTCGGGTTATATTAAAGGTTTCCCATTTAGAACCGTAATAAAAAGCGGCTTTACTTTTTTTGTTGTCAGATTTTCCTAGCATAGTGAGCGTGCTAATATACTATATAAACAGACCTCACCCCACCTTCTCCTATGAGGAGAAGAGAAAAGTCATGACCTTGTTACGCTTTCCTACTAAGAGAGAAATTTTTGCCAGTCGCGCTCCGACTACTCGTACTTATCCCTGCTTGATTTGCGGCCATAGCCGAGGCGCACTCCGAGGGTTAGCTTAATAACATTTATGTGCAACACATTGCTGAAAGCGGTTGTACTGGATGGTGTTGTAACGGTGCCGTTGCTAAGTGTCTGCGTTTCGGTTTCCTGCACCTGCCCGAAGTATTGGGTATGCAGCCAGCTGTCTTCCACGCCTATGATGATAGCTTTGTAGTAAATATTTATTCCGGCTGAAAAATTGACATTAAAATGTACATTATTGGAATCTTTAATATCATAAATGGCAACTGTATTAGTGCCTGAAGCATCTGTATTATTGTAGGTGGCATTTTCTCCGCCCGGCGCAGATAGGAATCCGTCAACCAAGCCATAAATGCCAATACCCATATCTTTGGTTGGGTTAAAATAAATAGCAGGGCCAAGTTTAAATCCGGTAAAAATAAAAGGGTTGGTGCCAACAACCATATTGTAATTTGCCCATTGCACATTGTCCCAGTTTAAGGGTATATATCCAAAATCGAAGCCATATTGCAAACCTATGCGGGCAATGGGTTTATTATCCGATTTTATCCTCCACAAAAAGGAGAACCCTTCATATTGTATGTCGAATCCGGTCTTGGCTCCAATGCCATCCTGTCCTTTAAATGGTTTAGCAAGGTTGGTAAAATCATAATTTGTGCCGCCGGGGTTGGTAATGGCTTGCGCAAACTGCCCCTGTGGAAGAATAACACCCAATTTCACTGCATTGAAAATATCGTCGCCTGTGCGGTTCGTATCGTGCTCCGATTTAGTGTATGTATCCGGCTGCCCGTCTATTTTGCTGTTGATTTGGGCCGACAAAAGAAAAGGGGCCAACAAAAGAATTGGCAACGCAACTAAAAAACGGCTTTCTGACTTCCTCACAATGGTTTTATAATAATGTATGCTGAGTAATACGTAATAAAGATAAAAAAGGTTTCCAAGCTATCGGGGATGTTTAAGACTTCTTACCATTTGACGCAAAATGTTCCAATCGTCATGACGAGGCTCCGCAAAGCCATTTTACCACAAAAAGGACACCAATTGGGTGAGACTGCTTCGCGGAGCCTCGCAGTGACGTTTGCAAGTTTAGGGGGTTAAAGTTTAAATACTCCAACCAATACACTCTAAAATATTTATGCTCCATTTTATCCGCACAAAGTTTATTTAGTATCTTTGTGCTTTGATGAATTTCCTCTTTCCATCCTTCCTGTATGCCTTGTCGGCCATCAGCATTCCAATTATAATTCATCTATTCAATTTCCGCAGGTACAAAAAAGTCTATTTTTCCAATGTCCGTTTCCTGAAGGAAGTGGTGCAGGAGTCGCATTCAAAAAGCAAGTTAAGGCAACTGCTGGTGCTTATTTGCCGTTGCCTTATAATAGCATTTTTAGTACTTGCTTTTGCGCAACCATTCATTCCGGTAAAACAGGGTGTAACAACATCGGGCGCCAAAGCGGTAAGCATTTTTATAGATAATTCTTTCAGTATGATGAGCGTGAACCAAAACGGAAGCCTGTTGGATGATGCTAAAAACAAAGCCGAACAAATTGCCAAATCACTTAACCCGGCAGATAAGGTGCAGATGGTGGCGCAGGATTTCAGCGCGGTACAGGAACGCTGGCTGAACAAAGACGAATTTATCGACCAGTTGAAAGGATTGAAAGTATCGCCTGCATCGCGCACGCTGGGCGAAATTATGAACCGGCAGGAAGATAACCTGAACCATTCCGGTTGTCCGGTTAAAGAGGCTTTTGTAATCTCCGACTTTCAGAAATCGGTGGACGGTATGGCGAACTATAAGCCCGAAACAGGCATTTCAGAAGCGTTTGTGCCGGTAACTGCCGAAACAAAAAACAATATTTCGGTGGATAGTTGCTGGTTTAATACGCCTGAACATTTGCCGGGCAAAGCCGAACAACTTTTCGTAAAAATCACAAATTATTCTTCGGCGGAGGTGAAAGATAAACCCATTAAATTATTTGTGAATGGTCTGGAGAAAGCAACATCTTCATTCAGTATGGCTGCAAATGCCACAACCACCATAACACTTTCGTATGTTCCCGATAAAACCATTTTGCAGCAAGGCGAACTGAAAATTGCTGACTACCCCATTACATTCGACGACGATATTTATTTTTCTTACAAACTATCTATCGGCATACCTGTGCTTTGTATCCATCCGGATAGCATGAAGATGAATACATCGCTTAGCTACTTGTATGGCAAAGACTCGCTGTTTACTTTAACAGATGCTTCCTCCAATCATCTCGACTATTCCACCTTTCCGCTCTATCGTTTAATTATACTGGATGAAGTGCCAGGCATTACCTCGGGCATGAGCAATGAACTGGTGCATTATTTAACCAAGGGTGGAGATTTGTTTATCATCCCTCCCACTTCGGGGATGGATAAAGATTCGTACAATAATTTTCTTGCTTCCATTAATTTTTCACAAATTGGCAGCATCGATACTACCCGCCTGAAAGTGGATAAGCTCAATTATGAAAGCCCTATTTATGCGGGAGTTTTCGAAAAGAAAGAACATGCCAATATGGATTTGCCGGTTGTCTTCAGGCACTACCGCATTTTGCATACTAATAAAGTATCGTATGAAAACCTGATGAAACTCGACAATGGCGATGATATGCTGGATATGTTTCAATATAACGGCAGCCATGTTTATATGCTTACCGTTTCGCTGAACGATGCATACGGCAACTTCCGCAAACATGCCATATTCGTGCCTACCCTGTTTAATATAGGGCTGTATAGCATCCCCCAACAAACACTTTACTACACGCTTGGCAAGGAGCAACCCATTGAAGCACCCGATTTAAGTATGCCGGAAGGAAAAATGTTTAAGATTAAATCGCTGAGCGATACGTTCTATTTCCTGCCGGAGAAAAGGGTGGTAAATGACAAAACATTACTGTTCCTTCACAACCAGGTAAGCGCATCGGGCAACTTTAAACTAACCGCCGGAGACAGCCTTATTTCGGGCTACTCATTCAACTACAACCGCAAAGAATCACAGATGAGTTTCCTTGCGCCAAGCGCACTCGATTCACTTTGCAAAAACGCCGGAGTGCAAAACTTTTCAGTTCTTCCTGCAAGCGGCGATACCCTACCTGCGCTATTGACAGAAGTAAACCGTGGAAAATTCTACTGGAAATATTGTATACTTTTAGCCTTATTGTTTTTAGCTACCGAGGAATGTTTACTAAGACTATGGAAGGAATAAACTTTATGAACTTTACGAACTTTATAAACTAACTACTATGCAGCTGCTTATTAAATCTGCCAAAATTATTGACCCCAACTCCCCGTACAACGGAAAAGTTATGGATGTTTTAATAGAAAACGGAACCATAACGGATATAAAGGCAAAGATACCGGCGGCGGGAATTAAAAAGGTTATTGAAGCTGATGATTTGCATCTTTCGCCCGGCTGGTTTGATATGCAAGCCAACTTTTGCGACCCCGGTTTCGAATACAAAGAAGATATTGCTTCGGGAAGTAAAGCGGCTGCAGCAGGAGGTTTTACAGGAGTAGCCATCGTTCCATCTACAAACCCACCGCTTCATTCCAAAACACAAATAGAATACATAGTTAATAAAACAGCGGGCCAAATTGTGGACCTGCACCAGATAGGCTCTATATCCCACAAATTAGAAGGCAAGGACCTTTCGGAAATGTATGACATGAAACTCTCCGGTGCCATAGCTTTTACAGACGATACACACCCTGTTATGAGCGCCGGATTATTGCACAGGGCTTTACTTTATACCAAAAGTTTCGGAGGATTAATAATGAGCCGCTGCAATGATACATCACTCGCCACAGGCCTCTGTGTGAATGAAGGAAAAGTAAGCGTAATGCTTGGCCTGAAAGGTGAGCCAAGCATAGCCGAGGAAATAATGGTAACCCGCGAACTCTTTATAGCTGAATATGCGGAAGCAAAATTGCACATTACCTCCATCTCTACCGAAGGAAGCGTGAACTTAATTCGGAACGCGAAAAAGAAAGGCATACCGATTACAACATCTGTAAATGCTTATAACCTTGCCTTTGAAGATACCGAATTGCTTGGGTGGAATACCGACTTCAAGGTATCGCCGCCATTGCGGGGCAAGAGTGATATAAAAGCGCTGCAAAAAGGGCTTTCCGACGGCACCATTGATATAATTTGCTCCGACCACAGGCCCGAGGACGAAGAAAATAAAAAACTGGAATTTGACCTGGCAACCCCCGGAATGCTGGGTTTGCAAACCATGTATTCGCTGGTAAATATGCACAGCGGGCTTACACAGGCAGAAATAATAGCGAAAATAGCCATTAATCCGCGCAAGGTACTGGGGCTTGAAATTCCAACTATAGATAAGGGTTCCATGGCTAATATAACACTGTTTTCTCCATCTACGGAATGGGTGCTGGAAAAAAAGGATATTGCTTCACAATCCTATAACACACCCCTGCTGAATAAAAAACTAAAAGGAAGGGCTTTGGGTATAATAAACCACGATTTATACTCTTCTGGCAGTATCTAAACTATTGAAAAATAGGCGAAAGGGCATTTTGTGTAACTTCCTGATGAAAGTCTCCGTAGAAATAAGAGACTAAACTCTCCAAATTACCATTATTGAAGCAAAACAACCCCGAAGCCTATGAAAACTAACCTCGTTAAATTCCTCGTTCTTGCAACGCTCGCTATTTTATTACTCGGTTCCTGCGCATCCGGCCACCGGAGTTGCGAAGCTTATGCCGATTCCCATTACAAGGGCGGTATATTTGCCTCTGCCAGATGGTAACAGCCCTAAGTTATTAACGGCAACAGGGAAACTCATATTGCTGATTTTCAGTAAGTATTTATAATTACTACTATTGAGTGTTATTGGCATAGCTCATAACTATTTTCACCTGATATATTTAAAATAGTGTAGATTTGCCATGTACAAGATTATAATATCAATTTCATACTCCGCTTAATGAGCAAAAAAATTGTTTCCCTCTCAGCTTTAGCCATACTTGCCATCTCTTTTTTATCGAGTTGCAAAACGCACCAAAAATGTGCTGCCTACAGCGATACCCGCAGTATCCAGGCGGCTCATGCGCAATCTCCAAGCAGGGGCTAGCCTATCAGCCATTAGCTGATAGCTATTAGCTAATAGCCAAATGAAATACCCTCTTTCGCTAAAGCTATTAATACTTAGTAATATTATTTCGGGGCTTGCGCAAGGCATCAGCATGGTTGCCATCCCTTGGTACGTTGCTTCCGTTCTTAAATCGCCGTCCTCACTTGGCTATATGTACACTTTTACACTATGCGGAAGCGCTGTGTGGGGTGTATATGCCGGAACCCTGATTGACAAATACCCCCGGAAAAAAATATTCATCTGGTTTTCCTTAATTGGAGGAAGCCTGCTCATGATGGGCTCCATTTCGGGCTATATACTTGGTACGGTACCTCTATTTATGGTTTTAGTTGTATTTGCCGCTACCTGGTATTACAACAATATTTATTTTCCGGCATTATATGCCTTTGCGCAGGAAGTGTGCGAGGCGAAAGATTATGGCAAAGTAAATTCTTTTTTAGAAATACAATCGCAGGCTACCACAATTGCTTCCGGCGGTCTTGCCGCTATACTGTTGCAGGGTGTAGAATTAGATTCCTTCCATTTATTCGGAACAAATATTCCCTTTCACCTGCATATTCACCCCTGGAGTTTAAGCAGTATTTTCCTCACAGATGGATTAACTTATTTTATTGCCGTAGTGCTTATTATGAAAATAAAATACACACCGCATACCGAAAAGCATCACGAAGCAGGTACCTTTATAGAGCGATTGAAAACGGGGGCAAATTTCTTAAACAAACATCCGGCTCTTTGGATATTTGGAGTTTGCTCCCTGTCTGTTTTCGTGGTAGTGCTTACCCATGTTATATTGCTTAGTCCGCTTTATATAAAAAGCCACTTAAATCAAAGTGCAGGCACGTATGCCTTGTTGGATGTATATTACGCCATAGGTGCGCTAATGGCAGGTGTATGGATTCGGCAATTATTCAGGGGAATGAGCACCGTAAAAGCCATCATAATATTGCTATTTGCCACCGTTGCTATTCTGTTACTGGTTACATTTACCAGAAGTACATTAATCTTTTTCATTTTCTCTTTTATATTCGGAATTACCAATGCCGGAACGCGTGTATTGCGGATTACCTACCTCTTTCATCATGTGCCAAATCCTTTAATTGGCAGGGTAAACAGCACATTGAACGTAATAAGTGTGTTGTGCAGGATATTGCTCTCCGCCATATTTTCGTTTGCCTTTTTCCTGCGGGGCGATAATATCATCTGGACGTATTTTTTCTGCGCAGTCTTTTTGCTAATAAATGCAATTTTAATGGCTACTAAGTATAAGGAGTTGGTGAAGGATTATAGTGTTGCGGAGTCTGCCAATTAGGTTTTTTGCAAAATTTCAGGCTGGTTTTATTTTGTATCTTTGTTTTAAATCTAAATACTTCCCCGTATGAAAACAAAATACTTTTTAGCAATTGCCGTACTTGCATTTTCAATTCAAATTTCAAATGCACAAATGTTGGGGAATGGCACTCCAAGCAGCCCATACCAGGTAACTACCTGTGCCGAGTTGCAGCAAGTGCAAAGCAACTTAAGCGCATATTATGTTTTAATGAATGATATAGATTGCTCGCAAACCCAAACAGGCGGCGGCCCTTGGGGTGCAACCGGATTCGTACCCATTGGAAGTGATTCCACTACTCCGTTTACCGGCAATTTTAACGGTCATTGTTTTGCCATTAAAAATCTTTACATAAATAATCCAACCCTTAATAACGTGGGTATATTCGGCTTTATGGACTCTCCTGGAAAAGTGGCCAATGTGAATGTAATTAACGCAACTGTTATTGGTGGAGACTTTACGGGCATCCTGATAGGGTACAAACACTCCAGCACCTTAGATACCAGCTACACAACAGGAACGGTGAGTGGCGGAAATTATACCGGCGGGATTGTCGGAAGATGTGGAAACTATCAGGGACCTACTTGTCAAATAACAAACTCCTTTTCAAAGGCTGTAGTATCAGGGAAAAATTTTGTGGGTGGTCTTGTAGGCCAAATCCGTTGCTTCCAGGGTGGCCTTGCTTTATTGCAGAATTGCTTTGCTACAGGTAATGTATCGGGAGATACCAATGTAGGCGGACTTTCGGGAGGTTCCGGAACATATCAGGGCGGTGGACCGGAAATAATAAATAGTTATGCTACGGGAAATGTAACAGGCCTTTACAATGTTGGCGGCCTTTCCGGATGGGTTGGCCCTTATCAGGGCGGTGGCTCTACCGTTCAGCGGTCGTATGCTACCGGGAATGTTGCAGGCACAACCAATGTTGGCGGGTTAATCGGAAACAACGGCCCGACTATGGGTGGAGTTTCTGTTATTCTGAGTAGCTATGCTCAAGGCAATGTAAATGGAACAAGCAATGTTGGCGGATTAGTTGGTATTCAAACATCAGGAGGCATTGGCTGGGGAATAGATACCAGTTATGCTTCAGGCAAAGTAACAGGGACAACAGATGTAGGTGGCTTAGTAGGAAACCAAACGAATGCTTCCGTTTTTGATACTTGCTTTTGGAATATTACGATAAACCCATCCCTGCAATCTATAGGAAACGCAGGAAGCTATTCCAGCATTTATCCTTCCACAACTGCTCAAATGCAAACACAAGCTACTTATGTGGGATGGGATTTTACAAATACCTGGGACATTACCGCTAATAACTACCCCACCTTTATTCCATTGAACACTTCCGGCAATTGCCACTTCCCATCAACGTTAGAGGCAGCTTTTAACTACAACCCCTACCCTGTTTGCGTTACGGATTCTGTACATTTTACAGATGCCAGTTTGGGCTCACCAACCTCATGGAGCTGGAATTTCGATGATGTAGCTTCGGGGCATAATACAAGTACATTGCAAAACCCTTCGCATTTATTCTCAGGCTTTGGCATATATAACGTTACGCTAATTGCAACTTCAGGTGCGAATACAGATACCATTACAACGCCTGTGCTTGTTACAAGTTGCATTACCGGGTCACAACCACTTAGCCAAAGCAATTGCAATGTTTCTGTTTATCCAAATCCGGGCAATGGAATATTTACCTTCAGTACACAAAATGTTTCCGCAAACTCTTTATTGGAGGTATATAATGTTTTAGGGGAAAAGGTTTATTCTAAAATTACAAGTTCCAATTCATCATTCACCATTGACCTGCGCAATCAAGCCAAGGGTGTATATTTCTACAAACTGATTTCAAATTCAGTTGTGGAAAAGAACGGGAAATTGGTGGTGGAGTAGCTTATAATTGGTTAGCTTAGGGGGTAATAAGGTCAAATCCTATTTACAGAGTTAATTTCTACTAAGGTTTTAAATCACTAATTTTTAACCTTAGTAGGAAAAATAGCAGCTTTATAATTTTAACCTTATTATAAACTTCCTATTATTTTCTTTAGCATTTTTATGTTATGCCTATCTTTTACTATTGTGATTGGCTGCTTTGCATCATCATCTGGTCTACTATTAACAAGAATAGAATTACCATCCATAACCAGCATAATTTTTTCACCCCAGGAAAATCCCGACCAATTAGTATGTGCTATAATAACACCAAAATCTTTATCAACATTCATTTTTCTTACATCAAAATTCTTCCTGATTTTTTCCTTTAAATCTTTTAATTCAACTTTTGAACTTAGTGATATGGTTTCAAAAGTTAGGTTTTCCTTAAGTCTTATATGAATAAAAACATACAAAAAAAGCGCCAAAAAAATTGAAAAGAGGGCTAGTAGAATTTGTACATCTTTTATAAGTACAATCATTCCTATAAAAAAGAATGAAGTAGGAAACATGTAAAAAAAATAATCCCAATAATCCCAAAAGGTTCTTGGATACCTTTTATTCTCTTTAATATATGCTATGGTTTCAGCTTTATTCAATTGAAATTCATCACCGGATTGGCATTCACTTCATCTGATTCGATATTACCATCTTTCAGTCGGATGATGCGGTGCGCGTAACGGGCAATGTCTTCTTCATGCGTAACCAGCACAATGGTGTTACCTTTTACATGAATATCATTTAACAGGGACATGATTTCAATAGAAGTCTTTGTATCAAGGTTACCTGTTGGTTCATCGGCCAATATAATGGCAGGGTGATTTACCAATGCACGGGCAACAGCCACACGTTGCCTTTGTCCGCCGGAAAGCTCACTGGGTTTGTGGCCCATGCGGCCTTTCAGTCCGACCTGTTCAAGCACTTCTTCGGCTCTTGCTTTACGTGTTTTTTTATCTGCTCCGGCATAAATCAGCGGCAGCATAACATTATCAAGCGAAGTGGAACGGGGCAACAAATTGAATGTTTGAAATACAAAACCAATTTGCTTGTTCCGCACATCTGCCAGTTCGTTATCGGTCATTTTATCGACACCAATGTTGTTCAGAAAATATTGCCCGGAAGTGGGCGTATCAAGGCATCCGAGCACATTCATAAGAGTTGATTTACCCGAACCGGAAGGCCCCATCAATGCCACATATTCATTTTTGCCAATAGAAAGCGAAATAGAACGCAGCGCATGAATAGTTTCAACGCCCATCTTGTAAACTTTACTTATTTCTTTCAGCTCGATTATCTTTTCCATAGCAATTATAGAATGCGAATATAGTGATAATGTGTTTGCATCTGTTTAGTAAGATTGCCTTGTTCCTCCCAACGGCGTATTTCCGCTCTGTATGCTACTTTATTAATCTACAACGTCATTGCGAGGCTCCGCGAAGCAATCTTACCCTATACATTGCTACCATGAAAACTTACTCCCAATTTTTCAAGACAAAATGTTGTTTCACTTGGGTAGGGTTAAAGAAAACCAATCCGAATGAGAATAAATCGACGGTGACAGTAGCACGTGGTTCTTTTATAATTTCTTTCCATGCTTCATGCATTCCTGTGGACCAGCGTATATCATCGAAAACAAAAACGCAATGGCCGGATGCCAAAGGCAGGAACTTTTGGAAATAGTCCAAGGTAGCCTCTTTGCGGTGGTTACCATCAAAAAAAACATAGTCAACAGAAGTAAGGTTTTTAATTACTTCCGGCAAGGTTTGTGCAAAATCACCCACTACCCTTTTTATATTTTCTTCATTGAATATTTTAAAATTCATTCCTGCGTATGTGGATGTTCCCGGGCTGCCTTCCATGGTAATCATGCGCGCTTCGGGGCGGGCTTTGTGTTGGTAAAGGGTGCTTATACCTAAGGAAGTCCCCATTTCAACCATCGTTTTGGGTTGGACAAAATTTACCAGGCGAAACAACAAGCGTCCTTCTTTTGCAGGTATGGCTGATTTGCGTACAATATCTTTTACCTTTTTGTTGTACTTTCCTTTTTTGACGGCACCAAAATCAACTACTTCAATCACTTCTTTTGAAGTAAGCAGGCGTTTACGTAAATGCTCGATAGGCAGGAAATCGTAATAATCGGGAGATTCGCAAACCACTTTATGGAACAACTCATACACAAAAGGAGAATGGATGCCATGCGCTCCTTTGGCTTTCAAACGATAGGCAAGATATTGCAGAGGAATAAAAATGTTTTTCACCCCACGAAAGTACAAAAGAGAAGTAATTAATTTTCTACTTTTGTGCGCATCAGAAAAATAGTGGTTAGTGATTAGTGGTTAGTGGTCTGTCAAAGCCCTAACAACTTGCCACTAATTACTATCCACTAACCACTGAAAACAACACATGGGAAATTACGCAATAGCCATTCATGGCGGCGCCGGAAGGCTAATGGCAGGGGTTTTTACACCGGAACAGGAAAAAGCCTACCACGAAAAATTATCCGAAGCCTTGCAGGCGGGTTATATTATTCTCACTAATTCAGGAACTGCGGTGGATGCTGTTGAGGCCGCTGTCCGCATATTGGAGGACAGCCCACTATTCAACGCCGGCAAAGGCTCGGTGTTTAATTGCGAAGGGCAGAATGAAATGGATGCTTCCATAATGAATGGCAAGAATTTAAAAGCTGGAGCGATTGCTGCTGTACATACGATACGTAACCCTGTGGCTTGTGCAAGGGCAGTTATGGAAAAATCGCCGCACGTTTTACTGGCAGGTCATGGGGCGGAAAAATTCGCTGCTGAATGCGGTATTGAAATTGTGGACCCTTCGTATTTTTATGATGAAGAACGCTACCAGCAATGGTTTGCCACTAAAGATATGGAAGGTGCATCGTGGGCGGGAGACACCTATATTACCAATCAAGTTAATACAGAAAAAAAGTTAGGTACGGTAGGCTGCGTTGCATTAGATTCCACAGGAAACCTTGCTGCCGCAACTTCTACCGGAGGTGTAAACAATAAAAAATTCGGACGGGTAGGTGATTCACCAATTATAGGTGCCGGTTGCTATGCCGATAATAAAACCTGCGCTGTTTCATGCACAGGCGAAGGGGAGTATTTCATCCGCCAATCTACCGCGTATGATATTGCCGCTTTAATGGAATACAAAGGATTCACCGTTGCGCAAGCCGCGACTGAAGCCATAAAGAAAATAGCCCAATTAGGCGGAGAAGGCGGATTGATAGCAATAGATAACCAGGGAAATATTTCGGTGCCTTTTAATACGTCTTCTATGTTCAGGGGTTGGATAAACACACAGGGGGAAAAGTTTACAGGCATTTTCAGGTAAGAATTACCAACCTTACTTAGAGTGAATATAGGGTTTCAGATAATTATTGAGATTGCTTCGTTCTTCGCAATCACGGTCGTACACTTAATTGTAAGGGTTCAAAATTTTGAACCCCTACACGGAACGATAACACGTCATTGCGAGGCTCGGCGAAGCAATCTCTGCCAACTACTTATTACTTAAAAAGCATTACACACGCATGAATTATTCCGAAACCATAGAATACCTCTATAGCCTTCTTCCAATCTATCAGCGGGTGGGCGCACCTGCCTATAAACCGGGACTCAAAAACATTGAATTACTCTGTGCCGAAATAGGCAATCCGCAAAACAACTTTCCAACCATCCACATTGCCGGAACCAACGGAAAAGGCTCTACGTCGCATTACATAGCATCTATTTTGCAAAGCGCAGGATATAAAAATGTAGGGTTACATACTTCACCGCATTTAAAAGATTTCCGCGAGCGGATAAAAATCAGCGGAGCTATGATTTCAGAACAGGATGTAGTGGATTTTGTTGCCCGCTATAAAGGAGTTATTGAACACATTGACTGTTCCTTTTTTGAATTAAGCGTGGCGATGGCCTTTTATTTTTTTGCAAAAGCCAAATGCGATGTGGCAGTAATAGAAGTCGGCATGGGAGGCAGATTAGACTCCACTAATATTATTACCCCGGTGCTCTCGGTAATTACCAATATCAGCTTCGACCACATGGCCCTGCTGGGCGATACACTCGAAAAAATAGCTTTTGAAAAAGCGGGTATTATTAAGCCCAACATACCAGTTGTTATTGGCGAAACCCAAGCGGAAACAAAACCTGTTTTTTTGAAAAAAGCAGAGGAATGCAATGCCCCCATCTATTTTGCGGATGATATTTACAAAACAACCAATCCAGGAAACAGCACAGAAAACAAAAAACCTTATTTGGTAGTAGATATTCTGAAAAATGGTAAAACTTATATTTCAGGTTTATATTCCGAATTGGTGGGTTCTTATCAGTTGAAAAATATTCAGACGGTATTTTGTGCGGTGGATAAGCTAAATGAAACAGGTTATGCTATTTCAAAGGAACAAGCTATTCACGGCATAAAAAATGTAATTACGCAAACGCAATTATTGGGCCGTTGGCAGACATTAAGCACGAATCCGCTTATTATTGCCGACACAGGGCACAACGAAGCCGGGATAAAGGAAGTATTGAATCAATTGAAAACAATTCCATATAAGAAACTGCACTTTGTTTTTGGTATTGTGAAAGATAAGGACCCCGCTACAGTATTAAAGCTACTGCCCAAAGATGCTACTTATTATTTCAGCAAAGCAAATATTCCGCGCTCCCTTGATGAAAATGAATTGATGGAGATTGCAGCAGGTTTTGGATTAAAAGGCAAGGCCTACCCAAATGTAAAAGAGGCATTGGAATCTGCACGTTCCAATGCCTCTGAAAATGATATTGTATTTGTAGGCGGCAGCACTTTTATCGTGGCTGAAGCCCTTTAATATTACATAAATCCTTTTGCCGCAGAAAGGAAGTTGAGCCTGTAGAACAAGCCAACGGAAAAGCTTCCTTCCAGCATGTGGGTTTGTGTGTAGCTTCCATATCCACGGAAACTATGGTCAGCATAAACAGGATTGGTGGAGGTGTTGTTTAAATCTTCTCCAAGGCCATCGGTTCCTTTAATATCTGACAAGCCATATTCGAAACGCAAATCTGTTAACAGGTATAATTTACCCGAAGAAACAAGTTTAACATTCCAGCCGAAACCCAATACTGCATTTAATGAACTGGAACCGAAAGAACTTGTAGTGCTATAGGATACACTGGATGGTTGGCCAATGGGTTGTCCTGAACAGCTTGCAGAATATGTGGCACTGGATAAGGAACAATATTCCGGGCCTACTTCAATGCTAAAACCGCCTTTTGCTTCATAGTGGAATAAAAGCGGCAGTTTAATTAAATCTAATTTAGTGGTAGCCGTATATGATTCGTTCTTTTGATAATAAACATTAGGTAAACTTGTAAGGGAAAGATTAGACTCATCCTCATATAACCCACCTACGTCCTGAAAAGTACCTTTATATTTTTGGGAATAAGGCGAATAGAGTACTTCAAATTCAATTCCTGTTCCGCCGAGGAAATTAAATTCGGAATGGAACCCGAATGAAGGTGACCACGACATTGCTACATCCTGGTCGCTTCCGGCATTGAAAACGTTGCTGTTCATAAGCCAGGTGCTTGCCATACCACCTCTCAATCCCAAGTCTAAACTTTGGGCGGAGGCAAATAAACTGCAACCTGAAACAAGGGCTATTAAAATGGTCTTTTTCATGTGAATTAGTATTATAGTTTTGGTTAATGGGTGCAAACATAACAATTTTGGGTTATTCTGCAACTCAAATTGGTCATTTTGCAATTAATACCCCCGGCCTTTAAAACCCGAAGTAGTTTAACAGTATTTAAAAGGACAAATAAATGATTTTAGAAATCTATTTTTCGCTTATGCACCATAACATGGGGATAAAAACGATAAAACACCCCGATATTTGCACTCAGGTCTAATGCATGGGTTGGATGGTAAGAGGCGTAATAAGGATTTGGCAGTTCATATAATATTACTGATTTTGGCCCGGTAAGGTTTTGCCCGTGTGCATCTACCCCGCCGAGGTCAAATACTCCATAAGTAATACGGAAATCCGCATTGAAATAAAATTTGCTGTCGTGGTTAAACCGTTTGTTCCAACCCATGCCTACAATAGCAACAAAGTCGTTACCGGGCAACTGATTGGTAATATTGTTAGTTATTGAAAAAGATGGATTATCATAAGTGGCTGAATATTGCGCACTGGTTATTAATTCGTAGCCGAGGCCGGCTTCAAAATATTTTCCGGTTATGTCATGTTCATAACGGAACAAAATAGGGATTTGAATAACATTAACGTTTGTATTGGCCGAATAGGTCTGCCCGGCATAATAATTCACCCCATTTCCGGGAAACTCGCCGGCATTTTTAAATGTGCCGCTGTAGCCTTCATTCAAACTGGCAGAAATTATTTCCAGTTCTATGCCTACATTATGCGTTAAGTTGATTGCAGTATGAACACCGAAATCGTGGGATAGGGCAAAACCATAACTTTGGTCGGAACCTGCTTTTAAAAGATTCTCATTTAAGAACCATGAACTGGAAATGCCTCCCCTTAAACCAAATTCAAGGCTTTGTGCATGGGCAAAATAAACGGTATTGGTGAGTAGAAATAATGCAAGGATTTTGTTTGAAAAAGTATGCTTTACCATAACGAGGTAGTTTTGGATGTTGTCACTTTATTTTAACGATTGCGGCTTTTATGTTAATTTTGGTTTCCGGTTAAATCGGGCGTAACAGATATTTGTATACTTTCACGCAACATAATTATCATCTATAACCACATCCACGTATACGTAAGAAAAACCATTTTGTTATGAAAATTTTAGAAAACACAACCGCCATAGTTACAGGAGCTTCCCGCGGAATAGGAACAGGCATTGCACTTTTGCTTGCAGAACACGGTGCCAATGTGGCATTCACCTATCTTTCATCGGAAGCGAAAGCAAAAGAACTGGAAACCCAATTACAGGCCAAGGGAGTAAAAGCCAAAGCCTACCATTCCGATGCATCGGACTATAAGGCATCTGAACAATTAGTAAACGATGTGTTGGCTGAATTCGGCAAGGTGGACATACTTGTAAATAATGCCGGCATAACCAAAGACGGTTTATTAATGCGCATGAGCGAAGAGCAATTCGACATGGTGATAAAAGCCAATTTGAAATCGGTTTTCAATATGACCAAAGCCATACAACGCCCTATGCTGAAGGAGCGCAAGGGTTCTATTATAAATATTACTTCGGTGGTGGGTATTCGCGGAAATGGTGGACAATCCAACTATGCCGCCTCCAAGGCTGGAATTATTGGTTTTACCAAATC
>CAIWVW010000034.1 GCA_903916255.1 uncultured Bacteroidota bacterium
ACCCTCCTTGTCATTCCGAATGAAGTGAGGAATCCATAATTCCTATTTCATCAATTTCTTCAACTGTTCCAGCGCTTTCTTGTTGTCTTCCATTTTCATGGAGTTAAGAATAATGGATTTCTCCCTGTCTGTTAGACGCCAACTAAGGGAAACATCGTCGTTCCCCTGGTTGTTTAACTGGTAATAGACCACGCTCACTTTCCCTTTATACCAATGGCTCATATACTCCACCATGCGGTCCTCTTTAAAGTTTTCTACCGGGAAAAGCGCTGTGTAAAATTGGGAAATAGGGAAGGTGATGCTTCCAAATAAATCAGTAGGAGAGTTGCCCCATATTTTTTGTTTTTTCAGCTGGTCGCGAATTTGAATGATGATTATTCTGCGTGTGTGCGTGGGCAGCCAATCTTTATATGTGTATATAAATTTCAACGCTTCCTCCATACCGAAATTATCAATTAATCCTGCGTCCATAGCCTCAACAGGCGGGTCGCTGGGTAATTCGGTAAGCGGGGAAATAAACGGGAACGTGGAGTTCATCCGCAATGCGCTGGTGAAAAATAGATTTTGTGCATCCTGTTTAGCAAAGAAACGGGAGAACTCTACAGACTGTGTATTGGGTTTATAGGTAACATTTATATCCACATCATAACCTGTCATAAATGAAATTCCAAGCGGTGAAATAATCAGTTTCCTTCCATCATTCACTATGGATGGGGTGACAAACATCATCGGGATTTTGGCCTGCTCCTCCGGGGCTTTATAATCCCCTAATCTTTTTGCCATCACGCTATCAGTATTTGCATTCAACTTTTCTTCAAATGCGTATGCCCTGTCTTTCGTATAAACATTATTCCCGTCTTTAAAGTGCTGGAAACGGAAGGCCATATCATTTGTGGTAATAGTAAACACAATTGGGTTCAGCATATCCTGGCCTATTTTATCAAAATATTTTTGGTTGTCTATATCCGATTTTTTGCCTTGCAACCTTTCCAGGTAAAGTTCGCGGTAATACGCTGCGCCGATTATTCCGCCGGAAGAACCTGTGATAAGTTCGGAATGCTTAAATAATTGTCCATTGGTAATGCTGTCTAATTGCTGTAGTGTAAAGAACGACCAAAGCGTGGACCGCAGCCCGCCTCCGCTCGTATTTATAATTACCAAATCAGGGTTATTGTTGCTATCTCCCGATAAATTTTTTTCCCTCCATCGTTCCAATACTTCCCTGATATTGTTTTTATCGGTTCGTAATTTGGCTGTATCATCATTCAGTTTGGCAAATGCGTCGTAGGAATATTCTGCGGCAGGAACCGAGTAGTTCATGCCATACGCCTTAGCCGAAAAATAGGACCAATGCGCGCGGGAAAAATAATCCACCCCAAATAAAAGCAATATTACAACCGTTGTGGTCCAACCCCTGAACCATGTGTGCAGTGCGCTGATGAACATAATGAAAATGGTAAACAACAGCATGATGCTTGCACCCGCAGGAACCATGAATACGGGGTTTTGCCTGAAAATACCCATGATAAGGAGGCTGGCAATCGCTATAAATTCAAACACCGAACCTGTTTGGTGGTTATGCCTGAAAATGGCCTCCAGCATTTTTTTATGGTAATGCTTAATTCCCCTTGAAAGCTTTATCCGGAACTCACTTGAAAGGTAAGTCTCCACAAACCAGGAACGGTCAGAGTAGGAGAGGGGCATGTGCGGGTCGTGCCATAATGCATCAATTTCAGGGTCCTTTCTTTTTATGGGTTTGATTTTAATTTTGGATGCCTTCAGCGGGCTTACGCCAAACAACCCAAAGACATTCCTGTCGAAAAGGTAAAAATAGACAATGGTAATAATCATAAAATTAAGTACGCCTATAACGAAGCCTGTAAGATGCCATGCTATAAGGCTTGTAGGTGCATTGTCATTTATCCGGAAATGAAAAACAGAAATGATATACGTAACAATAAATATAAACGGGATGGTCAGGTTGTTTACGAAATAAACGAAGAAGGGCCTTTCCAATGTGGCTAAAAAGGGAAAGCGGAAGCTGTTTAATACATACGAGGAAATATTGAATGCCATTATTAGCCCCCCGCAGGAAAACCCTAACAGTAAATAAGAAAAGAAATTAACCTGATTGAGGTATTCGGGATAAAGAAACAAATACGGAACTCCATATTTACCTCCTATAGAGTGGGTGATGAACCCAAAAAAGATTAACCAGATGAGGATGTAATAAAAATTTTTTTTCACTGTCATCAGCAATAGCTGAAGCGGGAAAAAGTAGAATGCCCTCCGGAGTGTCTGGTTCTTCTTAAAGTATATCTTCATAGTGAGGAACTATAAACTATAAACGGGGAACTATAAACCAGAAGCGTACCACCTGTTTTGTGTCTTTCATTCATGTTTATCGTTAAATTATTATTGCCAGAGGTTGGAAAGTGTTTTATCCTTAGGGTATTTTACGGAATAAGAGAACGTAAGTTTCCGGGTTTCCCCGGCAGCCAGTGATACATGCCAGGTCAGTTTGCCGGTGGCGTTTTCTTTTGCTCCGCCTAAATCTATGGCTGTAACTATAATGTCTTTATCGGTTGATAACGGAATCTGGTCAAATACATCGGTAGACAATGAATCGCTTTGCGAGTTGTGCAAAGTTATGGTCCACCCAAAGGTTTGTGTTTTGTTGCTGCCTATCCATTGTGCAGCGGAAAAATCAGTTGACCTTGTCCTTTTCACCACAATCTTTTTATCCATTCCTAAAGAGAAGTTCAGCGTATCGCTCGTGGCTTCAGGGCTTATATAAGATTTCCCAACGTATGCGCCTGCGAAATAAATATTCACTTCCCCGGCAAGGATGTTAAGCTCTTCCCATTTGGTAATTCCGGCTAAAAGGAATACATCTTTTTGCAGCTTCGGAATAGTTAGGTAATGGTAAATGGCATTCAAATCATATTTTTTAATTTCCACCGTATGCGGCTTTTCGTCGGACGGGAGCGTATAAGGCACATCAATATGGAACTCCACCGAAAGTTGTGTGGATGTTGTTGTATTTCCAATGGCGCGCGTAGTTTGATCCGCAGTTACTTTTTGCCCGTCAATAATGTATTCGGTTGCTTCTGATCGGCTTCCACGAATATTAAGCGAATTTGAATTATTGCTTTGTGTATAAACCCCCTGGGCAGCAGGAGGCGAACTTGCGTTAGTATTATATTGGGGATAATAATATGAAAGATACCAGGGATAAAGTGTTGGTGCGGTTTGGTTAATAACCGGGTTGGAGGAAGAAAGGGTTAAATCAATATTGTTCCAGTCCTGGCCCGTATGTTGCGATATGTTGGCCTTATATGAAAACTGGCAGGTGTGTTTTATATCCTGTGCGCGCAAATCGTAAACAGGGGACCAGCTTGCATCATATGTAAGGTAAGATAAATCGAATGTAACTTTCTGGTTTTTGTCCGATGAAATAGATGCTTCCACATCACTGGCAAGCGTATCTGTTTTTGCCCGCCATTCAGTTATTTCGTCAGCTATTTTCTTAATCCTGTTTTGGTAGCGGCTTTCCTTTTTATTCAGGCGCATCAGCGAATCATCAAGGGCAGTCATCTGTTTAATATAGAAATCATACATTGATTTTACGGCCATAACAGTGGTTCCGGTTTGTGAGCCGCCTACAGTGGTGTTGGCTTTTAAAAGGTTTTTAGCTTCCCAAAGAATGGAAATCGTGTTTTTAATTCCTTCAAGGTCCTCGTTAAT
Organism: uncultured Bacteroidota bacterium; assembly: GCA_903916255.1. GTDB lineage: Bacteria > Bacteroidota > Bacteroidia > JABEUT01 > JABEUT01 > JABEUT01. Next base: position 3,748 of record CAIWVW010000034.1, read on the forward strand.
CAGGTCGAGGGAGTCCTGCCACTTTTTCACTTTCGAGGTGTTCCTGCTGATGCTCATATAATCGTCGTGCGAGGTGACCGACAGAATGGTAATATCCCTGTTAGACGATAATTGTATGCTCTGCCTGTCAATCCGCGATGGTAGGCCATGGAAAACGACGGTGGTTTTTCCCGCATCCAATGTTACTTCCCCTTCATGGGTTACTAATGCGCCGTTTTGATAAAGGGTAACGCTTTTTACAGCAGGGCTGATATCGGCAGTGCCTTGTGAAAATAAATATAGGGGCGCCATGCAGGCAATAATGAGGGATAGGTTTTTCATAGCAAATTTATTAGAGCGTAAAATTAACCTTTTAAGAAGAAGGCGGTTGTTAAAAAAAGCAAACGGGCCGCTATGCTTTTTGATAGCTCCATGCAGTTTCAATAAAAGAAAACCGCATTTTTATAAAGTTTACAAATCAGAATGAACCAAAAACATCCTGTGCGTTTCGCGTGGTTATTTCCGCAATTTGTTCAATTGGCAATCTGTAAATTTCCGATAGTTTATCGGCTACATGCCAAATATAGGAACTCTCGTTTCGCTTGCCCCTGAAGGGAACCGGAGGCAGGTATGGCGAATCGGTTTCCAGAACGATATAGGGTAAAGGTATTTCTTTCAGCACCTGCGGAAGGGTGCTGTTTTTGTATGTTACCGTTCCTCCAATACCCATTTTGAAACTCTTTAAATTCATTACCCGTTGGGCTTCTTCCACTGTTCCGCCAAAACAATGAAAGATTCCTTTAAGGCTTTCATCATGCATTTCTGTTATTATTTCCATCACCTCATTAAATGAATTGCGGCAATGTAAAATAATGGGCAGGTCCATCTCCTTTGCCCATTCTACTTGAATGCGCAAAGCCTTTTTTTGCTCTTCTGCAAAAGTTATGTCATGATACAAGTCGATACCTGTTTCACCTATTCCATAAAATTTCCGTTTGCCAAACCAACCTTTAATTTCCGCCAGTTGCTTTTCATAATTAGCATCTACCGAACAAGGGTGCAAACCCATCATCGGAAAACAATTTGCAGGAAACTCATCACACATACTCAGCATGGCCGGAATGGTGGATATTTCAATATTCGGAAGGAAAAAACTTGTTACGCCTTTGTCGATGGCACGTTGCACCATTTCCGCCCTGTCTGCATCGAATTCTTCCGCAAAAAGGTGCGTATGTGTGTCAGTGAGATGCATTTGTAGTAACCTGTTAGTTTTATATTGCTAGTCGGGCTCGGACGCTCATTGCGAGGCTTTGCGAAGCAATCTCTTTAATAATTGCGACTGCTTCGTTCCTCGCATTGATGGAGTTTATGTATATTATTAATTAATTGCCTTTTCAGTAACTGCAATCTTATCAACAGCATTCTTCGGATAAAAAGACTTAAGCGTTTCAATGCAATAATCGACTTCCCCAATGTTACTGTACTTGGAGAAAGAAAAGCGAATGACCGGCCTTCTTTCTAAATTTTTTCCTAACGCAGCTATAACATGCGACCCAACATTGCTACCCGAAGAACAAGCGCTTCCGGCAGATGCCGCAATGCCATTCATATCGAGTTTCATCAGCATCATTTCGTAATCGTCGCTTTCAGGAAGCATTACATTTAATACCGTATAAAGTGAATTGCCATTTACATCGCCATTAAATTCCACGTCCTTCAATTCATTAACAAGGCGGTTATACATGTGCGTTTTTATGCTTTGTATATGGGCTGCATGTTCCTGCATGTGGATATGGGCAATTTCAAATGCCTTTGCCAGGCCCATAATGCCTGAAACATTTTCGGTTCCGCCACGCATATTGCGTTCCTGCCCTCCGCCATGTATGAGCGGGGAAATTTTGCGCGAACCATTAATATAGATGAAGCCCGTGCCTTTTGGCCCGTGGAATTTGTGCGCGGCACAAGCTATAAAGTCAACATGTGTTTTTTGCAAGTCAATAGGGTAATGGCAGACAGACTGAACCGTATCGGAATGGAAAATGGCATCGTATTTTTTGCATAGTTCGCTCACTTTTTCAATCGGCGTAATGTTGCCAATCTCATTATTGGCGTGCATCAGCGATACCAGCGAACCCGGGTGTTTCTTCAATTGGTTTTCCAAGTCTTCTAAATCAATGTGCCCGTCTTTCTTAATTGCCACATGGCTCACGGTTACTTTTCCTTTATGCACCAAATCCTCTATGCTGTGCAAAACGGCATGGTGTTCCAGCGGGCTGCTGATAATGTGTTTTATGTTATAGTCCTCGACTGCCGAGCGGATAGCCATATTATCGGCTTCCGTCCCACCCGAAGTGAAAAATATTTCTGAAGGGGATGCATTAAGGTGTTTTGCAATGGTTTTACGCGCTTTCTCCACCATAGCTTTGGCTTCGCGGCCATAGGAATGGATAGAAGAAGGGTTGCCGTGTTTGTTTTCAAGCACATGCATCATTTCTTTCACAACTTCGGCATCCATTGCTGTGGTTGCTGCATTATCAAAATATACATTCATATCTTTGTAGTTCGGAATTTATAGGAATGCAAATTTAGGCTTTTAATAATAAACGGGAAAGAAGTACGTTAACGCAGTCATAATAATATGCTTAGAATTAACATAGTGAGGCATTGCCCGAAGTTAACAGCTTTGCTGCTGTTTGCTTTTTTCCTTCCTGTTTTACTGAATGCACAAAAGTCCGATTCACTCAACCCCAACAGGCTGCGGTATGATGACCATATCTATAAAGACTACATAAAAAGCGTTCAGCTGCACCAGGTGGGATGGAAGTTTTCTCCGCCTATTATACAACTTCATTCCGGCGACCAGCTACAGCTTGATTTTGATGATTTGGCGGGCGATTACATTCAATATTCTTATACCCTTGTGCATTGCGATGCAGACTGGACACCTTCTGATTTAGTGCCTTTCGATTACCTGAAAGGCTTTAATGAGGACCAGATTACAGAATACTATAATTCCTTTGCCACCTTTCAGAATTACACACACTACCGCTTGTATTTTCCGAGCAGTAATATGCAACTGCTGCTTTCTGGCAATTACCTGTTGAAAGTTTACAAAGACCATAACCCCGACAGCCTTATTATTACACGCAAAATAATGGTGTATGAAAATGGTCTTAAGTTTCACGGGCGGGAAAAACAAGGGATGGGCGATGATATATTTACCAAACAGGAAATAATTTTCACCCTCAACACCTCGCGGGCCAATATTACCGACCCTTTCCACGCCTTGCAGATTTTCATCAGCCAGAACGGCCGCTGGGATAATGCCATAAGCGGCCTGCAGCCCGCCTATTTGCAGGATACCGCATTGATTTACGACATGGACATTGGCAATAGTTTCGATGGCGGAAACCAGTTTCGTTCCTTCGATATGACCAGTTTGAAATACCTCACCCAATTTGAGGATTCCTGGGTGAATTCTAAAAACGCTTATGGAATAAACCTGAAACCCGATGTGCCCCGTGCAGGTGAGCAATATTATACCTTTTCGGATATTGACGGGCAATTCCTGATATATACCAAAGATGCCGACAGCACGCCCATCAGCGCGGAATATGTAACTATCAACTTTTTTATGCCTATCGATTCGGAAATAACCACCGGAAACATTTATATTTTCGGGGCGCTTACCGATTGGCAATGCCAGCCCGATTACCAAATGCATTATGATGCAAAACGGAAAGGCTATGTAGGTTCGGCGTATTTAAAACAAGGGTATTATGAATACCAATATGCCTATTTGAAAAAAGGTTCTACTGTTGCAGATTTAAGTTTTATAGAAGGCAGCCACTTTGAAACTACCAACACCTATTTCCTTTATGCATATTACCGGCCTGTCGGACTCTTTTATGATAAACTGATAGGCTTCGGCACTATTCATGCGCCGACGAATTAGCGGGAGAAATAATTAATAATAGGTGTTAATATATTTAATATATCCTGTTAACTTGTTATTGGTATAGCAGTCATTTCTTTTTAGATTTCCATACTTATCAAAAAAGTATATAGCTTTCCTTTCTTTTCCGTCTTGAACATTTATAAATACTTGTTGTTGTTGTTTGGTATCCATTATATAAGTGTAGGTGACGGGTGAATGTAATTTAAACTTTTCGTTAGAATTTGAATACGACATCTTAATGACTCTTTTTAAAGAATCATATTGGAAAGTAGTTATACCAATTATAAATTCAGTTGGGTTTCTAAGTGTATAAGTTGAATCTATCTGTTTAATAGGGTTTCCTATACTATCATAAAAATATGTGATGGTAGAATTAGAAGAATTACTATCGTTACCAATTTTATACTTTTTCAGTAAAGTTTTGTTCTTATAGTAAGATAATTCTTGCCACAGATGTTCTTTGTCCTTATGGTGTTTACGAAATGTGTAATTCCATGTATCTGATATACTTAAATTTTTAACAGAATCAAAGGATGATAAAGTTAGTGTTTCATAACTCTGCACTTTTGACCAATTAGTTTGCTTATTGGAATCTCTTTTAGGTCGATAGGACGACTGAAAACTCAAATGTTTTATGCAAAATCCATTACGATTATTATAAATATAGCTAACAATCGTCTTTTTCATGGAGGTGCCACGTAAATCAAATACTTTTTCTTTGCATTTTTTTAAAACTGCTTTTTGAGAAAATAATACAAATGGAAAGAGTAATAATAGCGCGATAAATCTTTTCTTCATAAGATTCGATAGGAATATAAATAAAAGTTTAAAAATACAAAAGATAGTACATAGTTCATTGTTTATAGTTCTATATCTATTATCTTTTACCTTTGCAGCCTTAAGGCATTGTACACTTTATGTACTTTGTGGTTAAATAAAAACATCTATGGAAAACAAACATAAACTCTTAAACGATAAAATAGCCGAAGCCAAATTGGGCGGAGGACAAGAACGCATCAATTCGCAGCATAAAAAAGGCAAACTTACCGCCCGCGAGCGGGTTGCCCTGCTTATGGACGAAGGCAGCTTTGAAGAAATAGGCATGTTCGTCACCGCCCGTGAAAGCAATTTCGGCACCGAGCGCGAGCAGTTTTTAGGGGATGGCGTTATTACAGGATACGGTACTATTAATGGCAGGTTAACGTATGTATTTGCCCAAGATTTTACCGTCTATGGCGGTTCATTGTCGGAGGCGCATGCCGAAAAAATTTGCCGCATATTGGATTTAGCCATGAAAAACGGTGCACCTGTTATCGGGCTCAATGACTCCGGCGGTGCCCGCATACAGGAAGGGGTTGTATCACTCGGCGGCTATGCAGATATTTTTTATCGTAATACAAGGGCATCAGGTGTTATACCGCAGCTTTCTGCTATCATGGGCCCTTGCGCTGGCGGTGCGGTATACTCTCCTGCTATAACTGACTTTATTTTGATGGTGGAACATACTTCTTATATGTTTGTCACCGGCCCCAATGTGGTTAAAACCGTAACCCATGAGGTTGTTACCTCGGAAGAATTAGGCGGTGCTTCCACGCACTCAGCTAAATCGGGTGTGGCGCATTTTTCCTGTGCCAATGGGGTAGAGTGTATCCAATATTTAAAAACATTATTGAGCTATATTCCGCAAAACTGCGAGGAGGATGCCCCTTCAGTACCTTATGAACCAAGCAATGAAAGCCGCCCTGCACTTACTAACCTTGTTCCGGAAAACCCTAATCAGCCGTATGATATAAGGGAGGTCATTTCCGAAGTAACTGATGCCGACAGTTTTTTTGAAGTGCATAAAAATTATGCTGAAAATATAATTGTCGGTTTTGCCCGTTTGGCAGGAAAAAGCATTGGTATTGTTGCCAATCAGCCTGCTTTCCTTGCAGGAGTGTTAGATAATAAATCATCCACCAAAGCAGCCCGTTTTGTTCGTTTCTGCGACAGCTTTAATATTCCCTTATTGGTATTTGAAGATGTACCGGGTTTCCTTCCGGGCACTGACCAGGAATGGAACGGAATCATCTCCAACGGAGCTAAATTGCTCTATGCATTCTGCGAAGCCACTGTACCCCGTATCACCGTTATCACACGTAAAGCCTACGGAGGAGCATACGATGTGATGAACTCCAAACACATAGGTGCCGATATGAACTATGCCTGGCCCACTGCCGAAATTGCAGTTATGGGTGCCAAAGGCGCTACCGAAATTATCTTTAAAAAGGAAATTACGGAAGCCAAAGACCCGACCGCCAAGCTGAAAGAGAAAGAAGCCGAATATATTTCGCACTTTGCCAACCCTTACAGGGCCGCTGAAAGAGGTTATGTGGATGAAGTTATTATGCCTGAAGATACCCGTATTAAACTCATCAAAGCGTTTGATATGCTGAAAAACAAGGTGGATACGCTACCTAAAAAGAAACACGGGAATATTCCCCTATGAGGAATTTTAAATGTTGAATGCTTAATGTTAAATAAAAAAGCAGAGACAAAAGAGAATGCCAAAGGATAATGTGATACTGGATAAAACGTTTCAATTTTCATTGAACATTATTGATGTTTATAAAAAGCTTATTGGAGTCAATGAATATGTTCTTTCAAGACAATTATTGAGGGCGGGTACTAGCATTGGGGCCAATGTAAATGAAGCAACAGCTGGGCAGACCAAGAAGGACTTCATTACTAAAATGGCAGTTGCGTCAAAGGAAGCCAGAGAAACCAGATACTAGCTTATGTTATTGGAAAAGAGCTAGTTTGTTAATTGGGATTATACTAAGCTTTTGAAAGAGATTGATGAAATTATTAATATCCTCACAGCCATTGTAAAAACTTCACAAGAAACAGAATAAGATATAGGCAAACTCTCTGTATTTCATTCAAAATTTAAAATTCAAAATCCAAAATCTGGAATTACTGTTATCTTTGCACACTAAAATCACACTTTATAGGTTATATATTTACCTTTTTTTAAGTCGTTGACCAAACAAAATATATTCCGTTTATCGGCTATAGCCCTTGTGCTGTGGGGTTTGTCTGCTTGTACTACCTCCAAGAACACTTGGCTTACCCGTACTTTTCATAACACCTGTGCCCACTATAACGGATATTTTTGGGGTAAGCTTGCTTACGACGAAGGTATCGACAACCTGAATAAAACCCATAAGGACGACTACACCGATATTATTCCCGTTTACGTTTACCCCGACCCGCCCGAAGCCCCTGCCCTTTATCCGCAAATGAGCCGTGCCATTAAAAAGGCGGATACCATGATTCAGAAGCATACTATTACCGATAAGGCCAAGCATGAAATACCTGATGCCGTTCATTACATAAAGTATTGCTACTTGCTGCTTGCCCAGGCCCACCTCTATAAAAATGACCTGATACAGGCCAGCGATATAATGGAATATGCTACCAAGGAATACCGCAAAACCGATTTCCGGTTTGAAGCATTGATATGGCAGGCAAGGGTATTCAACCAGTTGGGTTCGGTAAGTAAGGCCGAAGAGGTAGTAGACCTCTTGCGAAGCAGTAAGAAGGTACCACCCAAGATAATGCCCGAGATTTTCGCGGTTGTGGCCGATTGGAACATGCGCATAGGCCAATATCCCGAGGTGGAAGCACAGCTTTTGCGTGCCATGAAATATGAAAAAAATAAAAAGGTAAAGGCTCGCTATTGCTTCATAATTGGACAAATAGAAGAAAGACAGGGCGAAACCCAAAAGGCGTACAACTACTACACCCAGTGTCTTAGCCTGCATCCATATAACGAACTGGACTTTGAAGCCCGTATTAAAAGAGCCTTGTTATTTATGGGCGGACCCAAGGAAAATGAACGGATTAAGGCTGATTTGGCCAAAATGTTAAAGCCCACCAAATATATCGATGACAGGGACCAGATTTATTATGCCCTTGCTGAAATTGCATTGAAGGAGAAGAATGAAGAATTGGGAACCGAAGATTTGCACAAATCGGTAAAGGCAAGCACCACCAATAAAATTCAAAAGGCTATATCCTACCTTGCATTGGGCAACCTTGCATTCGACTATGAAAACTACCGTGCCGCAAAAAAATTTTACGACAGCACAATTGTTGCGCTTCCTCTAAAATACAGGGGCCGGGATTCTATAGTTGCCAAGAAAAATAACCTGGACAAATTAGTGCGCGATTTGAATGTAATAGACCGTGAAGACAGCCTGCAAAAAATAGCCAAGCGCGGGGAAAAAGGCGCAGAACAATACGTTGACAGCCTTATTGCAGTGCAAAAGAAGTTGGAAGAAGAGAAAAAGGAACAGGATAAACAGGCAGCCGAAGCAGCCCAAAATCAGGGGCCGCAACCGAATGCATCAAACGGAAAATGGTATTTCTATAACCCCAGTGCGGTAAGCCAGGGAATAGCCGAGTTTACATCCAAATGGGGAAACCGTCCGCTAGAAGATAACTGGAGGCGGAGCAAAAAAATATCGGATAACCTGGCAGGCGGGAACGAAAATGGAAACGATACCGCTAAAAAGGCAGTTGTAGCAAAAAAGGATTCTGCACAAAATAACTATAATGCAAGCAGTTACCTGAAAAATATACCGTTTACGGAGGCTAAAATGAAAGCATCCAAGGATACCCTTATAGAAGCGTACTATAATGTGGGTTTTATTTACAAGGAATACATTAAAAACTACCATCGTGGTGAAGATGATTTTGAAACTATGCTGGGCCGTTTCCCGGATAATAAGTATAAGCTGATAGTTTACTATGATTTGTATCTTATGTACACCCAAACGGGTAATTCGGAAAGAGCTGATTACTATAAGAATATATTGCTTGGCAAATACCCTGATACGGAATACGCCATGCTTATAAAGGACCCTGAAAAATACCGCCAGCAGCAGGCTGCCAGCCGTCAGGAAATCCTGAAGATTTATTCAGCTACGCTGGAATCGTATAAGGCGGCTAACTATGCCGAAGTATTGAATGATTGCGCCCAGGTAGATTCATTATTTCCAAAGAATACCGAAATGGCCAAATTTGCTTTTATGCAGGCTAAAGCCATCGGGCACATGCAAGGGATAGATGCCTATAAGAACGCACTGGAAAAAGTGGTTATTCAATATCCTAAAGATACCCTTCGTATTGTTGCCCAATCTATCCTTGATTACCTGAACAAAAAGAAAGAAGCGGCTCCACCACCGGTAGCACCTAAAACAGACACCGTACCTGTGGTATATTCCAATGATGTCGACTCAACCTTTTTCTATATCCTTACCATAGATAACAGGCAATCGAGCAAGGTAAATACCGTTAAGAATGCTATTAGTGATATGAATACAAGAATATATAGCCAGAACCAGTTTACCATGGACGATATTTTCCTTAACAGCAACCAGCAAATGCTTGTAGTTCATAAGTTTGCTTCGGCGGCAGCGGCCAAAGACTATTACAATTATGTAACCAGCAACCCCGACTTGCTGAAAGCAATTCCTACCGGTTCCTACCAGTCATTCTATATATCCGATAAAAACTTCCATATCCTTTTCAAACATGGCATAAGCGATGAGTATGTCAAGTTTTTTAACGATAATCTGAAATAAAAATGTGACGGGAGTCAATTCCCTGCTATTGGTGAATTGCATACCTTTGCAACCGCTATTTTAAATTATGGAAAAGAATTTTGTTTCGAATAAAGATGAATCGGTAGTGATGTTTAAAAGCCCTGTGCTCGATAAAATGTCGCGCATACACTGGTCCGTTCCGCTATATTTATTTGTGCCTGTTGTGCTTTTCTTTCTCTATCGCTCTATTTTCATGCTTCACCTTGGCGCGCTGGTAATTGCCGGATTTTACATTGCCGGTATTTTTGTATGGACCTTATTGGAATATGTCCTTCACCGTTGGGTATTTCATACTCCCTTGCCCGGTGAATTAGGCAGGAGGCTCCATTTTATTATTCATGGTGTGCACCACGATTACCCGAATGATACCCATAGGTTGGTAATGGTACCATCACTAAGCATACCGCTGGCTTTTGTGGTCTATTTTATTTTCTGGGCCCTCTTGGGAAATATATATGTAGCTCCGCTTTTCGCCGGTATAGTTACCGGATATTTAGTTTATGATATGACGCACTACGCTATTCACCACTATGGTTTTAAAAGCAAATACTGGCTCAATTTAAAAGTGAACCACATGAAACACCACTATCAGCAACCCGACAGGGGGTATGGTGTCAGTTCCATTCTTTGGGATGTGATTTTCCAGAGTAAGTTTAAACAAAAATAGCGTTTATTTATTTTCTTTTGGTAAGATTGCTTAGTTCCTTGCAATGACGATTGGAGTCCAAATGTAACTTTAACCTTTTTACTTTCACCTTTCAACTCTTAGCGGTGCCCTAACTGCTGCGCTTCCTTGGTAAATTCGTCTGCTTTTTGCACATCACCTTTGTCTTTATAAATTACAGAAAGGTTGTAAGCTGCATTTCCCGGCAAATTATATGAAGCATTTTGTTTCATCACGGGCATAGCCAGCGTCTTGTTAAAATCATCAGCTGCATTATCCACTTTTCCCATACTATATTCGGCAACGCCCCGATTGAAGTAATAAAGTGCATTATCAGGATTCATTCGTAGCAGAATATTGTAATCATTTATCGCTTCCGCATATTGCTTGGTTGCCACATGTGCAAAACTGATATTGTTATATAGTCCTTCATCATATGCATAAATGCTTTTAGCTTTATTATAGTAATAAAACGCCGCCGGGTAATTACCGGTATCGGCATTTATAATTCCCAAATTCCTATACGACATAAACTGGTTGCTGTCTATTTGCAACGATATTGTCAGGTATTCTGCTGCCGCTTTCATATTATGCAACGACATTAATACGCTTCCCATATTGCAATATGCATCTGCATCTCGCAAATGCATTTTGTTTATCAATACATCATAGCACTTGTAAGCATCTTCCGGCCGACCATTTTCACCGTAAAATACGCCGAGATATTTGTACGCCTGCGGCACTTTCTCGGGGTATTGGTTTATAACATCCGTCAGCATAGCTTCTGTATCATGCCATGCCTGTGTGCGCTCATAACAAAAATAACCGAGATAGACCGAGAATACCAGTCCGCTTATAACAACAGCGTTCTTAATTATTACATCGTTTTTCTGAAACAACTCATTTATAAAGTAAGCAAGTATGAACAGCAAACCTATATATGACATATACGAATATCGGTCGGATATAATAGCGGAACCCACCGAAAGGAATTGTAACACCAATGCAATATTCACCAGATAAAACCCAAAACCGAAAGCTGAAACTTTAAACCATGTTTTATTTTTTTTATAGGTGTAATACAATGGTCCCGCAGTAATAATAATTACAAGTAAGGGCCTTATATAAAAAGAGCCCGGCAGGCTTTCTCCCGGATTCATAGGGTAGGGGTAGAATCCGGAAAGATGCAAGGGGTAAAACAGTTTGATGATATATTCCAGGAAGCTATAGGATGCAATAAAAAAGCGTTGCGATAGCGAAAACGTATATTCAAGTGCATGTGCTTCTTTTTGGGTGTGCAATGTGAGAACTCCAATAATTAATGACAATATGAAGAATGGAACTTTTTCAAGCCATACATTCGATTTGAATTTGCGGCTCAATAAAAAATCAATCAGTAAAAGCGATGCCGGAAACACCACTGCCATGGGCTTCGACATGCAGGAACAAATAAATAATAAAAATGTGTAAACAAGCCATTTTATTTTTTTGTTTTTCAAATAGGTGCTATAGGTTAACAAGCCCGATAAGTAGAAGAAGGTATACAGCACATCTTTGCGCTCGAATAACCACCCTACCGACTCTACGTGCATAGGATGGATGCCAAACCAAAGCGATGCTATTCCAGCAATGATTAGGGATTGTTCCGGTTTGGTATTGTTCCGGAATTGGTTCATCAAATTCCTGATTACAAAAAACACTAAAGCCGTATTGGCAATATGCAAGGCCACATTGGTGAAGAAATATCCGAACGGAGTATATTTTGAAAAATAATAGTTCAGCGAATAAGACAGCATGGTAAGCGGTTGCCAGTTAGCGCCAAACTCATGCGAAAAGAGATACTTTATATTTTCCCATGAAAGCCTGCGCAGGTGAATATTGTTGAGAATAAACTGGTTGTCGTCCCAAAATAAAAATTGGTTGTTGAAAGTATTACTGAAACAAATAGCCGTTATAATGCAAATCCCTATGGGAACGGCAAAATCCATGGCCGATTTGGATTTTATCTCCAAAGCCAAAGGCACCAGTTTGTTTTTTTTAGGAGCTTGTTTCACTTATTGCAAATATATAGGATTTGTTTTGTTAAGTATTTAAACCATAGTAGAAAAACCAATTCCTCTCATAACTATCCTTATTAATAAGGTTGGTATAATTGTGGTGTGTAATTTCTACTAAAGTTAATACCATGTAAGGCTAATCGCTATTGAAGAAATTTATTATATTTGAATTCCGCAGGCTATATATACGAATATGTACACCCCAAAATATCACCAGATAACAGACCGTGTTGAAATTATTGCTTTTATGAAGCAATATAACTTCGGGGCTATTGTTACTTCCAACAATAATGAGCTTACTGCTACGCATTTGCCATTTGTTATTTCGGAGGAAGGGGAAAACCTGATTATATATGGACATTGCGCCAAAGCGAATAAACAGTGGCAGGAAATGGAACAAAATACCGTTTTGGTAATTTTTGCCGAACCTCATGCCTATGTTTCACCCAGCCATTATGAACATAAAATAAATGTACCCACCTGGAATTATGCCGCCGTTCATGCCTATGGAAAAGTGCAGGTAATAGAAAATCCGGAAGGGATAATAGAGGTGATGGAACGCTCATTCGATTTTTTTGAACCGGGCTATAGAGAGCAATGGAAAAACCTTCCTGAAGAGTATGTTAACGGGTTATTAAATGGGGTGGTTGCCTTTAAAATTCTGGTAACAGACTTGCAGGGAAAAAAGAAGCTCAGCCAGAACAGAACCGAGAACGAAAGACAGGTCATTATCGAGTCGTTTTCCGATAGCAACGACCACCATGAAAGGGAGATAGCCGACCTTATGAAAAAGCTGGAAATTTAGATTCCATTTTCTACCCTTTTAAAATGGGCTAATATGCATGTTTTTTCTTAAAATGCCTATACGTTGCATTCTAAATTATAGTATATTTGTCTTTAATAATGTACAGTTTAATGTCCCAAATTATTAGATTATAACATGTTAACAAGCAAATATATAAATTCGACAGGTGGAGTAACTTCTTTTAAAAATGTCGAATTAAGTGTGCATAAGCATGCATTTATATTGGGTAAAATTGTGGCTTATCTTGAAGATTTGAATAATATTTCGCTTTTGCCGCAAGTCAGGAATGAATATTTAAGGTCTAAAATTGCTTCAGGAATATACTCGGTTCTGGCATGGGAAGAAAGTGAGATTAAACTTGAACAGATAGCGCAAATTCAAGCCGGAAATTCATTGCCTGCCGGGAAGGTTTTTTTAGAGGACAGGATTAAAAAAATGCTGGCTGCCGAGCATGATTTGTATAAGGATATTGCGATAGAAAAAAAGCATACGCAAATCACCCCGGACTTCATAAAAAAAATGCATTTGAAAACTATCGCGGAAGATGTGGCGTTTTCTCCTGAACAGGAAGAATGGTTGGATGGTTTTTGCAGTTGGGTGAATTCTGAAGTTGTTCCCATACATCCTGAAACGGAAGTAAAAGCAATTCTTAAAGCTATCTTGACGCAGGCGTATTTCGAATGGATGCAACCTTTCAACTCCGGAAGCAAACAAACCGGCCAATTGCTTGAAATGGCTCTTTTGTTGGAGGGTGGTATACCTTACCTTGTTGCCCATATATTACCCGTGTTTTATTATGAAACCCGAAGCTTATATCAACGAAGGCTGGACATAGTAAGTAAGGATGAAAATCCGAACAGCTTTATAGAATATGCATTACAGGGTTTCTGCGACGGGTTGGAAGATATATTGCAGACGCTGCAGGCGCAGCAGTTCGTAATTACCTGGCAGCATTATATCGATACTACCCTTGCAAACGATGAAGATGCTATTAAGAAAGTAACTATCCGCCGGAAATTACTAATGCATGCATTTCCTCTGAATTTGGAAGATGGCCAGAAGTTTGAAGATGTTTTGGTGCTTACTCCGGCCATTGCCAGGGTATATGCCAAAAGTTCCAAAACAGCCCGGCGCGATTTACAGGCATTGATAGACCTTGGTTTACTCACTAAGAAAAAGATGAAATATTACCCTAACGTAACAGCCATACTTGGAGAAATGGCGCTTAAATCGTCACTTGTTAAACTGGAACAACTAAAGAAAAAGGAAATCAAATATTCTCACCATGTAATGCCCATGATAGGGGCAATGGAACTTAAATCGGAATTGCTGCAAACCCTCAACGAGCTAAACGGCGGCGAGTAAAAAGATGTGTTATTATATAAAGAATAATGTGGATGTTGCCGCTTTGCGAGAAAAGTATAAAACTATGGCCGAAGAAGCTATGGCTAAAATAAAGTTTTACAATGTCTCCGGTTTTGCACATCCGCAATTGCCGGTTTTAACGCAAGGCAATAGAAAGGAATTTCAATTATATTATTGGGGGTTAATTCCTGCCTGGTGTCCCGATGAAGCCAAGGCCGGAGAATTGTCCAACATGGCATTAAATGCCAAAGCGGAAACAATATTCGAAAAGCCGATGTTCAGGGAAAGTATAATCCGAAGGCGATGTATTTTGCCTGTGAACGGTTTTTATGAATGGAGAGAAGAAAACAAAATAAAATACCCCTATTTTATTTATCCAAAAAACGGGGGGCTTTTTACCTTTGGATGCATCAGCGATACATGGGCCGACAAACATACAGGGGAAATTTTAAATACCTTTTCCATTATAACTACCAGGGCCAACCCGGTAATGGAAACAATTCACAACAAAAAGAAACGTATGCCTCTTTTATTGGATGATGCAGGCTGGCAGCCTTGGCTCGATAACTCGGCATCGAAAGAAGAAATAATAAAACTGATGAAACCTGCTCCCGATGAATGGATGGGTTATCACACCATTTCAAAAGCCATATCGCGTAAAGAGACCGACACTAATTACGAAGGAATAGAAGCGGAAGTGAAATACCCGGAACTCGAGAACCGTTTGTTCTAATTGGTGTTATTACTTTTTATCGGTTGTACCCCCTGAAGCCCCAGAACTGGAAGAGTTCTTCTTTTTAAGCATATCTTTACTCTTATTATGAATGCCAGGATATGATAATCTTTGAGGCCCTTTTTGGGTTTTAATAGCTTTTGATTTACCTACCCCCGGATAGGAATAACTAGAGTTGCTTTTATTGGTGCTTCCGGCTGCGCCGGATGAACCTGCGCCTGCGTGAGAAGAAGAACCTGAACCTGACCCTCCATGCGAGGATGAGCCTGAGCCATGACCGGAGGATGAAGAAGAGGAACCGGAAGTGCCACCATATGGAGAAGTATAGTTGCTTTTAGGCCCGGATGATGAATAGCTGCCGCTAGAATAGCTTGAACCGGTTTTTTTAGCACCTGTAATTGAACTATACATTGAATTGGAGCCGCTCCCGGAGGATGAAGAGCCTGAACCAGTACTACGCTTTTTACCAAAAGAACTATTGAATGCTCCTGCATTCTTGTTGCCAAATGAGCCGTTTGACATACCGGGTTTTTTTGACCCCATTGTCGAGCCTAATTGGGCATAAATGCCAGAGGCGGTAAAAAGATTTACCCCAATAAAAAGTAGCGTTTTTTTTAACAACTGCATAAGTTTGTAGAGCATAACTTGTGCAAAGATAGGCAATTCATTACGTATTAATTTTATAAAGTAAACTTTCTTTGTTTTTGAAAAAAAAGCCCCCCGGTAATCAACCGGAGGGACCCTCTTTAACCAATCGAAACACTCCTATTTCGATTGGAGCTCTATGGAAAAAACGTCCTTCTTTTTACTAACCTTTAATTCAATTGGAAAGGCGTTTCAATTATAGAAACGGGAGGCGTTGGCCAAACGTTGGGTGGGTTGTAAAAAAATAATCCCCCCACAACTAAATGAGAGGGGATTCTCTGTATTGTCCGGCTTTCCGTCTTGCGACGATACCTATGAAAACGACCTCAAACCCCTTTGAGGGAGCCGGCACAACTCCAGTTTCATACTATATAGAATCATTTAATTGAAAAAGGTTTAATGGCTGTATGTTAAATTATAAAGTATATGACACTAGCAGTTTCGCCCCTGTATTATAGAAGTAAAGATTTTCCCCGAAGAATGATTTGTTATCAACCGGTGTCATAAAATATATCATAAGGTAAGTTGAAAAATGGCGGTTGAAAGTATATCTGTAAAGTCCATAAGCAGATGCAGTCAATGTATTATATCCGTTCAAGTGGATATTTTGCGAATAGTTCTGGTAGTTCGCGGGCGGGTTATTATCCAGTTGCTGATAAGTGGTTGCAGAGGCAGTGCTGCTTAACAAAAACGATACACTTCCACCTAAACCCAAACTGCTTTTATGCCCGACAAATTTTTCAAACTGTACCGGAATGCTAAGGTAATACAAGCGTTTGGTGGTTATTGCCGAATCATTAATAAGGTTCGGGTTTTGCACCGATGAATGCTGGTAGTTATAGGTATAAGAACCCATGTGCCCGAAATCGCTGAATTGAATTCCTGTTTTAAGAAACCATTTCTTGCTGAGGTAACGGGTATATCCAACACCAACAACATAATTGAAGCCGGAGCCTTGCGTAATATTGATACTTGGCGACCAGCCACCGCTGTAATAGGTTCCTGCATCAATAGAAATCATTTGTTTTTTGCCATTGTAAATTCTCGGTTCATCTGAAAAACGCTGTGGCAAACTACTTGCAGTATCGGGCGCTTTGGTATTTACCTTAGCCACCGGAGGAGCAGGAACTTTAGGCGTTACAGGCGGTGTAGAGTTTACAGGCAATTTAGCCTGTGTTAGCGGAGCTTCCGATGATTCCTTCACCGAAATAACATTTTTTTCCGCAGTGTTATTTTCAACATCAGCAATGGTTTTATTCAAATCGGCAATTTCCTTGTCTGATGCTCCAATAGCTGAATTGCCCGATTTTGTTTTATGTTTTTTATTGCCCGCATTTTTCAAAGGTTGTGAATTGGCAGCTACTGAAACTGCTTTAGTTGCCTGTGTTTTATTCGCAGAAGCAACTGAATTGTTTGAAGAATTTGATAATAAATTGTTAGTTGAAATTGACGGCGTGGAATTTATAGTCTGCCTAGTTGTAGTTGCAGCAGTTGCACTATTTGTTGCAGCAGAAGGCGATGCAGTATTTGATTTCACACTATTGGAAACTACGTTTGCATTTCCGATTGTGCTTTTCCATTCAAAAATGCCTGCCGTGCCTATGGCACAAAGCAATAATGCCAATGAACCTAAAATGAATAAGGTGCGTTTCTTTTTCGCCCGCGATTCATCAATCATTGTACGCATGGCTTTCCAGTTCCTTTCATCGAAAGGATGTT
Organism: uncultured Bacteroidota bacterium; assembly: GCA_903916255.1. Classification (GTDB taxonomy): domain Bacteria; phylum Bacteroidota; class Bacteroidia; order JABEUT01; family JABEUT01; genus JABEUT01. The sequence continues at coordinate 21,324 of CAIWVW010000034.1, forward strand.
CCTTTTCGCTGAACTTGCTGCGTAAAATGTCGTTAAAATTGTTGTTGCTCATCCTGCTACTAGTTTATATAAGTTCGGGTTAATTCGTAAAATCATTTCCTGTAATTTCTGCCGAGATGCATTCAAATGCCACCGCGATGTGCCTTCCGTAATGCCCAGCATGCCCGCAATTTCCTTATGCGAAAATCCATCGATGGCATACATGTTAAATACCTTTTGGCTCACAGGCGGCAGTTTCACTATCAAGGCGTGTATTTGTTCCACATCCATTTTTACCAATGCGTTGTTCACCTCTGTATCTTCCTCAATCTGGTCATAGTCTTCCACATATTGCACATGTTCTTTCTGCACTTTCTTTTTGCGGTATTCATCTATCAGCGTGTTCACCATTACCCGGTGCACCCATGCCTTAAACGAGGTTTCCAACTGGTACTTTTTCAGGTTGGTTAATATTTTAAAAAAACCGAGATTCAGCATTTCCCTGGCTTCTTCGCGGTCGTTCGAATATCTTAGACATATAGACATAAGGTAACTGTAAGTCAAGCGATAAAGCTCGTACTCTGCCCGTTCATCTTTTTGGATGCACGCAGTTATTATCTCAGTCTCAACCTTCATGTAGTAATGTACCCTATAACTTGCCGTTTGTCAATATAAACGAACCCTATAAGGCAAATGTTGGGTACTAATATATGAAATTTCAGATAAATACCCAATTATATGAAGGTTATCAGGGAGATAGGTGGCAAAATATGTTGTTTTATTCCGTGTTTATCCGTGTTCTCCGTGTCTATGTGGTGAAAAATACAAACCACGGAGGCACGGAGAACACTGATTTTCACAGAGCATATTACAACTTTTCTTTAGGATGAGGTCTTAATAAGGTTAATATTCAGAAGGGGTTTAATTTCCTACTAAGGTTTAAACACAAAATGACCCATTTAATGAATGAATTTAAACCTTAGTAGGAAAACAGAATACGTTTGATTCAAACCTTATTGCATTATTTATTGAAACTCGATTTATTTTTTTATAACCACTTTCCCCTCCCCAAGCAAACTACCGTCTTCTTTTAAAACCCGGTAGAAATAAAGGCCGTTTGGCTGAGAACTTAAATTAATTGTGAATGGTGAGTTGTGAATGGTGAATTGGGAAAATACTTTCTCGCCAAGTATATTATAAATTTCAGCAGTTGCAGGCACAAAATTTTGTGCCCCTACAAGTGCAATGGTGAAAATGCCTGTGGAGGGGTTGGGGAAAATTGTGCATTCATTATTGTTGGTTAGTTTATTTATGCCTAAAGGGCTTGTCCATTGGGCAATATTATTGACGGGAATTCCCCCGGCGGAATCAAATATTCCACCCGCTATCAAAACTCCTTTATAATTGAAAAGTGCATTAACATTAGTAGAATTACCAGTGATGCCGGACCCGAGCGCTGACCAGTTTGTACCATCCCAAAAAGCTATATTATTTGCAGGAACTCCCCCGGCGCTGTCAAATCCACCTCCCACACTTAAAACGGAACCATATACTGCAAGACAGGCCACACCTCCGCTGTCATTAATTCCTGTACCTAATGCACTCCATGATGAACCATTCCACCCTGCTATATGGCTTGCTTTTATGCTGCCAGCACTATCAAAACCGCCACCCACCATAAGTATTCCATTATAAATGCAAAATGAACTCACATCATTATTTATCCCTCCACCAACCGCGGCCCAGTTAGTTCCGTTCCATACGGCAATATTTTTTGCAGGAACATTTCCTATGGAATCAAAACTCCCGCCCACATATAATTTGTTGTTGTATACTTCCATTGCATAGATAGTAAATGAGCTTGTATTTCTTATTAACCCCGTAGGTAGCGAATCCCAATTGGTTCCGTCCCATGTAATAATGTTACTACCCCCCACATATAGTTTTCCCTGGTAAGGTGTTAAAGCTTTTATTTCCATGTTATCTAAGTTATAGAGTTGCGATTGCGTGGGCCTTACACTATCCCATGCCACACCGTTCCATTGTGCCACAACAAATTCAGGCATATCTAACCCGGCCACAAATAATATATTGTTATAAACACCTTCAGCCCAGACATCCTCCGGAACATATTTTATACTTGTTGTATATCCGATAGTATCCCAATTCGTGCCATTCCATTGTCCAATACCCACACGAGTGAAAATTCCACCTGCCAGTTCAAAAAAACCACCCGCTACAAGATTGCTGTCATATTGGGTTAATGCAAAAACTTCCCCTGCTACTCCTCCCTGGGTACCTGAACCCAGGCTGTCCCATTTTTGAGCGCTTAAAAATGAGGAGCATAATAATAATCCGGCACATATTTTTTTCATATTCTTTGAATTTGTTTCAAAGATAATGGATAAAAATGGGATACCATGCCCCACTTATTATCCGGCGGCTTTCACTTATTATATGGTAGGTTTTAGCCTGTGAGTGGTTTTTTGCTTGCCATTTGCCAGGCATTTATCAGGGCAGAAATTTATAGCAAACTTCCATTTCTATATTGCTACCCCTGTGAAATAAGCGTAAGTCATTATGGGTCAATAGTAAATTTGCCCTATTCTTTGTTTTTCAGCATTTCGAAAATATGGGGAAAGTGTGAAGTAACGTGAAGTAAAGCCAAGTAAAAAAATCACTAATTTTTTTACTTGGCAATAACAAACTTGCCTGTGTTTAATACCTTATTCGCGCCATAAATGCGGTAAAGGTACGTCCCGCTTCGCAGGGAAGTAACGTCCATAATGGCCTGTCCGTAGCTATTGGTAAGGGTGGTAGTGCTTACCACATTACCCAAGGCATCAATCAGTTTAAGTGTTGCGGGCAGTTCCGTTATTCCGGAATAGTTAAAAGTTATGGCATAATTAGCCGGATTAGGGTAAACGCTGATGAAAGAAGTAGTGGTAGCGCTGCTTTCGGTGGTGTATTCATAAAATTGGCTAAGGTCAATACCATTGTGCGAGCCTGTGCCGATGTATGCATTCGTGCCAATAGTAAAAGCAACACCATCCGCCATCATATAGCCGCCATAGGGCGCAATGGAACTCCATGTATTATCGGCAGGGTTATATTTCCAACCGGCACTCGTATAAGCAGTATCACTAATACCCAGGCATACATAGCCATTGTTACCAATAGTAAACGCCGATGCGCACCTGATAGGTAATCCGGGCAGGTCAGCTATCCGGCTCCATGAATTAGTTGCGGGAGTATATTGCCAAAAGTCGCTGGTGGCATAATTGGCAAGGTCATTATCATTGCCTGTACCAACATATATTTTGCCGTTGGCGTAAAAAGCGGCGGCATTGTCACGTTGCCCGCCGGGGAAATCGGCAAGCTGTTTCCAAGTAGCGGTAGGGATATAAAAGCTCCACCAATCCGATAAATAAGCGGTATCATTATCATTTCCGGTTCCATAAAATATGGTAGAATCATCCGGGTCGATAACCGCTACGCCAAAGTCGCGGGCCAAACCGGGAAAGGTGTCAATCTTTAACCATGAATTGGAATCGGGGTTATATCTCCACACATCTCCAAAGAATGTGCCTTCGCAAACGGCGCCATGCGTTTTTACAGGCCCATAGCAACTGGCAGGCTCTTCACCGCCCAGTACATAGCCGTATCCATTAAAAGAAAGGCCTCGGGTGCCTATCCTTTTTTTCGCCGGATAGGACGATACCTGGGTCCAAATATTGGTATTACTGTTCCATGCCCACATATCTGTAAAGTACCCACCGGTGTCTGTTCCACAAAGAATATAGCCTGTGTTGCCTATGGCAAAGCCGCTGGCATCATCACGCCCGCCCGGTGCAAAATTGGCTTTTTGCAGCCATGTGTTTTGGGCATAGACGTTAGTAGCTGATGAGCAGCAAAGAAGCAGAAAGAGTACAAAAAGTATTTTTTTCATCTATTCAGGCAGGATATAACAAAGCAAAGATAGGAATATTTATGAACGGGAAAATAACTGGGGATGATGGTGTCTTTTAATAATGCCGCTTATCTGGCATTAATTTTCTTGGCAAGTTCCTCCGTAATGTTAATGCCCTTCGCCCTTATGTCATCAGCAGAAGTGCCTTTATCCAACAAGGCCCGGATGTACTTAACAAGGGCATCCTGGTCGTTCAGACTTTGGGCGCAACTGAGTATATTGAAATAAGCCTGTGTATAGTTTGGGTTTATTTCGACCGCTTTTTCAAAGCATGTTTCAGCTGATTTGGTTGGGCCGGTAGTATTTAAATAGGCTGCACCTGTGTTATAATAAGCATCTGCATTTTTTGGGTTGATAGCTATGGTGCTGTCCCAATCTTTTATGGCCGTTTGATAATCTTTATCCTGAAAATACAGAATGCCTAAATTGAAGAAGGCCTCTTCTTTTTGGAGGTTCAAGGTTATCTCAGTGTTGAATTCTTTTTTAGCTTCGGCCTGCATATTTCTTTTCATTTCAATCATTCCAAGGTAGTTATGCAAGTGAGGAATCGCGCCGCCATGCGTTTTTTCCTGCACGGTGGTAAGCACTTTTTCGGCGTCATCCAGTTTACCGCTTTGTATTAATCCATTCACCGAAAGAACGATGGAGTTAACCGTTGCAGGGTTTTTGAAGGAGGCGGAATCGCTCATTAGTTTGTTTAAATCGAAATTGCGGGCAATGTATAAAACGTAATTTTCATCGGGGACTATGCAATCGTAAAATGATGCAATACGGGTAAACTGAATGTTGCCAATTACCTTCCCTTCGCCAATTCCAAAGTAATCGCCGGTGGATATGAAAAGTACAGAATCTTTTTGCTTTGATATATATTTACTTATTCGTGATATCAGTATGTTCGGGTCGAAAGACATGCGTGTGTCAATGTTGATTGTATGCATTCCTATTGTATCTCTGTCAGGGAAGTATATAGGTTGTTTGGTCCATGTGGAAATAGGGGAAACTGCATAATCTATAAAACCGGTTTCAGGAAGTTTGTCTAAATGATGACTTGTAATATAATTACCTGCCAGTTTAATGTTGGTAAAGTTATATGCCAGTGACTTGCCGAAAGCAATAATTCCGGCCAGCATGTTAATGGCAAATAAAGCAGTAACAAGATAAGGGAAATTCTTTTCCACTTTCAGTTTGTTTCGCAGGGATTTTAATCCCGGAATACCGAATTTGCTCTTTTTAACAAAGGGTGCAAGCCAAGCGGCCGCTATGAAGGTGATAAATATAAAACCATAGTGATTCGCGGCATTAATAGAGAAAATGACGCTGTTGGTGTAATGAAATAATAGCACTCCCGCTGTTCCGGCAAAGTAAAACGCCGCAATGCTTAGTTTATTGGAATAGAATAAAAGGCAATATATAATGAGGCATATTGAAAGCAGGCGTAAGACTGTAAAAGTAAAAGGACCCGTATCCGGTGCATAAAACATATTGGAACTCCAGAAGTGCATTGTTGATAACTGAGGAATGGGTATAAAGCTCATCCAAAAGGTACGGAACGACCTTTCCATTCGCTGCGCATCAATAGCTGTATACCAATTATTGCCATAATGGTTCCCGGCCGAGGGTGTTATCCATTTAATGGAAAGATAAACTCCTAAAAGCGCTATAACAACCCCCATACCGAATTGCAAAAACGAATATTTCTTACGGATAGAATTATCTTCACTGAAGAGGTAATCGGTAATCATCATGCCCAGCAATGCTAGTGTCATAATAACGGCATGACCGGTGGTATTCGCCAGAAAAAATAATACCAGTGAAAGATATAAGTAACGGTTTTTTGATTTTACCTGTTGGTATAAAACGCAGAAAAGAAAAATGAAAAAAACAGACATGGCATATCCCCTTGCTATGATTGAATATTCAAAAAACAAATAATAACTAAACGATACAAAAAACTTTTGAAGACGGGTGAAGGGGGCGTATTTTAAAATCAAATAAACGGTTCCGGTAGCAAACAATAAATGGAAAATCTGAACAATGAAAGGGTCCAGACTAAACCTGCTCAGAATAAAATCAAACCCATACCAGCCCAAAGGATTCGTTTCATTTTTCATGCTGAAAATAAAGTCACTCACGTTATGGCTTGAAACGCCTACAAGCCAAATTTGCAACTCATCACGCCACATATCATGGTGCAACACCCCGATTAATCCGATTATGAAAAAAACTGCAAGAACGGAATAAATGAATGTGTGTTCACTTATGCGGGATGGCTTTGGTATTGCCATTTCAGAAACCGCCGGCTTTTTTGCAGCCGGTTTTGATATTTTAGGTAATGGTCCCTTTTTGGGAGGTTTAGCCATGTTCTATAATTTTTCTGCAACAATTACAGCTTGTGTAAATATATCCCTGGGTCCGAAATAATATTTGATAACACTAAAACCGGCGCTTGTGAAGGTATCCATTGCAAATTCTTTACCTTTACAGTGTGTTATTTCGTCAGGATGCAGTTTCACTTTCATTCGGAAAATTTTGTTGAGAATGAAATGTGCACTATCCAAAATAAAGACTGTAAAACCGAAGGTGGGTGGCCACAGGATGATAATCCGGCCATTCGGCTTTAATATTCGTTTCGCCTCTGCCAGTATCAGTTGGATTTCATCCGGCGTAAAATGTTCTAATACACCAAGGTTATATACCCCATCAAAACTTTCGTCTACAAAGGGCAGGCTGAAAATATTACCCTGAATAGTTTTGCATTTTTTACCATGCACCTGGCGGTAAATAATCAAAGCATTGGCAGAAATATCTAAAGCAGTGATATCAATATGTTTTGCAATATCAACATCTACCTGGCCACTGCCGCAACCCGCATGAAGCACTTTTGCCCCTTTAGGGAAATACTTAAATACAAAATGATTCAAGATATTTTTCACAACTAAGCGGCGGTAAATGCCGGCCAAAAAATCATATACAGCCGAAGTCCGCTTATTTTTGGCAGCCCAATAAATATCCCAGTCTTGTTCAATAATCTTATCTTTTCCTTCGGGTAAACTCATTAATTCAATTGTAAAGTTTTCTTACGAAATAGTTTCCTGTTATAAAGTTTTAATAGAAAGCTAAGGCTATTCCATGCGTCTTTCCAAGTCATTTTTGAAGTCCCGTAAGTGCGCGACGGCAATTCTATTGGAGTTTCAACAATTGTTATTTTATTAAAATAAAGGATGAATAAACTCTCAAAGAAAAATGAATAGCCTTTGGAACTGATAAGTTTAAAAATGGCAGGGTTAATCTTTTTCAGATTATATAGCCTGAATGCTCCGCTAGCATCATAGGGCATATTCAGCATATTCACTGTTAAAAAATGACCCAGGTAAGTAAGAAATTTGCGGAATAAATTCCAGGTGGCGAGGCTGTCTTTCTGCATATATCTTGAACCAACCACGATGTTGGCTTTTTCCGAAAGATTAATAAAATCTGAAATATAAGAAGGGGAATGTGTAAAATCGCAATCCATAGTAACCAGTATTTCATATTTATGGTCGTATGCCCATCGTATGCCATCCTGATGGGCGCTTCCTATGCCAAGTTTGCCGCTGCGGTGAATGGTAAATACGTTTGGGTTATTTTGGGCAATGGTATCGATTACTTTTCCTGTTCCATCTGGCGAATTATCATCTAAAAACAGCATATCTGCCCCTAGGTTCAATGATTTTATATCATTGAAAATCTTCTCTACGTTTTCAACTTCGTTATAAGTAGGAATAAATATGAGTGTATTATTTTGCGGCATTCTTATTTAATTCAGCATTAACTAAAATTTTTATTAACCCGCTAAAAGTAACAGAATTTTCCCATCCTGTTGCATTTTTCAATTTCCTGTTGTTACCGGTAAGGTTTTGTTTTTGCTTTTTAGTAATCAAGTTTGGGTTAATCTCCACATGCCTTTTCCAATCAAGCCCGAGATTTGCGAAGACCTCTTCCGTGAAATCCTGAATGCTATGGGTGGTGCCGCTCGAAATTATAAAATCGCCCGGTAAATTTAATTGTAGTATCCGATAGGCAGCGTCCACGTAGTCGGGTGCATAACCCCAGTCTACTCTTTGGTCCAAGTTTCCAAGAATTAGTTTGTCTTTTAACCCAAGTTTGATTGCAATCGCTGTTTCTACAATTTTTTTTGAAACATATTTGGAAGCTCTAAGGGGCGATTCATGATTATAAAAAATCCCCACAGAAGCAAAAATGTTATAATTATCGCGGTAAAAATGGCATGCCCGTATGCCCATGGTTTTGGTTATGCCATAAATGCAATTGGGGTTTAACGGAGTGGTTTCATCCTGAATTGGGTTTGCTGTTTCACCAAATATGTGGGAGGATGCGGCGTAAAATAGTTTCGTTTTTCCGGAGTGAAGCCTGGCTGCCTCCAGGAAATTGACAAAAGCTTTTGAGTTTATATCTATACTTTTCTGGAATAATTCGCCTTCTTCCATTTGCTTATCGGACGATGACTGGTGGATAGCTGCCAAGTAGTATAGCTCATCAGGCCGGAAGTTCTTAACCAGGGTTTCAACCTGGTTGAAGTTTTTGATGTCGAGAGGTGCTAAATCACCCTCTTTGGAAGATAAAACCAGATTACTGGAAACCCCTATTAATTCATAGTTTTTTGCGCTTAAAAGTTCCCATAGGTAATTTCCGTCCTGCCCTGTATGCCCTATAATAATAGCTTTACTCATGGCTAAACAATCTCTATGGAAGGAAGGGGAAAAATGAATTTTCCGCCATTGCTCCTGAATTCTTTTTCTTTTTCGAGGATCCCCTTGCGGAAATGCCAGGGTAGCACCAGATAATAATCGGGCTTCATTTCACGGGCAGCTTTTTCCGAAATAATGGGTATATGGGTATCTGGGGTGCAATGACCAAATTTATCCTCATTCACTTCAGCTATATAGGGTATCTCCTTTGTGGTGAAACCGCAATATTGCAAAATAACATTGCCTTTTGTGGAGGCACCGTATCCAAAAACTTTTTTCCCTGAAGCTGTTAGCCTATCAATTAGCTCTTTAAGCTCATCCCTGTGTTTGCAAATATTTTGATAGAATTCCTCATAAGGTTTCAGGGAGTCCAATTTAAGTTGGTTTTCTTTGTCCTGAATATGTTTAACGGAATCTGAAATTGTATATTTTGATTGCTCTTTAGCAACAGTAATCCTGAAGCTGCCCCCGTTAATATCATTTAATTCGACATCAATTATTTTAAATCCGGCATGGTCCATCAGCCATTTTATCTGGCCAAGGGCATAATATTCCAAATGCTCATGGCAAACCGTATCATACGCATTGGTTGAAATCATAAGCGGGAGATAGCTTTGTTCAAAAACCCATATCCCTTCATCTGCAAGGGAATCCATTATTTCTTTAACAAATAATGCCGGATTTTCGAGGTCGTAAAACATCGCTATGGATGTAATAATTTTAGCTTTCTTTCCGGCACCTGTTTTTTTTACGGCTTCCGCCGAAAAGAAATCGGGAACCAAGCGGATATAATCCGGATAATATTTTGCAAACTTTTTACCCGTGGGGTCAATACCAAATAACTGCAGTTTTTTGTCTGTCGGGTAGCCTTGCAACAAAGTGCTGTCGTTACTACCTATGTCTATTATCAAATCACCCTTGGCAAGGTTTGCTTTAGAAGTTGCAAATGCCACAATATCCCTTAAATGGCGAACCATGGATTGGTTTAAACCTGAACGGTACCCATAGTTTAATCCATACATTTCTTCACTTTCATAAGAATGATTGAGTTGGACTAAATGGCAAACCGTATCATCCGGAGCGGAAGGATGGCATTTTACCAATTCCAGGGGGCCCGATGTTATTATTTCTTCAGCATTTTTTGGAAATATCCCGGTAAGCGCTTGTTCACCCAGGTTGAGCAATGATACAAGATTTTTATTTCCGCAAATTCTGCACTGCGTAATCTTTTTATACATAATAAACGTTAGAAGTAGGTAGACAAATATACTATTATTATTCTCTAAACAGCAGCAAGCCTATTAATTATGAATGATGGTAATACATCCTTCATGTTTTGGTAATCTGGCCGTATTATCGCTACATTAAACTTTTAGTGTTCCAAGATTATTTTCCCTTCACCTATAATTTCCCCTGAAGCTGCAATAACTCTGTATAGATAAACTCCGTCGGGCTGGCTGGCTATGTTTATTTTATAGGTACTTTGTTCGGTTTCAGGCATTTCATTAAGCACTTTTTGGCCCAGCACATTAAATACCTCAATGGTTTTAAGTTTCAGGTTTTGGTTTTTAGCTTCCAATGTGAATTGGCCAGTTGACGGGTTGGGGTAAATATTCAAATCAACAGTATTTGTAATAATAGTAATACCCTCTTCGGTGTTGTTGCCCACTTTTCTTACCCGTTGGTTTAATTCATCAGCAATGTAGAGGTTGTTCCATTTGTCAAGGCCAAGATTAAGGGGGTAGTTTAACTCCGCATCTGTTGCAGGGCCTCCATCTCCGCTAAAATTACCGCCGGGATACACTCCGGCTACTGTACTAATAACCCCCGATGTGTTTATCACACGGATTACATTGTTGTAGGAGTCAGAAAAATAAAGTTTCTGTGAGGGATCGACAATAAAGCCATAAGGATAATTTACTTCAGAAGCTGTAGCGGGGCCTCCGTCTCCGGAATAGGATCCAACTCCATTTCCGGCAACTGTGGTTATGATTCCTGACGTGTTTACCATACGTATCCGGGCGCCTTTATAGTCACCGATATATACATTGTCGGATGAATCAATTGCGATACCGTAAGGCCAATTTAATTCAGCTGTTGTCGCAGCGCTTCCATCTCCGCTAAACCCAACAAGGCCATTTCCGGCAATAGTCGAAATAATTCCGGAAGTGTTCACTTTCCTCACCCTTTGATTCAGCACGTCTGCAATGAAAATGTTTCCTGCTTTATCTACTTTAAGGTCAGTGGGGCTATAAATTTCAGCGGCTGTGGCCGGTCCTCCGTCACCGTTGAAACTTCCAACTCCATTTCCGGCAACCGTGGTAATAATGCCGGAGGTGTTTACTTTCCGCACCCGGTTATTGAACTGGTCGGCGATATAAACATTATCCTTATCGTCCACAGTAACAGATACGTCTTTATATATTTCAGCGGCTGTGGCCGGTCCTCCGTCGCCGCTGTAACTTGCCACTCCATTGCCTGCAATAGTTGAAATAGTTCCTGCCGTGTTAATCTTTCTCACACGGCTGTTTGACCAGTCCCCAATAAATATATTGCCTATGTTATCCACTGCAACTCCGCATGGGCTATCAAGTTCAGCGTCAGTTGCAGCGCCCCCGTCCCCGGAAAAGCCTATTATTCCATTGCCTCCAACTGTATTAATAGTTTGCGCATTGGAAATAGAAACAAATGCTAACGCAACAGTAAGTAGTGTATATGCTTTTTTCATAAATGGAAATATTGATTGGTTCGAACTGGAAGGCATTGTTCCACAAAGATAAAAAAATATCCGATATAAACAGCTGATTAACAAATCCCAGGCCTTATGCAAGCAGAATCTTAATTTCCTTAGTGATATTTTCAACATCCAGGCCGCTTTCCCGTTGGTGAAATTGCTGGTCTCCATATAAGCCGGAAGGGTAATTTTTAGCATTCAATGCTTTAAACTTACCCAAATGAATATTCATTTCAGATAATTTCAAAGCAATGGATTGGCCCAATCCTCCTGTCTCCACGTGCTCTTCAGCAATCAACAATTTTTTTGTTTTTTGAATGCTATCTTTTAATTCTGAAGGCATGTCATGAATAGGAAAATGAGTGGCAGTATATAAATTGGTTTTATCCAACAAATTATTTTTTGTGAGTGCATCGAGCACATTCATCACTATTGGCCCCATGGCAATAACCGTTATTTCCGGTTTTGCAGAAGCAAGCACTTCATTAAACTGGCCTAAGCGCTTTTGTGTTTGGGGCGGATTTTTACTGTTCCCTAACCTGAAATAAGCCGGTGAGGGGTCATTCAAAAGTTCGGCCAACATGGGTTCAACATCATCGGCGAATGCCGGAACAACGCATTTCATATTGGGTAGGCTGCTTAACGCAGCAATATCGCTTATGGAATGGTGTGTGGAACCCATAATGCCATAGCCGTAGCCACCGCCATTGCCCACCAGTATTACATCTTTCTTGTGAAAACAAATGTCATTCCTGATTTGTTCCAGCGGTCGGAATACCATAAAAGGGGCAATGCTATAGCAAATAACTTTATACCCTTTATGCGCAATTCCGGCAGCAATGCTCACCATGCTTTGCTCTGCAACTCCCGCATTGATAAACCTTTTACCTAATGCTTTTTGTACATTTTCAAGTGCATTGAAACCTAAGTCGCCCGTGAGGAAAACTATCCGGTCGTCTTCACGGGCTAACTTTTCAATGGTATTTGAAAACTCCTTTCTCAAAAGAACGAGAAATTACTTCATTATTTTTTTGCTGATGTCCATATAGTTGAACTGCTCCAGCCAAGGTTTCGTGCGCAGGAATATTTCCGCCTTTTCTTCTTTGCTCAATTCGTTAGCGGTTGCAATATTTACTGCGTCGGTTGGGGTGCGGATGGTTCCCCATGGATACACTTCAGTCAGCTTTTCGCCGTTCCAACTTGGGTATTCCAGGGTTTTGCTGTAGCTGATTCCGGCAGCTTTAAAAATATCTGCAAATGCTTTTTTGCGGTCAGCAATAATATCTTCGTAACGCAGGATGAAACAGTTTTTAGGGTATTTTGCTTTGTAAATACTCATGTAATATTGGCATAATACCCACCCTGAAATATAGTGGTGCAATGACAGTGGTACTGCGCGTTTTTTTGTGTCTGCATAAGCTGACCATGGGTTGCGGATTGCGTGCAGTACAAATCCGTTTTTGCCATAATCCTGTACAATTTTATCGGCATCTACGCCAATGATAGGGCTGTAACCCACGTATGCTTTTTCTTTGCCCGATTTATTGTAATTCTTCCATGCTAAAAACGTAGCGCGGAAAAATGCTTCTGCATAGTTGGCACGTGTTGCAGGTTTGCCTTTCATGAAATCAACAAAATGTTTTTTACGGTCCTTGTCGGTCATTTGCAAATCGGCTGTGCGGAACTTGCTTACATAAGGGGTTTTTGACCTTACTTTCCCTTCTTCATCTATAATCAATTCATAGGCTTCTTCAGCAGAAACTGAGTTTGGAAATATGGGCCAACGGTATTTTAACGGGAAAAAGCTGGACAGGAAATCGTTTACATGTTTTGTGCCTGGTTGAGATTCAAATGGATAAACGAATAGTTCAGGATGCCCGTCTAACATGCGATGGGTGGTGTTGCCGCCATTTTCATACATGGCAGAAATCATGATAAATTTATAGTCTGAGTTTGCTTTCATAGATGGATTGTTAAATGATATAATTAGAGAAAAAATTTAATTCTTGTTCAGTTGACTTGTTTGCACCGGTGAATAAAAAGCCATTGCAGGCATTATAACCAATGGGCTCAATCCCGAAAATCTGGTTGCCGAAAGGCCATTCTATATGTCCCATTATTTTTTTAGTAGTCATATTAATTGCGTAAACGCCGCACTGCTGCTGCTTTTCCTTAATTCCCGGAGCATAGGCTTTATATTGTTGAATTACTTTAGAAACACCCACAAATGCTACGTTGTCTTTAAAGCAAAGTCCTCTTGTCCAGCCCGGAAGTTTTGCAAAGGAAGCAAATTTCCCGTTTTCGATACTGCCAAATTCCCCGTATCCGCTGTTGTCTACCCATATTTTGCCTTTATAAAGCCTTGCAGAGTGGGGGCGGGTAAGCCCTCTGGCTACTATTTTCCCTGTTTTCCCCTGAAAAATAACACCTGTTTTGTCTACAGGAAATTTTAAATCTCCCGGTTTATATTGGATAGGCTTTTCTGCAGAGGCAGAGAAATAAGAATCGGCTATTGATTTTCCTGCGGCAATAGAATTTAGTTGAATATGGTTTCGAGTATTTTCCTTTACAGGTAAAGGAGACCAAACTACTTTATCAGATTCGGAGGAATTGAAATCTACTTTTATAACACTGTTTTTACCGACTGAATTAGCATATAATTCCCCATTGATAAGAGCCAGGTCGTGGAAATAATAACCTCCGCCATAGTATTTAACCCTTGCAGGCGTAAGGAATTTTTCGGCTGATTTGCTTGCAGGATTATGGGCAATTGCCAACTCTACAATCTGGTTAGGATTGCGTGTCGCCGCAACATATACTTTATTGGTTTTTGCATCAACTGCTATTCCGCTTGGATGAGGAAGATGGATGAATGACTGGCGGAGTTTTTTCTTTTTCGAACTTAATGCGATTACCAAATGTTCATACTCCCGTGAAACCAATAATGTAATATTCAGTTTTTCAAGGATGGAAAGGAAATCCCCGTGAACAGTATATTCAAGCGATTCAGGTAAAACCCCATTGGTTTTATAGTCTCCGCAAATTACCTCCGACGGTTCGCGCAAGGCATTTTTCTGGATTTCTAAAAGTTTATTAAAACTGGAAGTAGATTTCATATCTGGTTTTTCAGTTTAAACAAACCTGTATACATTTTTAATGCAGAACTGAACTTGGTAGTGCTTTTCCCGCTGATGCGCTTGGTGGATGTTATCAAAATCTCAACAAGTTGCACATTTTTCCGGTATAGTTTAGCCATAATTTCCGCATCAATCAAATCTCCTTCCGAAATAACGGTTAATCCGTCAAGGTATTTGGCCGGAATTACTTTAGGTGTGCCATTTACATCCCACAGCGGTGTGCCAAGTAGTTTGCGGTTTTCGTAATTATAAAGAATAGATCCAATTTTCCGCACAAAACTCTCACGAATTACGCGGGTTGTTTTTATTACAATATCATCATTGGCAAGTGCGCATTTAAGCACTAAAATCAAATCTTCCACTACTGTGCGGGCCGAATTGGTATAACATACCAACTCACCCTGCGCATTTTCAAGTCCAAATTTTACAGCCCTTCCCCAACCGCCTTTCTCTAAATTAAATGTTTTAACATTCGGGTTTTGTTTTGAAAAAACCAATGCCTTTTTATGTGAATCATCTTTTGAACCATTCACCACAAAAAGAAGCTCCCATGTTACATTTAGATTTTCGAGATTCGATATATACTGTTCAAACAGGTATTCTATTTGCGAACTTTGGTTGTAAATGGGGAGTATTACGGATACTTTTGGTTTCATTATTTTCTGTTTGTCCAGTTCCAAAGTGCATTATCAAAATCTACGTCTTTTTGCCACTGGATTGATTTGTTTAATCCTT
This sequence comes from uncultured Bacteroidota bacterium, assembly GCA_903916255.1. GTDB lineage: Bacteria > Bacteroidota > Bacteroidia > JABEUT01 > JABEUT01 > JABEUT01. Next base: position 36,627 of record CAIWVW010000034.1, read on the forward strand.
CCGCTAAACTTATTTCAGGCGCCCATTTCAGGTCTTTTTTTATGCGGGTTATATTTCCATACCAATCTGTTAAATCCCAGACACGGTTTGGCATGGAATTAAAACTGGGTTTTACTTTCAAGCCTTGTTTTTTGCGCACTATTTCCACCAGTTCCTTAATGGTGGTTTTGTTGCCGGTGCCTACATTATAGGCTTTCCCATAATGTTTCTTTTGCAATTTATGTGCTGCATATATGAAGGCCGAGCAGATGTCTGTTATATAAATGAAATCTCTTGAAATATCCGGGTTTACAAGTTGGGGCAATTTGCCATTACGGGCATGGGCTAGCAATACGGGCATAAGCCTGTCAGGTTCTTCCCAAGGGCCAAATGCTGAATATAAGCGCAGATGAATAACAGGGAGCTCTTCCACCTTGCCGTAATATTTCATCAGGTAATATGTAGATACCTTAGATACGGAATAATGCGTATTAGGAATCAGCGTATCATTCTCATCAGGTGCGGCACTGTTCAAGCCATATTCCGAACTGGAGCCTGCGTGCACATAAGCAGAGAAGCCTTGTTTCTTCAATACTTCTATAATGATAGTAGTAGAATTGAAATTTGTGGCATAAATTTTATGGTATTCCTTTTGCTTGGAATAAGCACCATAGGCAGCGAGGTTGAAAATGGTTTTAGGTTTTACTTCTTTAATAACATCTTCCACGCGTTGCTGCTCGGTAATGTCGCAATTAATCAGGTTTGCCATCGGAATTTTGTTGGCGAGCAATCGCCAGCTGTTAATGTAGTCGTGAGAGGCCCCGTAAACATCTTTACGGTAAAGTAAAAGTGATTTCAGTAAGTTAATACCAATAAAACCTCCGGCACCAAAAATTAAAATAGGACCTTCAAGGGCTTTTACTTTAGCTACCAGCGCAGGGGAAAGTTTATAGAAGTCTTCTTGCTTCATTTACGAATACTTTTCGGTAATTTCCTTTTGTGCATGTTGGTATAGTTCTTCGGTCATGGGTTGATAATGCCACTCCAGCTTATTTTCCATAAATGAAACACCTTTGCCTTTTACCGTTTGTGCAATCAGTACTTTAGGTCTATTGTTTTCTGATTTCTTAAAGGAATCTATTGCATGTTGAATGGCTTCAATGTTGTGTCCGTCAACCACAGCGGTTTCAAAACCGATGGCTTGCCATTTGGATGAATCGCTTGTGTTGCCAATTACTTCATTAATCTCTCCAAAACCCTGCAAGCCATTATTATCTATAATTACAATAATGTTGTTCAATTGGTGCTTTACTGCAAAGTGAGCTGCTTCCCATGTTGTGCCTTCGTTGGTTTCTCCGTCCGACATCACCACGTAAGTATACCCTCCGCCTCCGGAGAGTTTAGAACCTAATGAAATACCTGTTCCAATAGGGAAGCCATGTCCTAATGAGCCCGTTGCAAATGGAATGCCTTTAAATTTTAGTGCAGCCGGATGAGCCGGCAAGGCGGTGCCGTTTTTGTAATAGGTTTTTAAGTCTTCATCCGAAATTTCTCCCAGATGATTTAAACTCGAATAGAGGGCTGATGCTGCATGTCCTTTGGATAAAAGAAATATATCCTTCTCTGTTTTTCTACCTATAAGTGTTGCAATCAGAATGTCGATACAACTTAATGAACAGCCAATATGCCCGGCATTTGCACCATAGTGTAATTCAAGGATTTTTTTCCTCAGCTTGTTTTGTATTGCATTATATGCGCTCAAAGGTTGTAGGTCTTATTGTGTATTGGGTGGCAAAACTAATATTTATTCACTATTTGCCATAGTACACGGAATGGAGTTATCCACTATTCGATGTTGGGATGGGATACAACAGGTGGTTTAACACAGCCCCCGATTATATAACTCAAAGAAATTTTTTAGCTATGCCCCTTTAGCGAGGTTCAGTAAATTTAATTTTGAAAGCAATTCTTCGTCCCGGAAGGGCATTCTGATGTAGGCATCGGCCCAATTAAATGCCCCTTTGGTCCCATCGATAATTACAATTTGAACTGGAGAGGTTTCATGCGCTTCCATCAAATCATTATTCAGGCTTTTATATTTTCCATTTAATGAAATTTCATCACAAATGATAATGGAAGGATTAAGCCTGGTAATTGTTTTTTTTAAGTCATTCCCGTTTGTAATGCCTTTAGCCTTAAATCCTTCAAGTTGCAGCAATTCTACAAGGTTTTCGTTTAAAACTATATCCGGTTCAATTATAAGTACTGTTTTCATTGCAGCACAAAACTACCCTGAAGGATAAGTTATACGTATGACTTAACTCACACGGTTCAATGACTTTAATCAATAAAAAAGGAACTAGAAATTGCGAACCAGAGTAAGTTTAATTGTCCATGAATGAGCAGATTCCACTTTATCAAGAGGAGTAACATAAAGTTTTTCGGGGCCTATGCCATACTTTAAAAATATTTCTCTTTCAATATTTCTATGGTTTTTATACCGCACGCCTAATCCAACTACTGCTTCAGTCCAATGAGTGATATAAGCGGGTTCGTAAAAATTTCCGTTTTCATCCATCATATCACCGTTAGAACTATTGTTTTTTATAAATAACCCGGTGTTTTCAATTCCCGCGAGGATAAACAACCCGTAGGCATCAAAGGTATTGTGGGTTGCCCCATTTCCATAGTTTAATTCTAGCATTAACGGAATGTTATATGAACAATTGGCATAGGGATTTATTTGATACACATCCGGCTCGGCAACTACCGTAAACCCTATACCGAAAGAAGGTGCTGTGCTAAACGATAAGGAGACTCTTGAACTGAACTGAATGAGGTTGTACCTGATTTTCCCGCCTATGGAAACGAAATTTGTGTTAAACACAAATACTGCTGCGTTTCCTTGTTGCGGATATGGAGGTTTTGGGGTATTATCGCTTGCGTAGTGCGGGAAAACAGTTATAGGCCCTTTTTCAATATCGGGCAGGATATTATAGGTGAACCCATAAAAAAATCTGTTTTTTGAATGTATGGTTGTGGAATCCCACCCAATCTGGCTATAGGTTGAAAGGGGTAAAGTGAAAAAAAATAGAATTATAAGATGGAGTATTTTTTTAATCACCTGCATTCGAAATAATGCTCAAGGTAGCAATAAATTTTGAAAACGGGTATGAAGCGGATTAGGCCAGTAGAAACAGTCACTTTTTCAGGGTATTATAACGTTTATGACGGATTTAGCTTAGTTCAGCCACAGCTTTAGCTTTAACAGTTTTTCGTTCCCCAATTTGTTGCCTCCACATAGCAAAATAAAGCCCTTTTTCTTCCAATAATTCTTCATGTTTGCCCGATTCAATAATGTGGCCTTTTTCCAGAACGAAAATTTTATCGGCATGCATAATTGTAGAAAGCCTATGGGCAATTAATATGGTAATGTGATTTGTATTTTGCGACACGTCCCGGATAGTTTTGCTTATTTCTTCCTCGGTAAGCGAATCGAGGGCGGAAGTAGCTTCATCAAACACAAGCAAATTAGGTTTACGGAGCAGAGCCCGTGCTATGGATAACCGTTGTTTTTCACCACCCGACACTTTTACACCGCCTTCTCCAATTAACGTATCAAGCCCTTTGTCGGCCCTTGCCAGCAAGTTATCACAAGCTGCTTTTTTCAGCACATCGAAACATTCTTTATCGGTAGCGTTGGGGGCAACAAACAACAGGTTCTCTTTTATACTGCCAGAAAATAATTGAGCGTCCTGTGTCACAAGTCCAATCTGTTCACGGAGCTTGTCGAGGTCAATATCTTTTCCGGATATGTCATTATATAGGATTTCACCACTTGCGGGTGGATATAGCCCTACCAGTAATTTCACCAATGTGGTTTTTCCGGAACCCGATGGCCCTACAAAAGCAATGGTTTGCCCGAGTTCTGTTTTAAAGGAAATATCTTCGACTGCATACCCCGTGGCTGTTTGATGTTTGAAGGTTACATTTTCAAATTCCAGTGATTCTATTTTATTAAGAGTAGCCGGCTTTTCAGGTTTGTGGTCTTTGGGCGTATTAAGTATTTTGTTGAAATTATCCAGCGATACTTCTGTTTCCCTGTAGGTATTGATAATATTGCCCAATTCCTGTAACGGGCCGAAGATAAAGAAGGAGTAAATCTGCAAGGCAAACATCTGCCCGATAGAAAGCCTGTTGCTGAAAATGAGGAAAATAAGCATGAACAAAATAACATTCTGGAGAAAGTTAACTATGGTGCCCTGCACGAAACTGATACTGCGGATATAGCGTACTTTTTTTAACTCCAATCCCAATATTTTAATAGTGGTAGAATTAAGCCTGTTAATTTCCTGCTCGGCAAGCCCGAGGCTTTTTACCAATTCTATATTGCGCAGCGACTCGGTTGTGGAACCTGCCAATGCAGTGGTTTCTGATACAATTACCCGTTGCACTTTTTTAATTTTCTTTGTCAGAAATGTGCTGACAAAGGCCAAAATAGGAACAATAGAAAAATAGACGGGCGCTATTAACCAATAAATTTTAGTGGCATAAATAACCACAAACACAACACCTACAAGGGTTGTAAACAATACGCTGATTAGGGCAAGAACAAACTTTTGGATATCATCCCGCGCCTTTTGCAAAATGCCAAGGGTTTCTCCGCTGCGCTGGTCTTCAAATACGGAGTAGGGCAATTCCAATGAATGGCGGATGCCGTCGGTATATATCTGCGCCCCGGTTTTTTGTGTAACTACATTGGTAAAGTAATCCTGAAAATTTTTGGCAATGCGCGATACCATTGCAAAACTCATTGATACGCCAATCCAGAAAAGTATGTGCCGGTAAAATTCCGCCGAGGTGAACGTGCTTTTAACGGTCAGGTATTTATCAACAATATGCTGAAAAACCCATGGGTTTAGCATGGAAAATACCTGGTTAATAGTAGCCAATATTAAGGCCAGAAAAACCAGCCATTTATATTGCTTAAGATAGGAGTATAATAATTTCATAGGGGTAATTTGAGTATAGACGCAAAGCTACAAGAAATACTTTCAAGGCTATGCCTAAACGCCTAAAGGTGCTTTAATAGCGCAATTTGAAGCCCCTTCAGGGGTTTGGGGTGGGTCAGCTTCCCAGCATGTGGGCCATGTTTAGAAGCCCTTCATTAATATCTACAAGATGTTTGCGTGTTTGCGAAAATGGGGTAAATACAATCTGGTTATTGATTAATCCTGCCATTTCGTTTTTCCGACCGTTTAGTAGCCCTTCTGTTGCTGCAACACCAAGCCTGCTGGCTAAAATGCGGTCAGATGCACTGGGGTTGCCGCCTCGTTGCATGTGCCCGATTACGGTAACCCTCGATTCAAAATAACTGCATTTTTCAGTTACTTGTTTGGCAATTTCATAGGCCCCTCCGGGCACATCACCTTCAGCAACTATAATAATGAAGGAAGATTTATTTCGTTTTATTCCTGCATCAATTCGTTTTACTACCTCATCAATATTCGTTTTCGATTCGGGGATCAGGATGTCTTCCGCGCCCGCGGCAATGCCACAATTAAGGGCTATGAATCCGGTATCCCGCCCCATTACTTCCACGAAAAACAGCCGGTGATGCGAGGATGCCGTATCCCTTATTTTATCTACTGCCTCTATAACTGTGTTAATAGCGGTATCGTAACCAATGGTAAAATCCGTTCCAAACAAATCATTGTCAATAGTGCCGGGAACGCCCATGGAATGTACCCCGCTTAGTTCGGAAAATTCCTTAGCTCCTTTAAAAGTACCGTCGCCGCCAATAAGCACCATCCCTTCAATACCTGCATCCTTCACCTTTTGTTTGGCTGCCAAAATTCCTTCCTGTGTTTTAAAACGGACGCTACGCGAAGTTTTAAGCACAGTTCCTCCCCGTTGGATAATGTCGCTGACAGATGCGGCATCCATAGGCATAAAATCACCATCCATCAATCCATCATACCCCCTGCGGACCCCAATCACTTCCACCCCGTGGAAGATGGCAGTACGGACGACGGCCCGGATAGCGGCATTCATGCCCGGTGCATCTCCACCCGAAGTTAAAACTGCAATCTTTTTCATAGTATAAATATTTTAACCGAACGAAATTAGGAATATTTCAGCATTGCGGATTCCCCCGAATAGCATATTTAATAATGATTTAGCTCATGGTTGCCCGGCATTGCCCGGCAATTTAAATTGCTAAGCTCATGGCAAAGAAAATTTCATCCCGATGTATTTGGGTTGTAAGATTCCTAAAAGTCATTGACTTTTTACGATTATAAAAAATAAATGACCAAACATCAAAATCGAATAAGCGATAGCTTATGCTATGGCTTATGTTATGGAATTGAAAATGTTTTTCTTCTTTTTTCTTTTTTTCTTCTCTTTTCTTTTGGTACTTTTCTTTTCTCTTCTTTTTTCTTTTTTCTTCTTTTTTAGTGATGTGTGTAATGTGCAGGTGTTTAATTGCTTATGTGGTTTGGCAGGTAAAGTCAATGACTTTTTAAAGGCATACTGTTATTTGAATTTACTTTGCAGCATGAAAAAAGTGAAAAATGGCATCGGTATTATTGCGGTACTGGTTTTTGTATTCTCCCATGCCTCCCTTGCCCAGGAAATGCTGAAGCCTGATAGCAATGGCATTAAATTACGGAATTTTTATTTGGGCTTAAATGTGGAAAAGCTCTGGATTGGCGGCCACCATGTGAACTGGGAAACCGGCGAGCCGGATGACTCGAATGCGACGCACGATGTAAAAACGCATTGCAGTGCATTTACTGCTGCTGCTTGTGAAAGAATGAATATTTATATCCTTCGCCCACCACAGCACAAACAGGGGCTGTTGGCAAACGCCCAATACGATTGGCTGAAAACCGATGAAGCATATAAAGCCGGCTGGAGGCCAATTTCAGGCAACGATGAATTTGCTGTGTATAACAGTGCGCAAGAGTATGCAGATAAAGGATATGTAGTAGCCGCAGTGTTTCAAAATCCCGATAAGCATAAACCCGGACATGCAGCATTAATTATGCCCGACGAAAGGACGATAGGGAAAATTAAAGAAGAAGGGCCGGAGGTAATCCAGGCGGGGCAGCATAATTATGCCGGGGCATCGCTTATTGTGGGTTTTAAAAACCACATTACCAAGTGGCCGGAAACGGGGATTGAGTTTTATTATAATGTAAACAGGAAGTTTTAGTATCCCTTTATTAGTCTATCACGGAAACACCTAACGTCACTGCGAGGAACTAAATAGTCTCAATATTAAAGAGATTGCTTCGTTCCTCGCAATGACGATGTAATGCTCTGTAATTCTCCTAAGTAAATTTTTAATCTGTGTAATCTGTGGCAACTTTTTTCACCAACAGCGCAATATTCTCCACATGCGAAGTATGCGGAAACATATCGAAGGGTTGGATTTTAGTAACTGTATATTTTTCTTTCATCAGGGCAATATCCCTCGCTTGGGTAGATGGGTTACAGCTTACATACACAATTTTTTCAGGGGCCATTTTCAACAAGGCTGCCACCACATCCGGGTGCATTCCGATTCGTGGAGGGTCGGTAATTACCACCTTAGGCAAGCCGTGGTGGCGGAAGAATTCCTCGGTCAGCATTTTCTGCATATCGCCTGCAAAGAACTCTACATTTTTTATGTTGTTTAATTCCGCATTCATTTTGGCATCAATAACAGCCTGTTCCACATATTCAATCCCCACAACCGACTTGGCTTCCGATGCTATAAAAGATGCTATTGTTCCGCAACCGGTATATAAGTCATAAACTATTTCATCTCCTTTCAAGGCGGCATATTCGCTCACTTTTTGATACAGTGCATTTGCTTGTGGGGTATTGGTCTGGAAGAAGGATTGGGGCGAAATGCGGAACTTTAAAACATCCCCGTTAGCCCTTACCAATTGTTCCGTAATATATTCTTTGCCTGAAAAAGTGACCGCGGCCAAATCACTGAAAGTATCGTTTTTCTTAGGGTTGATAATGTATTGCAGGGAGGAGATTTGCCGGAATTTCTCTTTAATATGGTTCATTAATTTATCCCGCATTGCAACTTCATCTCTGAAAAACACCACTACTACCATCAATTCCCCGGTGGTAGTGTTGCGCACCATGATATTCCGCAAAAGGCCTTCTTGGGCATTTAAATCAAAGTAGGGCATGTTTTCTTTTACAGTAAATTCCTTTACTTCATTCCGGATAGAATTGGATGGCTCCGGTTGCAGGTGGCATTCCTGAATATCCAATACTTTATCAAAAAATCCGGGTATGTGAAAGCCTAATCCCGGCTGGTTGAAATTGGCTGTATCGCCCATTTCAGCATTAGTGAGCCATTTTTTTGCCGAGAATGTGTATTCCAGTTTATTGCGGTAATGAAATATGTTTTCAGAACGGATAATCGGGAATTTTTCCCCTATTGCTATGTGTCCGATACGCTCCAGCGCGTCTTCCACATGCTTTTGTTTGAAGGCAATTTGCTTTTCATAATCAAGGTTCTGCCAACTGCATCCGCCGCAGGTTCCAAAGTGCTTGCATGCAGGCTGGACCCGCAAAGGTGAAAGCGTTTTAATTTGAATTACTTTGCCCAGCGCGTATTTTTTCTTCTTTTTTACTATTTTAATATCTGCTATGTCTCCGGGCACTAATCCTTTGGCAAAAATTATCCTGTCATTGTGGCGAAGCACAGCATTCCCGTCTTCTCCGGTATCTATCGCTTCTGCGTTTTCTACTATTTCGTGTTGTGGCATTGTATGATTAAAATCAGTGTCAAAGATGCGCCTTTATTCTTAACTTTGCGTAGATTAAATTTTAAAATGGTAACATTAGCAGTTAAAAAGAATAGGGCGGGAAGGCTAATTGAATTGGAGCAGCAATATGGCGCCCACAATTATCACCCATTGCCTGTAGTGCTTGAAAGGGGCGAAGGGGTGTATGTTTGGGATGTGGAGGGTAAACAATATTTTGATTTCCTTTCTGCATATTCAGCCGTTAACCAGGGGCATTGCCATCCTAAAATTGTAGATGCTTTAATTGAACAGGCTAAAAAGCTGACACTGACTTCAAGGGCTTTTTATAATGATTCGCTTGGAGAATATGAAGAATTTATAGCTACATATTTTGGGTACGATAAGGTATTGCCCATGAACACAGGCGCAGAGGCTGTAGAGACTGCTTTTAAGCTTTGCCGTAAATGGGCCTATTTGGTAAAGAAGATTCCTGATAATAAAGCTAAAATCATAGCCTGCGAAGGGAATTTTCATGGACGTACTACTACAATTGTTTCTATGAGCAGCGACCCTGACTCCTATAAGGGGTATGGCCCATATACTCCCGGAATAGAATTAATTCCCTATAATAATATAGAAGCTCTGCGCAAAGCGCTGGAAGACCCGAATGTGGCAGGATTCCTTGTTGAGCCCATACAAGGTGAAGCAGGTGTGGTGGTTCCTGATGAAGGTTATTTAAAGGCTGCATCAGAACTCTGCAAAGAGAAAAATGTACTCTTTATTGCTGACGAGGTGCAGACAGGCATAAGTAGGACAGGAAGGCTTTTGGCGTGCAATCATGAGAATGTTAGGCCCGATATATTAATATTGGGTAAAGCCCTTTCAGGAGGAGTTTATCCTATTTCTGCCGTATTAGCCGATGACAAAATAATGCTTTGCATAAAGCCCGGTGAACATGGTTCCACCTTTGGTGGAAACCCGATTGCAGCACGTGTTGCAATTGCTGCCTTGGAGGTTGTACACGATGAAAAGCTGTCGGAAAATGCAGCCACCATGGGCGAGATATTCCGGGAAGAATTGCACAAAATAAAATCAGAAAGGATAGAAGTTATAAGGGGCAAAGGCCTTTTGAATGCTATTGTAATAAAACCGATAAACGGTATTACCGCATGGGATGTTTGCATGGCATTAAAAGAAAACGGGCTGCTTGCCAAACCTACCCACGACCATATTATCCGTTTTGCACCACCATTGGTAATTACCAAAGACCAGATATTGGAAGCGGCTGATATTATCAAGCGGGCAATTGAGGGGTTGGATAAATAGGCAGTGTTTATTTCTGCTTCTTGACTTCTTTAGTCAGTTCTTTTGGTTCTTGCCTCGAATCAAAAATGGTATCAATTACAATCACATTTTCTATAATGCGGTAAATGGCTTTGTAATTCCCTATAATTAATTTTCTATATCCACGTTTAAGATGAACAAGGGCTGCTTCTTCATTACCCAATTCGGGATTTTTCTTTAGTTTGCGTATTCCATCAATAATATCGTCCTTTATAGACTGTGCAACTTTTAAAGATGCTTCATGCTTGTAATAAATGTAAGTGTCTTTCAGGCGAGCCTTGGCAATTTCTGTAAAAACAATTTTCATAAAGATAACCTACCAGTTGCCGGATTCCTCTTCAAGTTCTTCAATGGTGATAACTTTACCGCCTTTACGCGCCTTTTCAGAAAGTTCGAGGTCAGATAATAACTCATCTATTGTAATCCGCTTAGTCGGATTATGCGCTAATTTTTCACGGAAATTATACATCTTATTAATAACTGTTTCATCTTGCAACGAAACCAACCATTCAATAAGGCTTAGTTTTTTAGCTTGGATATTCATACCACAAATATAGGAAATTTTTAATCTTTATCCTTTACTTAATACCCCAGCACCTTCAACATGCTCTTATAGCTTTGTTCTTTGGCAAAGAGTTTGGTGGTAATTTCCCCGTCTTCGGTTTTGTTTATGATAACATGTTTTGGGGCAGGTATCAAACAATGCTGTATTCCGCCATATCCTCCCAATGATTCCTGGTAAGCACCCGTGTGGAAGAAACCTACATATTGGGGTTCATCTTCCTTGTAATTAAATTTGGGAAGATACACTTCGTTTGTATGTAATTCCGAATTGTAGTAATCGAGGCTGTCGCAGGTAAGTCCGCCGAGGTTTACCTTCTGGTATTCGTGGTCCCAGTGGTTGATGCCAAGCATTATAAAGCGCTGGTTAATCCCCCAGGTATCGGGCAAGGTAGTGATGAATGAACTATCAATCATATACCAAAGCTCGCGGTCATTCTGCCATTTTTTATCCAAAACGGAGTAGAGGGCAGCACCACTTTCTCCTACAGTGAATGAGCCAAACTCTGTATAAATATTGGGTTCAGGAATATCGTTCTGGTCGCAGTAATTCTTAATCTGCAAAATGATTTCTTCGATTAAGTATTCGTAATCAAATTCAAATCCCAGTGAATTGCGTATGGGCAACCCTCCACCAATGTTTAATGAATCAAGGGTCGGGCAAATCTTCTTTAACTGGTGATAAACTTTAAGGCACTTGGCTAATTCCGTCCAGTAATAAATAGCATCCCTTATACCTGTATTAATAAAAAAGTGCAGCATCTTTAACTGAACTTTCGGGTTTTTCTGTAACTCTTCTTTGTAAAAATCCACTATATCCCTATACCGTATTCCAAGGCGGGAGGTATAAAAGGCAAATGTGGGTTCTTCCTCGGCTGCTATACGTATACCAATGTTAAATTTCTTTTTCGCATGGCGGTTATAGTATTCCAGTTCCTCTTTATTATCAAGAATCGGAATCAGGTTGGTGAATCCATTATTAATGAGTTCGCAGATGTATTGTTTATATACCGGCCGCTTGAAACCATTACATATTATTGTGGTCTCTTTGGTAATCTTTCCTTCTTTGTAAAGGTCTTTAACAATAGGGATGTCGAAGGCGGACGAGGTTTCAATATGAACATCCTCATTGGAGAGGACTTCATCCAATACAAAAGAAAAGTGGGAGCTTTTAGTGCAGTAACAGTATCTATACTTACCTTTGTAGTCGGCTTTTGCCATTGCTACATTAAAAAGCTTTTTGGCTTTTTGGATTTGGGAACTGATTTTTGGGAGATATGTAAGTTTGAGAGGTGTTTTATATTGCTTGATAATGGACATGAGATTGATATCATGAAAATAGAGTTCGTTGTCTTCTACGCGGAATCCTTCTTGCGGAAAATTGAAGGTTTGCTGTATGAGGTCCATGTACGTGTTTTCCATTTCAGGCGTATTAAATTATTTTGAGGATGCAAATGTAAGTAAACTACTTTGAAAAGAAAACGGTAAAGTAACTCACTTACATTAGCAGGCGAAAAATTAATATTGAGGAATAAATAGCAATGAATGACCATTGACCACTAACCACTGATAACTGACCACTGAAATATATGAAACAGATAAAGTTAATAGAAGTAAAGTCGGAGATAGGGGCAGGCACACGGGGGGCAAGCATGGGTATTGATGCCTTGAAAATAGCTGCGCTCGATTTCGGGAGTTATTTCTTTAAGCGGAATAAGTCTGTTAAAGTACCGGTGGAGAACCGCCTTTTACTGGAGCCTATTAAAAATGAATATGCCAAAAGGATTGTAGGGGTATATATGGTAGTAGATAAGCTATCGAAGGAAGTACAAAAGGCCGTGGAGGCGCCTAATACATTCCCTATAATCCTTTTGGGAGACCATAGCTCCTCTATGGGGACAGTTGCCGGAATTAAAATGGCGCACCCTGATAAAAGGCTTGGTGTGATTTGGATTGATGCCCACGCCGATATTCATTCGCCTTATACAACCCCCTCCGGTAATATGCACGGAATGCCGATTGCAGCTATGCTGGATGAAGACAATATGGAGAACCGTGTTAACAATCCGGATGAGGAAACCATACAATATTGGGAAAAACTGAAATCGTTGGGCGGGATTAAACCCAAGATACTGCCAAGCGATTTGATATATGTTAGTATGCGCGATACAGAGGTACAGGAAAACGCCATTATGAAAAAGCTTAATATCCGGAATTACCCTGTTTCAGAAATGCGGTCTAAAGGCGTGGAGCGTGCAGCTGTGGAAGTATTGAATTACCTTGATAAATGCGATATCATCCATATCTCATTCGATGTGGATTGCATGGACCCATCCATATCACGGGGTACAGGAACGCCTACCAAAAACGGAATCACCGAAAGGGAAGCAGGTAACTTTATTTCCCGTTTGCTTTATAGCAAAAAAATAGTTTCATTTGAAGTTACCGAAATAAACCCAACCCTTGACAGGGAAAACCTGATGGCAGAAAATGCCTTTGAAATATTACAGAAAGCCGCTAACCAAATTACACGCGTTATATAATTAAAGGTTGTGAATTCAAGGAGGAAAAATATTCGATTAGAGGGTTTTGACTATTCTGCGAAAGGCTCATATTTCATAACTATCTGCACAAAGGATAGGGAATGTTATTTTGGAGAAATAAATGGAGGTGAAATGGTATTTACAATAATCGGCGAAAGAGCACAAAATTATTTGACAGAGATTTCAGGTCATTTTAGAAATGTAAAACTGGAAGATTTTGTTGTGATGCCCAATCATATTCATTGTATATTGAATTTAGAAGATCCCATTGTAGGGACACTACATGTCGTGTCCCTACAACATGAATCTGATAACCTTGTAGGGACATCATATATGATGTCCCTACCTGATGACAAAAGAAAAAACCAATTTTCCAGGCCGATACCCGGTTCAGTTTCTGTGATAATCCAGCAGTTCAAATCATCAGTCAAAAGATGGTGCAATCAAAATGGATATCCATATTTCCAATGGCAGTCAAGATTCCATGATCATGTCATACGTAATTATGATTCATATCTGGAAATAAAAAGCTACATACAAACCAATGTTAAAAATTGGAGCAAAGATTCTCTATTTAAAACAATATCAAAAGGCTTATAAACGATTATGCAAAGCATCCACCAATTAATTTCCCAATCTTTAAAGAGAGCCGTTGCAACACTTTACGCTGTTCCAGCAGAAAACCTGAATGTGTCGCTTCAAGCCACCCGCGAGGAGTTTGAAGGTGATTTTACAATTGTGGTTTTCCCGTTTGTCTCGTATTCCAAAAAGAAACCGGAAGACACTGCAAAAGAATTGGGAGAGTTCATAAAGAACGATTTGAAAGAGATTGAATCATTCAATGTTATCAAAGGTTTTCTAAATCTTAGTGTGGCAAAATCTTACTGGATTGAATTTTTAAAATCCATTTCAGATGATAAAAACTACGGTTTTACTGAACCTCAAAAAGATTCCCCTTCGGTAATGGTGGAGTATTCAGGTCCTAATTCCAATAAACCTTTGCACTTGGGGCACGTGCGCAATAACCTCATTGGATTTGCGGTTGCGCAAATATTGAGAGCCGCCGGAAACAATGTTATCAAGGTGAATATTATTAATGACCGGGGCATACATATTTGTAAGTCCATGTTGTCATGGAAAAAGTGGAGTGGGGGAGAAACCCCGCAATCATCAGGGATGAAGGGGGATTTTTTTGTGGGGAAATACTATGTTCTGTTTGACAAGCATAATAAAGAAGAATTGAAGCAGTTGATAGCCTCCGGATTATCGGAAGAAGAAGCTGCAAAGAAATCTGCCTTGATGGCTGAAGCCGGAGAGATGCTTCGCAAATGGGAGGACGGCGATGAAGAAACCCTTCAATTATGGAAAACTATGAACGGCTGGGTTTACGAAGGTTTTAACCAGACCTATAAAGCCATGGGCGTAGATTTTGATAAGATATATTACGAATCGGAAACCTATTTATTAGGAAAGGAAATAGTGGATGATGGATTAATTAAAGAAGTATTTTACAGGAGAACCGACCATTCCGTTTGGGTAGATTTAACGCATGACGGGCTTGATGAGAAATTGGTTTTGCGTTCGGATGGTACTTCGGTTTATATTACACAGGATTTGGGAACTGCTTATCTGCGTTCACAAGATTATAAGTTTGATAAGCTGGTTTACGTAGTTGCCAACGAACAGGAATATCACTTTAAAGTTTTGTTTTTAATCCTGAAAAAGCTGGGCTACAAATGGGCGAGCGGTTGTTACCACCTTTCCTATGGGATGGTTGAATTACCTGAAGGTAAAATGAAATCCCGCGAAGGAACGGTTGTTGATGCCGATGACCTGATGCAGGAAATGGTGGATACCGCAAGGGACATTACCAAAGAACTTGGCAAGATTGAAAACTTTGAATCGACGGAAGCGGAAGAGTTATATAAAACCATTGGCATGGGCGCGCTCAAATACTTTATCCTGAAGGTTGACCCAAAGAAAAAGATGTTGTTCAATCCCCGGGAGTCGGTTGATTTTGAAGGCAACACAGGACCCTTTATACAATACACGCATGCGCGTATTTGTTCCTTATTAAACAAAGCGAAAGACCTAAGTTACGTTTCTGCAATTAAGGTAACCGGCATAGCAGATAAAGAGCGAAACCTGATTCGTAAGATTCATGAATTCCCCTCTGTAATTAAAGATTCTGCGAATACTTACAACCCAGCATTAGTGGCTAATTATACGTATGATTTAGTAAAAGAATATAACGGCTTCTACCACGATTACCAGGTGCTGAAAGAAGAGAATCCGGATGTAAGGAGTTTCCGTATTGCCCTATCCAAACAAACAGGACAGGTAATAAAAAATGCCTTCTGGCTGCTTGGTATTGATGTACCGGAGCGCATGTAATTGAGTTTATAAAGTAGAAAGTTCATAAAGTTTATAAAGTTCAAATGCCTTTTACTTTATGAACTTTCTACTTTATAAACTTTATGAACTAACTCCTCCCGTAATAAACTTCGTCATTATATGCTGGGTTTTCTCACACGGATAACCAGGCGGGTTTTGGGTGATGGTAATGGTTACCTGCTGCCCTGTGATATGATATGTTGCTTTCGCAACTGTAAACCCAAGCACCTTCACCGAAATAGTTTCTCCATCATTACTCACGGCAAAGTTTTGCTCGCTGGCAGCCTGCTGCATTTTAGCAAAAAGCTCTTCCGGTGTGCCGGTAAAATCTACTGTGAAAGGTGTACAGTCCATAATTGTTATTTAGGCCAAAGGTAAAGATAAAACAATACCGGGTTTTTCTGATTTTATTTTTTCAGTTTATCTTGCGCTTGTAAAAGGTAAGCAACCACTTGTTTAAAGTCATCACTTTTCAAGTTAACATTAGCACCTTCATTATTGGAGTCTAGTTTGAAATTAATTATCCAATCTTTTTTAGATAGCCCATTCAATTTACCCCAATAGCATTTAAGTTCAAAGCCGCCAGCAGTATAAAAATTCGATTCAACATAATCAGTTGGAGTGGTTGGCAAAATCTTAAACTGAATTGTTTTACATGCATTTACAAATGCATCCACTTCATCACTGTCAATATAGGCAGTGGAAGTCAACTCTTGTGATGTATTAGGGTCAGCATAAACATATACAAAAACCAGTGCAGAAATATGCTCATTGATGCTTTGGTTAGTAAGATGTACAACCTGCACTTTCAAGCCTTTCACTTCGCCTATGGTGGTAAATTCCTTTTCAATCAATTGGTCATTAACATTAAGGAACTGGTCGACTTTGCTACTGGAATTGTTGGTATTATTAGCCCCTGACTGATTCTGGCAAAAAGCTGTTTGAATTGCTATTAGCAGAATGGTTGTCAAAACAAGAAATCTTTTCATGAGGCGGTCTTTTATTATAAAATTATGTGCTTAAAATATAGTGTGAATTTTCCTTCATGCAAATGTAGAGAATATATTGTATTTTCAGCTAAAGTTAACCTTGGTGAATGAATAAACTGAAATATTTTGTAAATTAGTCAACTATTTTATGAAGTATTTCTCAATTATTTTGCTGTTCTTACTAGTTGCCTGTAACAGCACCCCAGCTAACTTGCAAGGCTTTACGAATAGAAAAGAAGCTAAGAATTTAATGGTGGATGGTGTAAAAGAAGGGAAATGGGTGGAGTATGGTTTTTTGTTTTGGATTATCAGGGCCGATACACTTGATTACACGCTTATTGAATACAGGCATGGCTTACCGGTTGGTATAGTGAGGGAATATTTTATGAACGGAAATTTAAAAGGTGAAGTGCACTACAATATGGATGGTAAAAGAAACGGATTGGCAAAAGGTTACTATAAAAATGGACTGTTGAAGGCGGAAAACTATTTTACCAACAACCAATTAAATGGATCAGTGATATCCTACTTTTCAAATGGTGCAATTGATTCCGAAGCAACTTATATAAATGGGGTTAAAAACGGTGTTGTAAAACGCTACCATCCTAATGGAAAATTAGAAAGTGAGATAACCTGGAAAGATGGGAAAAAGATTTCAGAAATAGAGCACCCGGAAAATGATTATCAATAAATAAGTTTCAATTGTAGGGAATGGTTTCAAACCATTCCCTACCAACGCACCAAAAATTAAATAATGTAGGGAACGGTTTCAAACCGTTCCTGACAAACACCCAGTTTTTGTGTATAGTTGCAAATAAAATATTTTATAAATTAGTCAACTATTTTATGAAAGCTTTTCTATCACTTATATTATTTCTTTCGTTTGCTTTGGTAGGGTTTGCTCAGCAAAATTACCCTGATAGCGGCTTTACCAATAAGGCAGAAGCAAAGAATATGCTAAAAGACACATTGAAAATTGGCAAGTGGATAGAATATCTAGATTGTAATAATCAAATTATGAAAGACACAAATCGATATTGGTCATATCGTTTAATTGTGTATAAAGCAGGAAACCCGTTCGGCATTGTAAGAGTTTATACAAAAAATGGGAAATTGAAACTTTTGACTCCTTACAAACACGGTAAGAAGGAAGGTATAGAAAAACAATTTGGCGATAATGGTAATGTACTCAAAGAGACACCATATTCAAATGATAAAATGAATGGAATTTGCAGAACCTACTACTACGATACCATTGCAATATCTCGGGTAGTTCACTATGTGGATGGGAAAGAAAATGGAGTTGATACGGGTTATTACAAAACAGGGGAGATTATGCAATTATCTCCATACATAGAAGGCAAACTAAATGGATTAGATATAGTATATGAAAGGAATGGAAGAATAATGCGGGAGATGCCATTTAGAGACGGTAAAAAGGATGGTGTAGAAAAAGAATATTATGATAGCGGGCAAATAAAGCATGAATTCTCATTTACCTCTGGTAAATTGAATGGATATGTTAAGGAATACTTTAAAAATGGAAAGTTATCGAGCGAGTATAATTGTATTATGGATACTCTAGATGGAACTATTAAAACATACTTTGAAAATGGTAACTTGCGAGAGGAAACTCCTTATAGCATGGGCAAAATTAATGGCATTCTCAAAGGTTATTACGGTAATGGAATACTAAATTTTGAAAAACCATACGTAAATGGTAAAGAAACAGGAATAGAAAAAGCATATTACACAAATGGTAAAATAGCTGATGAAATGCCATTGAATGATGGTATTGTAAACGGAATAGAAAAGGTTTATTATGAGAATAGTAGTTTAGAATTTGAAATAACTTGGATCAACGGAGCAAGAAAAGGATTGGAAATTGATTATGATAAAAATGGAAAAATTATCAGAAAAATAATTAATGATGAACTGCTTCCATTTAAGGATTAAAGGCAAGGTGTTACTATTTTATTCCGTTGTTTTTGTAATATCCCAATTTGTAGAGATCCTTCGTTCCTCAGGATGACAAAGTCATAGGGTTTGGCAAAGGCAAGCATGGCTACATAGGGGTAAGATGGCTTCGCAAAGCCTCGCCATGACGAACTAGCGCTACTTTATGAACTCTACAAACTTTTTAAACTTTCAATTACAGCACAAGTTTCTTATGCCTGAACGGTTTATTGGCATCTTCACCCAAACGCTTCTTTTTGTTCTCTTCGTATTCGGTGTAGCCGCCTTCAAAGTAATATACGTTTCCTTCGCCTTCAAAAGCGAGTATGTGTGTGCAAACCCTGTCGAGGAACCAGCGGTCGTGGGAGATGATTACACAGCATCCGGCAAAGTCTTCTATGGCTTCTTCCAATGCACGGAGGGTATTTACGTCAATATCATTCGTAGGTTCATCGAGGAGCAATACGTTGGCTTCAGAAAGCAATGTCATGGCAAGGTGCAAGCGGTTTCGTTCACCGCCCGATAGCACTCCGCATTTCTTTCCCTGGTCCTGTCCGCTAAAGTTGAAACGTGCAACGTATGCGCGTGAGTTGAGCAAACGCCCGCCCAGCATAATGTTTTCATTGCCTCCTGAAATCGTTTCCCAAATAGATTTATTAGGGTCGACATTGGTGTGCTCCTGGTCCACGTAGCCAATTTTAACTGTTGAGCCTACTATAAATTCTCCGGCATCGGGTTTTTCTTGACCCATAATCAACCGGAAGAGGGTGGTCTTACCGGCACCATTCGGGCCAATAACACCAATAATGCCCGCAGGCGGTAACCGGAAGTTTAAATCATCAAAGAGTACCTTATTTCCGAATGCTTTTTTAACATGGGTTGCATCAATAACTTCATTGCCAAGGCGCGGCCCGTTAGGTATAAATATTTCCAGCTTTTCTTCTTTCTCTATTACGTCCTCGCTCATCATTTTATCGTAGTTCGCCAAACGCGCTTTGCTTTTTACATTGCGGCCTTTAACCCCTGCGCGAACCCATTCCAACTCTTTTGCCAATGTCTTTTGGCGTTTCGATTCCGATTTCTCTTCCTGCGCTAAACGCTTGCCTTTTTGTTCCAGCCAAGCCGAGTAGTTACCCTTCCAGGGAATACCTTCGCCACGGTCGAGTTCCAAAATCCAACCGGCTGCATTATCCAGGAAATAACGGTCGTGTGTTACGGCAATTACGGTTCCTTCGTATTCGTGCAAGTGGTGTTCCAGCCAATCTACCGATTCAGCATCCAAGTGGTTGGTAGGTTCATCTAACAGTAAAATATCCGGTTTTTGTAAAAGCAATCTGCACAATGCAACCCTTCTTTTTTCACCTCCTGATAAGTTCTGAATCGGAGCATCGCCATCCGGGCAACGCAAAGCATCCATTGCAATCTGCAGCCTGTTATCTAAATTCCACGCATCATGCTGTTCGAGCAAGTCATTCAGGCGAGATTGGCGGTCAACCAATTTGTTCATTTCCTCATCTGTCATCGGTTCGGCAAACTTGTTGTTCACCTCTTCATATTCCTGAAGCAATGCCATAGTTTCTGCCGCACCTTCACGCACAATTTCAATAACGGTTTTGGTAGGGTCCAATTTTGGTTCCTGTTCCAAATACCCCACTTTATATCCCGGTGAAACGTGGATTTTTCCATCATACGATTGCTCTATTCCGGCAATAATTTTCATAAGGGTTGATTTACCCGAGCCGTTCAAACCTATTACCCCGATTTTTGCACCGTAGTAAAAGGATAAATAGATGTTCTTTAAAATTTGTTTACCCGATGGTAATATCTTACTGATATTAACCATCGAAAATATAATCTGCCTGTCTTCTGCCATGTTTTAAAATTTATTTGCCTGCCAAAAACTAATAATGGGCTGCAAATATCGTAAAAACAAGCTTATTAGTCGTTGGAATTTACCTGTTCAACTATATTTGGTAGAATAATGGGAAAAAAGTATTAATTTTGAATCTTAGTCCCCTGCACAATATTTAAATTGTTTGGCGTTATATGTATTAGCGTGGTAGAATGAAAAAAAGATTACAAGCATTATTTTTCACATTAGCATTAGGGAGTTTTTCTTCCCTTTTTGCACAATGTTATGGAGTTGTTCATTATGATTCAACAGCTACTGCCGGCGGGCTGAGTACATTTAATATTGTTACTTCCAATGCTAATGAGTTAATTCTTATCGCTTATAATGGTTGGGATACCCCGGGCTCCGGGCCCGTTAAAGTGGATGGAAATCCTGCTACCCACATCAATACGGCACATACAGGTAATGCGGCTGTAGCTGAAGTATATTGCTATTCTGCACCGGCAGCCGGCACACATACTATTGTTTGTACCGAAACAGGATACACATCCCCTTATTATTTAAATTTTGCCGCCTCGTTTTATGTAACAGGTACATGCCTTCCATTAAGTTGTTCAAATCTTATTACTACAGAAGCTGCTATTGGCAACAAAACAGTTACTGACAATATTACTACTACCACGCCGAATGAAATAATTTATTGCTCGGCTGTGAGTAATACCGGAAAGTTCCACGCCTATGCCATGACATTTACAGGTGCCACTCGCGTATTGGGAACAACACATATTGCAGATGGAATTGATGCGGCCGATGCATATACCAATGCCCCAACCATAGGAACGTATACTGTTTCTACATTCGATAATTATTCTTGCTGTGGTGGTGGAATCGTGCTTGTGGCTATTGTTCCGCCTGTATGCGGTGGTGATACAGTTACTTCTACCACTACACAGATTAATCCTACCTGCGGCTCGAATAACGGCAGCGCTACAGTAATCGCTACTGGCGGCGGAAGGCCATATACTTATTTATGGACACCAAGCGGGCAAACTGATTCAACAGCTACCGGCTTAAGTGCAGGAACCTATACCGTTTATATTACCAATAGTTGTGGATATAGAGATTCTTCCGTAGTTACACTTACTTCCACCGCACTTACGGTGACTGCCAATGTAACAGGTAATGAGCCTTGCAATGGAAATTGCGTAGGTAGCGCGGCCGCTGTAATTACAGGTGGAACGGCTCCTTTTACTTATGCCTGGACACCTACCGGTGGAACGAACGCAACTGCTACCGGTTTATGTGCCGGAACGTATACAATTTCAGTTACTGATAAGAATGGTTGTCACGGAACGGCTTCTGTTACCATAACCCAACCGCTTTTACTTACAGCGACAATTGCAGCAGTAGACGAAAAATGCTTTGGCGGCAATAATGCAACTGCAACCGTAACTGCATCGGGAGGAACGGTTCCATACACCTATCTTTGGAATCCGGGGGGGCAGACCAATTCCTCTGCTACCGGTTTGAGTATTGGCTCCTATACTGTAACTGTAACAGATAATAATGGATGTACTGCAACTGCATCTATAACAATAACACAACCCCCACAGGTAACGGCTACCATGGGCATACCTACCAATGTATTATGTAATGGTGCCAATACGGGCAGCGCTACCGTAACCGCAGGTGGTGGAACACCAAATTATACGTATTTATGGACACCTTCAGGACAGACCAATGCCACGGCTACAGGCTTATCTGCGGGAACATATACAGTAACAATAACAGATGCCAATGGTTGCACGGCGACAGCCTCAGTTACTATTACCCAGCCAACGGCAGTTACCGCAACAATCAGTTCGAGTGTAAACATATTATGTAATGGAGGGATGACAGGGAGTGCGAGTGTGCTAGTGAGTGGGGGGACGCCAGCGTATACGTATAATTGGATGCCTGGAGGAAACAGCAATGCGAGTGCGAGCGGAATGAGTGCAGGGACCTATACCGTAACAGTAACAGATGCGAACGGATGCACCGCAACGGCTAGCGTAACCTTGACACAGCCAGCCAACGCATTGTCAGCGACGACAAGTTTCACGCAAGCCACATGTAATTTAAGCAATGGCAGTGCAACGGTAATTGCCGGTGGCGGTACGCCGAACTATACGTATGTATGGAACCCCGGAGGTAATACTAATTCCACAGCCACCGGGCTGGCGGCAGGCAGTTATACGGTCACTGTCACGGATGCCAATGGCTGCATACAGACCGCCGGTGTAACAGTAACGCAGCCCAATGCGGTGAATGCCACGATAGCGGTCAACAGCAATGTAAGCTGCAACGGAGGGAGTGATGGCAGCGTCACGGTAAGCGCCAGCGGAGGCACGGCGCCCTACACCTATTTATGGACCCCATCGGCCCAAACAAATGCAACGGCCACAGGACTAAGTGCCGGGACATACACCGCTGCGGTAACCGATAATAATGGATGCGTAGTAACCGCGACGATAAGCATTACCGAACCAAGCCTGTTAACCGCATTTATAGGTACCCCGGTGAATGTAAGCTGCAACGGAGGCAACAACGGCAGCGCACTATTAACCGCGGGAGGCGGCACGCCGAACTATACCTACCAATGGACTCCTGCGGGCGGCACGAATGCCATGGGAACAGGCTTAAGTGCGGGCACCTATACCGCTACCGTAACCGATGCCAACGGATGTAGCGCAACGGCAAGCGTAACGATAACCGAGCCTGCGATAGTAACCGCCACGATGGGAGCCCCCACGAATGTAAACTGCAATGGAGGCAGCAACGGAAGTGCGACAGTAACAGCCGGAGGAGGCACCCCGCTTTACACCTACCAATGGTCACCCATAGGCGGCACGAATGCGACAGGAACCGGGCTTAGTGCAGGAACCTATACAGCAACGGTAACCGATGCGAACGGATGTAGCGCTACGGCCACTGTAACAATAACCGAGCCCACAGTTTTAACAGCCAGCACCAGCTTTACCCAGGCCAGTTGTAATTTAAGTAATGGAAGCGCGACGGCTATACCTGCGGGAGGAACCGGTCCTTATACCTATGTATGGACCCCAAGCAATAATACCAATGTTACGGCAACAGGCTTGTCAGCCAATAGTTATACGGTAACGGTCACCGATAATAACGGCTGTATAGCCACGGCATCGGTAACGGTAACCCAACCTTCTGCTGTAACGGCCACCATAACATCCAGCACCAATATACCATGCAACGGAGGCAGTAATGGAACAGCAACAGTAACAGCAGCGGGAGGTTCAGCGCCCTATACCTATCAATGGACCCCGACGGCACAAACCAATGCCATGGCAACCGGGCTGAGTGCAGGCACCTATACCGCCACGGTGACCGATGCGAACGGATGCATTATAACAGCAAGCGTTACTATCACCCAGCCAACAGTATTAACAGCCACGATGAGTAATCCAACCCAGGTATTATGCAACGGAGGCAATAATGGAGCCGCCACGGTAACAGCTATCGGCGGAACATCGCCCTACAACTATTCCTGGACGCCTGCAGGGGGCACGAATGCCACCGGCACAGGCTTAACAGCCGGAAGCTATACCGCCACGGTAACCGATGCGAACGGATG
The DNA here is from genome assembly GCA_903916255.1 of uncultured Bacteroidota bacterium. GTDB lineage: Bacteria > Bacteroidota > Bacteroidia > JABEUT01 > JABEUT01 > JABEUT01. The sequence goes on from CAIWVW010000034.1 coordinate 60,647, forward strand.
TAGCGCGACAGCGACCGTTACCATCACCCAGCCAGCAATATTAAGCGTAAGTATAGGAGCAATAAACAATGTAAAGTGTAACGGACAAGCCGATGGCAGCGCCACGGCCACTGCCACAGGCGGTGTACAGCCCTATGTATATGCCTGGACCCTGTCGGGAGGCAGCAATGCCGGTGCCAGCGGATTAAGCGCAGGCGTATATACGATAACGGTCACCGATTTTAACGGATGCACCGCCACCGCCAGCACAAGCATCACCCAGCCGGGTGTATTATCGACCACGTTAAGCCCAACCAATGTAGTATGTTATGGAAGTTCCACAGGCAGTATTACTTCTGCAACGGCAGGAGGAAGCACCCCATACAAATACCTTTGGAGCAACGGGCAGATAACAGCCAATGCGACCAACCTGAGTGCAGGCAGTTATACCTTAACGGTAACCGATGCCAATAACTGTACCGCCACAGCATCGGTAAGCATAACTGTACCCAGCCAGTTAACAGTAACCGCCACGGGCCCGCAGAGCGTATGTTCAGGAGCGCCTGCAAACCTGAGTGCGACGGCCACAGGAGGGACGCCGCCCTATGTTTATAACTGGACCCCATCGGGAGGGACCGGTTCAAGCACGGTAGTCCGTCCAATATACCCGACCACCTATACGATAACCGTAACGGATGCCAATGGATGCACGGCAATATATACAGTCCCCATCAGTGTAAATGCGCCATTAAGCCTGACCGTATCAGGAGTTACTTCGGTATGTCCCGGTTCGAATATCACCTTAGTGGCCCATGCCACGGGCGGCGATGGTAATTATACGTATACATGGCTTCCAAGCAATCAAACGACCCAAACCGTATCGTTCAGCCCGACCAAAGACACGGTGGTGACCATAGAGTTAAACGATGGATGCAACTCTACGATGCAAACCCTTACGCTGCCCATCCGAGTAAACCCAACCCCTTATGTCTCTTTTGCGGCGGATATTACCAGCGGATGTAAGCCGCTCTGCATCCAGTTCAGTGATTTAACGGCCAACCAGAACCGTTCGAGCCTGCAACGGATATGGAGTTTTGGCAATGGAGATACGATGACCGCGAATAACCCGTTTTATTGTTACAATGATACCGGCAGCTACAGTGTAACGTTGACCGAGACGTCGGACAGCGGCTGCAGCGGTTCGCTGAGTATCGTAAACCTGATACATGTATATGCCCCGCCTGTGGCAGCCTTTAACTATAGCCCGAATCAGATAAACATATTAAATCCGCAGGTACAGTTCACCGACCAGAGCAGTGCGCAATACAAACTGATGCAATGGTATTGGAGGTTCGAGCAAGGTTCCGACTCAATCAATACCGAAGAGAACCCACTGCACACCTACCAAGATACAGGAACCTACTGTGCCACATTGGTAGTAGTGGATGAGCATGGTTGCGTAGACAGTGTAACGAACTGCCTGGTGGTAAATCCGTTGTTCACATTTTACATACCGGATGCGTTCAGCCCGAATGGCGACGGAATCAATGATGTGTTTATGCCCAAGGGTTCATATGTAAAGAGCTACGAGATGTACATTTATGACCGCTGGGGGCAGCAGTTGTTCCACACCACGGATATCAATAACGGATGGAACGGAACTACCAAAGGGGGTTCAACGCTTTGCCAGGAAGATACCTATGTATACCTGATAAACCTTACAGACTCTCAGGGTAACGGTCATTCGTATACGGGGAACGTCACCTTAATTAAGTAAACTTAATTATTTAGTTTCTTCGCAAACTTTCAGCAACACATTGGAAACTTCTTTACACTGAACTCTCAATTCCGGAACAGCAATAGTTTCCCAAAGAGAACCTTTGAGATTTGTGCCTAACGTAAATATTTGCGGAAGCTTTTTCCCTTTATTGTCGATAATATTATACGTGGAAATATCGGTATTAACGCCCAATTCAAGCGGGTCAGCAGAGAGTATACCCCTATCTGCAAGCTGGCGTAGCAGCGGGTTAAGGGTTTTATAAATACTTGTTTCCGGACCTGTACAATTAATTACCCTTTGCACTATCAATGTTTCATTGGTGTGCGTTTTTGCATTATGGAAAGTAACATGAACTTGATTCCCTTTTTCAATAATATCAACCAACTTTCCCTGATGAACTATTAATTGCCCTTCCAACCGCAGGTTTTCTATAATGTCGTAAATAAATACAGGCAGCCTGTGCCGCGCCACTCCCCACATATAGCGGAATCTGTTGATGAATTGTTTCTTTTCTTCCAAAGTGAAGGCCTGCCAAATTTTATGACTGTAAGGCCGCAGGGAATCGATTACAGGCCCGGCACTGACCCCCAGTTTCCGTACTTTTTTAATGTGCTTATTTACAATACTTACCAACCGTTGCAATTCATATCTGTTTTCAAGTTCTTTTACCAAGCCTGTGTACGATAGCCCGAAATGCCTGTGTGCAAGTACTCCGAAGCCGTTGGTGGAAACAGAATATATTTTGTTTTTGAAGCCGTGTTCAATTAACCCGATAACGGTATCTACCATAGTTAGTCCATTGCCAACAATTAATACATCATCGTCCGGGTTTAATTTTGTAACTGATTCAACTGTCCAAGGATTTCTATAATAAGTTGAACTTTTGTAATAGTCCATATTAGCTATTTGCGGATTACGCGGTAGTGAATTTCCCGTTGCTAATACAGCATAATCAGCAGTTAAAGGTTCTCCACTTTTCAGAGTTACTTTTACTGTATTATTTTCCGCTAATTCCAAATCACTTACGTAATCATCTACCAATGAAAATTCAATATGATTTGACATGGATGCCAATGTGCTTTCCCATACACTCTGTACGTACTTTCCAAAAAGATTTCTCGGCAGGAAAGTTTTAGATAATAAATCGGTTTCAAATTCGCTGTACTCGTCTTTGCTCTTTACCCAATTCGTAAAGTGCATCATATCCTCCGGAAATACGCTCATATTGCCGGCTGCAACATTCAGCAGGTGTGTTGCAGAATAGGTATTGTAAGCCACTCCTAAATTAAATGGCGCACCCGAATTTACTACAGTAATTTTCAAAGGGCCTTTGGCTCCTCTGATTAAATTAGTAGCAGTCATCGTGCCGCAAAACCCGCCTCCTATAATAACTATGTGTTTAGTCTTGGTCATATTTCCGCTTCAAAATTTTTATGCAAAATAAACACGTTTTGGATTGTAAAGTGTGATAAATGTACTCACTGCATTTCAAATGCCGCTTTTAAATAGATAAGCGCATCACTTGGTACGTTGTCATTTACTACACCTCGTTTTTTGCCGAGCCGCACCACCACCATGTTTTTATCGGGGATAACGAAAATATATTGCCCTAATATTCCCCGGCAGTATGGCACATTATGCCCATCACAATTCAGAATCCACCAGTTGTAGCCATAGTGTTCAGATAAGGCAGGTTTCATAGATGCCAGCACATAATCCTTTGGAGCCAATTGTTTTCCGGCCCATTTGCCTGAGTCGAGATAAAGTTGCCCCAGCCTTGCAAAATCGCGGGCATTAGAGTTAAAACAGCAATACGATTTTTCCATACCCCCTTCGTGGTCGAGGCTCCAGTAGGCCGGATGCTCTGCTCCAAGTGGAATCCAAAGTTTTTCAGAAGCATAATCGCTTAGGCTTTTTCCTGTAGCAATAGTTATTATATAGCCCAGCAGAAGTGAGTTTCCGCTCAGGTAAATAAATTCCTTACCGGGTTCAGAAACCACTTTATATTTCAACGTATTTTCAATCAGGTCACTGCCATAGTATGCCTCAGCCGGATAGGCAAACGGGCTTACATAGCTCTCTTGAAAGTTGATGCCCGAGCTCATGGTAAGCAGGTCTTTAATCCGCAAAAGGCTATCCATGCCCGCTTTGAAGGAGGGTATGAAATCGGACACATGCTGGTCGATGCTTTTTATTTTGCCCTCCTGTATGGCTATTCCTATAAGGATACTTACTATGCTTTTCGCCATAGAAAAGGAGTTGGTGTGTGATGTGTCTGAATAGCTGTCCCAGTATTGCTCATAGCATAGTGAGTCATTCTTGATAATCAGGTAGGCCTCGGTTTTGAAGCCCTCTATTTGTTTCAGGTAGTCGGCTGAAATGGACTTCGTATTATAGTTTTTGGAAATGGGCCATGGTTGCGGCTTACCCGTCTTTACTACCCGGTTGGCAAAAATGCCATATTCATCAATGCTAACGCCCGTGCGGCCTTTCAGGTATGTGTTGGCTATAGCTTTATAAATATAAAACCTGCCTGTAAACAGTATAATAGCATTTACTGCTACTACTATAAACAGGATAACATATAAAAACCATTTCAGGAATTTTTTCATAAGCGTTTTAAAACTCAAAGGTAAGAAATTAACCAGGAGTTATGGACTGTAAGATTTCTACTTGTTTTTTACCCGAAAATTCGATTTTAAATGCAACACTTTTATAGAGAGTATTGAATGTTGAAATTAGGGTTTTATGTTCAGAAAATCAGAAAGATAAGGTGTTTCAGCGCTTTTTTTCCGAGTGTTGCATTTCAACTTTGCGTGGCAAATGCGTGACATTTATTAGGGTGAAAAATGGAAAAGGCCTAAAACACTAAGTAGTGGTACCGAATTAGTGGAGGAAGCCCACCGTAGGCGCTGATTTGCTTCGGTAGTTTAATTTGCAATTAAGTTCTATTAGCGACGTTTATAGGGGTAATCAAAGATTACAAGTTAATGGGGCACTGATTGCAAACCAGCGCCTACTGGGGGGGGATAGGGGTAATCAAAGATTAGAAGTTAATAGGGCACTGATTGCAAATCAGCGCCTACTGGGGGGCCTACTGGGGGCAAAATAATTAAAATTAAATCTAAAATTTGTAGTTAATTTATTAATGCTCGAAATCTTTAGATAACTTTGGAACATTGATTATGATTTAATTTTGTTTATTGTATGGAATTACTAACTGATTTATACCTTGGTGATAGTAAGGAAGAATTAAAAAAAATTAAGAGTAATACTGTTGATTTAATTATTACTTCGCCGCCCTATGCCGATCAGCGAAAAGATACCTATGGTGGGATCCCTCATGAGAAATATGTTGAATGGTTTCTTCCTATATCGAAACAACTTTTGCGAGTTTTAAAGCCTTCAGGCACATTCGTTTTAAATATAAAAGAAAAAGTGGTAGAAGGAGAGCGAAGTACTTATGTAATGGAGTTAATTCTTGCAATGAGAAAACAAGGATGGTTTTGGACAGAGGAGTTCATATGGCATAAAAAAAACTGTTACCCTGGGAAATGGCCTAATCGATTTCGTGATTCATGGGAACGATTGCTTCAATTTAATAAGGATAAAAAGTTCAACATGTACCAAGAAGAAGTAATGGTTCCTATGGGTGATTGGGCAAAGACTAGATTAAAAAAGTTATCGGAAACAGATAAAGTTAGGGATAATTCAAAAGTTGGTAGTGGCTTCGGGAAAAATATTTCGAACTGGCTTGATAGGGATAAAGCATATCCAACAAATGTTTTACATCTCGCTACTGAGTGCAACAATAAAAATCATAGCGCTGCATTTCCAGAAGAACTTCCTGAATGGTTTATAAAACTATTCACTAAAGAACAAGATGTTGTTTTAGACCCATTCATGGGATCTGGAACTACCTTAATCGTTGCAAATAGGATGAAGCGCCAATCAATAGGTATTGATGTCAAGGAAGAGTATTATGAAATGGTGAAAAATCAATTAAAGCCGGTCGAAATGTATCTTTTAGAGCCAAAAGTAAAATATGAAAAAACTAAATCTCAAAGACATTACTCTATTCGTTGAGGAAAACATAGGAACATTCCACCAGAAAAGAATACAAAGCCTAGACGATTTGAAACTTTCAAAAGTTTTAAAAAGAAAAAATCCGTACCTATATAAGGCAAAATATGTTTTAACGGCAGAACAAATTGTTCGGGGAATAGTTGATGCACATATTTCATCTAACGAGGAAACTATTTTTGGTGATTGGTTAGAAGGGCTTGCGATTTTTATTAATCATGCTGTTTATAATGGACGAAAGTCTGGAATTACAGGTATCGACCTTGAATTTGATAAAGGCAATATTCGTTATATTGTAACTATAAAATCAGGTCCGAATTGGGGTAATAGTTCACAGACGAAGAAAATGATTTCTGATTTTAAAACAGCAAAGAGAACTTTGCGTACAAGTAATTCAAAACTTGTAATTACAGCTGTTAATGGTTGTTGTTATGGAAAAGACCGTAATCCTGATAAGGGAGAGTATTATAAATATTGCGGACAAATGTTTTGGGAGTTTATTTCAGGTGATACCAACCTATATACTGAAATTATTGAACCACTTGGACATAAAGCTAAAGAGAAAAATGATGATTTTATGAAATCCTATGCTCAAATGATAAACAAATTTACCAAAGAATTTGCCAATGAATACTGTAAAGATGACGGCTCTATTGATTGGGAAAAAATTGTAAAATTTAATTCAGGTGTTGAAACTACTATGTGGAAAAAAGCTTAAAAATAGGCTGATGATTTAATTCTGGTTATAATGGCTGCGATTATCAAAGCGACTCAATAAATTTAGTCTATATATTTTAAAAGTTTGAAGATTTTAAGAATCCAAATACTAAATCCGAAAGCAAAGTGGATTTTAAAAGAATTGACTGACCTTAGTCTTATTTCAATTCAGGATAATTCAAGGAATGGCTTTGCTATTTTGTTAAAGAAGTTAAAAGCTAAATCAAAATCAGCCCCCACATTAGACGAAATTACTGCTGAAGTTGAGAAAGTAAGGTCTAGACGATAGGGCAAGATTGCTTCGCAGAGCCTCGCAATGACGAGAGAACGTGTTTATTCCCTAACTTTGCCACCCAATACTCAATACTCACTACCCTATACTCTTCTATGAAAAACCTCCTCCGCCTAACCCTTCTTGTTGCATTTCTAACCCTGTTCAGCAATTGCAAAAAGCCAACCGTGTTTAAAGAGGTTCAGGTAAATAATTTGTTTACCTTACAGGTGCCGGCATACATGAGTGCCGGAACGGGTACGTATCCTTTTCCGGTGGCTATGAATTATAACAGTGACTCGGCTGCAGTTTTCCTGATGGTTATAGATACCTTGCGCAAGGGCATGAACGAAAATACGCTTAAAATGTATTACGATTCTGTCGTGAGCCAACCCTTTATCGATTCGGCTAAAATAACGCCCGCCATGCTTGTAAAAGTGAATACCGATTCGGCCTACACCGCCGAAATGACCGGGGTGGTAAATGGGGTAAGCGTGTTTTATGAAATGGAAGCTATCGCCACGCCTGAACGCTACTTTATGTTACTTACCTGGGGAAAAAAAGAGAAAATGGAGAGCCTGAAACCCGATATGGTAAAGATGCTGGGCTCCTTTCGTGACATAAGTCATAAATAAATATGACATTTCTATGACAATGCACCTCAGGGTTTATCAGACCTTTGTGCTGTTAAAATAACCCATGAACAGATATTCTGTAATTGCTTTTAACCACCACTCCACGGGTATAAAAAACCTGGACGAAGTATTTGTAGATGAGTCCGTATTAGGTGAAAGGCTGCAGGCTATCAAAACCGAACTGAATGCGAAGGGCCTTATGTATCTTGGCACCTGCAACCGTATGGAGTTCTTTGTGTCATCATCCACGGCAATAACCCAAACGCAAGTGGGCAAAGTATTGCACATTTTGCATCCTGAATGGAAAGCCGAAAAGGTGGAAAAGTTTACAAAATCAGCCTTGCTATATACCGGAGAAGCAGCCGTTAAACATGTGTTTAATGTGGCCTCTTCGTTAGATTCGCTGGTGGTTGGCGAAAGGGAAATCATCACGCAAATGCGTAACGCCTACGATTGGTCGCATGCACAGGGCCTTACCGATGATTTCATTCGCATACTGATGCGTAAAACAATAGAGACAGCCAAGAAAGTATATACCGATACCAAAATTGCTGAAAAACCAGTAAGCGTAATGTCGCTGGCATGCCGCAAGTTGCAGGAATGGCGCGTTAGCAGCAATTCTAGGGTGATTATGGTTGGCGCAGGCCAAACCGCAGATGTACTTGTGAAATATTTAAGCAAACACGGGTTCAATAAATTTGCGGTGTTTAACCGCACCTTAAAACATGCCAACGAATTAGCAGCTAAATACAGCAGCATCGAGGCGCATTCATTAAAGGACCTTGAAAATTATACCGGTGGATTTGATATTTTAATTACCTGCGTGCAAAGTGCAAAACCTATTGTAGATAAGGCACTATTTGAAAAAATCCGCATGGGCGATACGAATATGAAAACCATTGTAGATTTGGGTTTACCATTTAATGTGGATAAGGAAGTAGCGGGGTTGCCAAATGTACAATCAGTAAGCACCGCCGACATTGAAGCAGTTGCCAAAGAAAACCTGGAAGGCCGCAAATCGGAAATGAGTGCAGCTGATACTATTATTGCGAATGCAATTGAAGAATACTACAAAGACATTCAGGGTCGCAAAATTGAAATTGCAATGAGTGTGGTTCCGCAACAGGTGCATAAGCTAAGGGAACAAGCCATGACGAGTGTGTTTTCGAAAGAAATTGAAGCATTAAGCCCCGATTCGAAAGAGGTGCTTGAAAAAGTGGTTGATTATTTGGAAAAGAAATATATCAGCATACCGATGCAACTGGCAAAGGAAATTTTGCTGAATCCTGAAGTTTATAGTTAAATCCAATTTCCTTTTTATTTCGTAATTTTGTTCGGCATTTCCCCTGTTGTAACACTCATCTTTTAAAAATTGAAGGTATAAAAAATGGAAGAAAATTTTCCGGAAAGCATCTTTAAAATAGCGTTTAAAATAACGAATAACGGGATGGCAATTCTTGATAAATCGTTCCCGATAGAAGTAAATGACCAGTTCCTGCAAATTGTAAAAAGAGAAAGAGAGGATGTTATCGGCAAAGACTTGCTTGACCATGTTTACAAGGATGATTTGCCCCTGGTAAGGCAAGAGATACAGAAGAACCGCGAGGTTATTTACGAAATCAGATTTATAAAAGGTGATGGCTCTATAGCGCATTTGGAACTTAGGGGGCATCCCATCGTTTATAAAGGCAGAAAGTGCCGTTTATTGTTGGTTCGTGAAAATGAAATGCTTTTCAAACTCTCCAACTCTGAAAGCAAAAAGAATATTGTTTTTATAAAAAAGGAATCGAAGCTGATTAAAGTCCGCACAAGGGATATTGTTTACATTGAAGCCTTGAAAGACTATGTGAATATATTTACCATGGACGATAAATTCGTTATCCGTTCTACTATGAAAGGGATACAGGATAAATTACCGTCTGACCGTTTTGCCCGCGTGCATCGCTCGTTTATAGTGGCGTTAGACAAGGTTTCGTCTATCGACCACACAAAAGTTATTCTGGAAAATAACTCGACTGTTCCGCTGGGTGGGCTATACAAGGATGAGTTTTTAGAAAAAATAAATACGGTATAGGCCGGAGAGATTCCTCACTTTGTTCGGAATGACAATAAGGCTATTTTTTTTGGAGTGGCGGCGGACGCAGCCCGCCGCCACTACCCACAATTACACCACAAGCTCTGTCATTCCGAACGAAGTGAGGTATCTTACCCA